>CAXSEE010000031.1:15495-30606 GCA_964235615.1 uncultured Acetobacteraceae bacterium | reverse complement strand
GGCACAGTGGAAAATAATATATCGAAACCTCTGTAAGCGTAGGATGTCATAGAAAAAGTCACATCATTCGGATCAGAATTGCGATAGCTCCCGTCCTCACTCATGCAAGAAATCATCTCAGCCTCAAAATTCGAAAAATCCTGACGCAGGGATATCCACTTCATGGTGCGATCGTTCGAGACATAGAGGCTCGTGAAAAGATCGCTGAACGCCTGCAGGCGCTGCAGGAAGGCAGCCATCTGCGCGAAGGCCTCATGCGCAATGACAGGCCTGTTCCACCAGTAGGCTAGAATTTTATCATTATAGTAGGAGTAGCTCATGGTGTGATCCTACTGGTCAGGCCAAACCCGTATGACGACGTTGGAGATGCCTTTCTCCTCGATGATCCGCTGCAACAAAGCGGCTTTCTCTTGTGTTGCAACTCGGACCTCCAATCTCCGACCATTGTATGCTGCAATCTCGCCATCGTTATCCAATTCTTTAGCTGTTAATTTCATGGAAAGATTGAAGTTTCGTTTGGCCAGTCCACGTAGTTTTTAGCATCAAGCAGATGCCCAGTAGCCGGATCATACCCGTCAAACAACTTCACGCCGGACGGCTTTAATCTAACAGGCGCCGGTACCTGATACTCCATTCCTGGAGGCGCCCCTGCTGCACGTTGCTGATAGCCGGCGTGAGCCGGATCGCGTGGATACTTCGGGCTATCTGCAACCCACTTTCCGGAACCGCCGTCGCTCGCACCCTCTTTATAGCTTGCCAACGGAGCTTGCGGAAAACCTTCGGTTTCGTCCCCAGGCTCACCGATCGGCTCGGAGGGTTCAAGCAGCGGCGGCAAGCCGGCTTGACCTTCGACACTCGGCTCACCCGAAACGGACCGCAATGGCAGGTCGCTTGGCTCGGTCGGCGAGGATTTCACCGCAGCGCGCGCTTCCGCCGCGGCCAGTTCGCGCTTCACGCCTTCGACTGCCGCATCGTCAGGCATCGAGCCGGGCGTGGTCAGGCGTTGCAACACCGGATTTCCCGGCTCCAACACCGCGAGCTGACTGCTAGCCTCCGCAAAGGCCTCCGCACGCGAGGCCTCCGCCGGGCTCAGCCTACTCTCTGCCGAGCCGAGCCGCGTTTCCCCCGCTTCGAGCTGCACGAGCTTGATCGGGCCGGCCCCGCGTGCTCCGGCATCGGCCTGGGTCACCGCATCGGCAACCGGCCGGAACGCCACTTGCTCGCGCCTCGGATGCAGTACATCGAGCAGGTTCCGGAACTCGGCCCGCTCGCTCGCCTCTTCATCCGCCGTCTTGAAAGTCCGGGCGATGTTACGGGCAGCGATCGACCTGGGCTAATTCCCGAAACGGGTATGGGCACGCCCGCCATCCGCGTCAGGCGGCACGCCATCGGCCTGGCCAGCCACAGCCTCCTCCGCCGGCAGTCCGGGCGGAAACAGGATGTGATACGGAAGCATCACGTTTATCGTCACCGGGATGCGTATCATCCCCGGCTCATCCGGCATGTCGAACAGGCCGGAGGCTATCGCCTCTTCCAAAGTCGTATACTCGACCTCGGCTTCCATCGTGAACGGGATGGTCTCTCCGCCAATCGACAGGCTGGCCTGCCCCGGCTGGAACGGGCCAGATGTCATCCGCCTCTCCTTGCGAGAGACGAAATTCTACTTGTCCCAACCCGATATCGTTACGATTTCGACCTAGGAGGGCGTCCGGTCGTCCGGCTCCGGCAGCTTGCCGTCCAGCAGCGCCTCCCGCGCGCTCTCGCGGCGATGGTCATTCGTCGTCTCGACAATGGTGCGGCCGAAGCGGACGCGGTTCTGCTTCGCGTCGAGAGCCTCGCGTGCCCGCGCGAGACGCTTTCTGGCCCGGTTGAGGTTGACGATCTCGCCCATCCCTTCATCCTCCCACATCGACACACGGAGGACGAGCCCAATGGGTAAATTCATCACCCTCACCGCCTCGGACGGCCACAGCCTGTCCGCCTACGAAGCCGGCTTCCCGGACAGCCCGCGCTCGCTCGTGGTGCTGCAGGAGATATTCGGCGTGAACCACCATATCCGCGCGGTCTGCGACGGGTTCGCCGATGCCGGCTACCACGTGGTCGCACCCGCGCTGTTCGACCGCGCTGAACCCGGTGTCGAGCTCGGCTACGAAGCCGCCGACATGCAGCGCGCCATGGGGCTGCGCCAGAAGATCAAGCCGCAGGACACGCTGGCCGACATGCTGGCCAGTGCCGACGCGCTGAACAGCGAGACCGTCGGCGTCATCGGCTATTGCTGGGGCGGTGCGCTCGCCTGGGCCGCGGCCACGCAGACGCATCGCTTCAAGGCGGCGGTCGGCTGGTATGGCGGCGGCATCGTGGCCACCAGGGACGCGGTGCCGAACTGCCCGGTGCAACTGCATTTCGGCGCCGAGGACACCCACATCCCGCTGACCGATGTCGAGGCGATCCGCACCGCCCAGCCCGGGGTGGAGCTGTTCGTCTACGAGGGGGCCGGTCACGGCTTCGGCTGCTCCGAGCGCGCGAGCTACAACGCATTATCCGCAGCACTCGCCCAGGAACGCAGCCTGGCCTTCCTGCAGCACCATCTCTGAGCGCCGACGGGAGGCTGAACATGCTCGGAACGATCCTGCTGATCATCCTGATCCTGCTCCTGGTCGGGGTATTGCCGACCTGGGGCTATAGCGGCGGCTGGGGTTATTTCCCTTCCGGCGGACTGGGACTGGTGCTGATCATCGTCATCATCCTGCTGGTGATGGGACGCATCTGAAACGACCTGCCCAAAGGTGGTCAGCCGGCGCGGAGCACCCGTCCGGCAACCGCATCGAGCTTCGCGAGCAGGGCCGGATCGCGTGCGTCGGGGGCCGTGATCAGGGCGTGGTCCAGCACGCGGTCGCAACCGGCCGGACATAGTCCGCGCCGCTGGCCGAGGACGGGAATGACGCTGCGGATCAGGTTGCGGGCGCGGTCGGCGTTGGACATCATGACCTTGACCACCGCATCGACGGTGACGCTGTCATGGCCCGGATGCCAGCAGTCGTAATCGGTGACCATCGCCACGGTCGCGTAGCAGAGCTCCGCCTCGCGGGCGAGCTTGGCTTCCGGCATGTTGGTCATGCCGACCACCGAGCAGCCCCAGGTGCGATACAGCAGGCTCTCGGCCCGGGTCGAGAATTGCGGGCCTTCCATCACCAGATAGGTGCCGCCGCGTGTGACCGGCAGCCCGAGCGCGCGCGCCTGCGCCTCCAGGACATCGCCGATGCGCGGGCATAGCGGATCGGCCATCGACACATGCGCCACCAGCCCGGTGTCGAAGAAGCTCTTCTCGCGCGCGAACGAGCGGTCGATGAACTGGTCGATGATGACGAAATGCCCGGGCGGCAGCTCCTCCTTCAGCGAGCCGACCGCCGACAGCGAGACCACGTCCGTCACCCCAGAGCGCTTCAGCGCGTCGATGTTGGCGCGATAGTTCAGCCGGCTCGGCGGAATAGGATGGCCGCGCCCGTGCCGGGGCAGGAACACGCAGCGCACCCCGTCGAGCCGGCCGAACAGCAGCGCGTCCGACGGCTTGCCCCAGGGTGTCTCGACCTCGCGCCAGACCTTGTCCTCGAGCCCCTCGATGTCATAGAGGCCGGACCCGCCGATCAGGCCGATGACTGGTTCGATTGCGCCGTCAGAGCCGGACATTCGCCCACACCTTGCGCTTGACCACGACCACCAGCCCCAGCAGCATCACCAGATAGATCATCACGCGCACGCCCATGCGGCGGCGCTCCTCCAGATGCGGCTGCGCGGTCCAGGCGAGATAGGTGGTCACGTCATGCGCCATCTGCGCCGCCGTCGGCTTGGTGCCGTCGGTGTACTTCACCTGCCCGTCATGCAGGGGGTTCGGCATCGCGGTGGAATTGCCGGGCACGTAGTCGTTGAAATGCATCCCCGCCGCCAGCGTGACGTTGGGCGGCGGATCGCGGAAGCCGGTCAGGAACGCCTGGATGAAGCTCGGACCGCCCTGGATGGTGGTGGCGATCCGCGACTGGTCGGGCGGCACCGCGCCGTTGTTGGCCGCGCGGGCCGCCGCCTCGTTGGGGAACGGCAGCCGGAAATGATCGTCCGGGGTGGCGGCGCGCAGCACGATGTTGCCGTTGGCGTCGGTGCCGCCCGGGACCGGCTGTCCGGCGGCGATGTCGTGGATCTGGTCTTCGTCGAGACCGAGGCCGGACAGGTCGCGAAAGACCACCTGCTTCATCGAGTGGCAGGACGAGCAGACCTGGCTGTAGACGGCATAGCCACGCTGGGCGCTGGCGAGGTCGAAGCTGCCGAACGGACCCTGGAAGCCCCAGGCCTGACGCGGGATCGGCAGCGACTGCAGGTTCTGCGCCGCAGCCGGCATGGCGCCGTACAGTCCTGTAATTCCCACCGCCGCGCCGGCAATCAGCCAGCGCATCAGTTCTTCTCCATCGGCATCGCGGTGGCCCTCGACGGCATATGCACGGCACTTCCGGCCATCGATGTCCGACGGGTCGGCAACACCGGCCGGCCGATGCTCTCCGGCAGCGGCAAGGTCCGCTCCACGCTGCCAAGCAGCGG
This sequence comes from uncultured Acetobacteraceae bacterium, assembly GCA_964235615.1. GTDB lineage: Bacteria > Pseudomonadota > Alphaproteobacteria > Acetobacterales > Acetobacteraceae > Lichenicoccus. Next base: position 26,019 of record CAXSEE010000031.1, on the reverse strand, counting down.
CAGCAGCACCAGGAAGTGAAGGAACCAGTAGAGCGTCGCCACACGCGACAATACCAGCCAGATCCCCGCCGGACGATGCAGGCCGGACACCAGCAGCACCAGGAACATCACCGCCAGCACGACCATCAGCTTGCGGTAGACCGGCCGGAAGCGGGCGCTGCGCACCGGCGAGGTGTCGAGCCAGGGCACCGCGAACAGCACCAGCACCGACCCTGCCGACAGCAGCAGGCCGCCGAAGGTCGAGGGCACCGCGCGCAGCACGGCGTAGAAGGGTGCGAAATACCATTCCGGCTCGATGTCGGACGGGGTCGAGAATGGGTTCGCCTCGATGTAGTTGTCCGGCTGGGTCAGCAAGCCCGGCAGATAGAACACCAGCACCCCGAAGGCGATCAGGAACACGCACAGGCCGATGCTGTCCTTCGAGGTGTAGTAGGGGTGGAACGGCAGCGTGTCCTGCGGGCCCTTGACCTCGATGCCGAGCGGGTTGTTCGAGCCGTTCACGTGCAGTGCCACCACATGCAGCACCACGGCGCCGAGGATCAGGAAGCCCATCACGAAATGCAGCGCATAGAAGCGGTGCAGCGCCGCGTCGCCGAGACTGTCGCCGCCCTGCAGCCAGGTCGCGAGCGAGCGGCCGAAGCCAGGAATGGCGGATACCGCGTTCGTGACCACCGAGGCACCCCAGTAGCTCATCTGGCCCCAGGGCAGCACGTAGCCGGCAAAGGCGGTGATCATCGTCATCAGCAGCAGCAGCACGCCGGTCAGCCACAACAGCTCGCGCGGCGCCTTGTAGGAGCCGTAATAGAGCGATCGGTAGGTGTGGACGTACAGCGCGACGAAGAACAGGCTGACACCGGCCATGTGCGTCGAGCGGATGATCCAGCCGCTGCTGACCTGGCGGTCGATCGCCTCCACGCTGGCGAACGCGCCGGCGGCGGTGGCGGTGTAGTTGATCGACAGGAAGATGCCGGTGAGGATCAGCATGGCCAGGGCGATGGTCGCGAGCGCCCCGAAATTCCACAAATAGGTCAGGTTGCGCGGCGTCGGATAATCGACGTACTCGCGCCTGAAGCCGGAAATGACCGGCAGCCGCTGGTCGATCCAGCGCGCGAACGGGCTGGTCAGGCCAGGCGCGGGCGTAAGGCCGACCGGATCGGGACCCGGAAGGGTCGGCCCGGAAGAGGCCAAGCCTGAACGAACAGGCGTCGAAACTGCATCACCATGAAGCGGGCCGGCCATCAACGGGTCCTTCAGACAATCGGACATTCCAACAATACGGAACGGCCTGTCAGGACCTTTTCCTGCCCCTATTGTAAGGACGGCGCGATGGGCCTGCAACAGCATGGCGGGTTCGGCTATTACACTGGCCATGAACCCGCTCACGCCCGACCCCGGAGCCTCCCGCTCCGAGGTCATCCGTCCTGCTCACGACGCGATCCGGGATGTCGCACGCGCCTGGTTCGAGACCCTGCGCGATCGGCTCTGTGCCGCATTCGAGGCCATCGAGCTCGAATCGGACAGCCCGGAACTGCCGCCCGGCAAATTCGAGCGCACGCCCTGGCAGCGGCCGTCCGGCGAAGGAGACGGCGGCGGCGGCGTGATCAGCGTGATGCGCGGACGGGTGCTGGAGAAGGTCGGCGTCAACGTCTCGACCGTGCAGGGCGAGTTCAGCCCGGAGTTCCGCGCCTCGATCCCCGGCGCCGCGGAAGACCCGCGCTTCTGGGCGTCCGGCATCAGCCTGGTCGCCCACCCGCGCAGCCCGCTGGTGCCGGCCGCGCATTTCAACACGCGCATGCTGGTGACCACGCAGGGCTGGTTCGGCGGCGGCGGCGACATCACGCCGATGTTCCCGCAGAGCCCGCAGGCAGCCGAGGATGCCGCCCGGTTCCATGCGGCCTTCCAGACGGCCTGCGACCGGCACGACCCCGAATACTACCCCCGCTTCAAGGCGTGGTGCGACCGCTACTTCTTCCTGCCGCACCGCAACGAGCCGCGCGGGCTCGGCGGCATATTCTTCGACCATCTCCGGACCGACGACCTCGCGGCCGACTTCGCTTTCACGCGCGATGTCGGCGACGCCTTTCTTTCGGTCTACCCGGACCTGGTGCGCGCGCGCATGAACCAGCCCTGGACCGCCGCCGAGCGGGAACAGCAGTTGATCCGCCGCGGCCGCTACGTGGAATTCAACCTCATTCACGATCGCGGCACCCTGTTCGGACTGCGCACCGGCGGCAACGTCGAGGCGATCCTGATGAGCCTGCCGCCGGAAGTGCGGTGGCCGTGACTGCGGTCAGATTTGGTCATCTGGAAATTGTCTGTATCATGACTGAAGAAACGGGCAGGAGACCTGCGTTGAGCCAAACTGGACGGCTGAGGTGAAGGCGCCGCCGGATCTGCAGCGGCGCTCGATCCTTCGATTCGGATTGGGCCTCGCCTCCTCCGCGGCCGTTGTCGGGGGTGCCGGCCGGAGCGCATCGGCCCAGCATGGCACCGTCCTTGCTCCCGCTTCGCTCACCTCGACGACAATCGGCATGACGAGCCCCAGCCTGACCAACGCCGCGGTGATGGTGGCCGGTCCCGTCAACGCCGTCACCAGCCGCTGGGCCGCCCTGCTGGCGCCACCTCTGGGCAAGGCGCTGCATCCCGGTATCCCCCTGACGGTCTCGGCGGTCGGCGGCCGTGACGGCGTGACCGGCGCCAACGCCTTCGAGGCACTGATCAATCCGGACGGCTCCTGCGCCCTGCTGGTGCCTGGAGCGGCTGCGGTCGCCTGGCTCGCCGGCGATCCGCGGGTGCATTTCGATGCCGGGCGCTGGGTGCCGGCATTGACCAGCTTCGGCTCGGCGGTGCTGGTCGGACGTGCCGGTCCGCAGCCGGCCAGGCTGCGCGTCGCGGCCTCGACCCCGAATGGCGTGGAGTTGCCGGCCCTGCTCGGCCTGAGCCTGCTCGGCGGCGCTCCCATCCCGGTGTTCGGCCTGGCCGACCCACGCGACGCCCATGCGGCGTTGCTGGACGGGCGGGTGGACGCGGTCCTGCTGACCGGAAGCAGCGTGCCGCAGCGCGCCGCCGCCATGTCGTCCGCGACGCTGCGCCCGATCTTCTCGCTGGGCCATCATGCCGACGCCGCCCTGCGCGACCCCGCCCTCGCGGACGTGCCGACCCTGCCCGAACTCCACGCATCCGCCTTCGGCCGGAAGCCGGCGGGAGACCTGTTCGACGCCTGGAAGGCCACTGCCGCGGCAGCCCGCCTGGATGTCGCACTGGTGCTGCAGCCGCTGACCCCGGCTTCCCTGGTCGCCCAGTGGCGCAGCGCCTGCACCGCGGCGATCGCCGACCCGGCCCTGGCCGGCGCCACCCGAATGGCTCAACTGAACCCGTTGCCGGCCCCCGATTGCGTGGCGGCATTGGCCACCGTGATGGCCGACGAGAACACGTTGCTGACATTGCGCCGCTGGATCGCCAGCCACGCGGATTGGCGGCCGGCCTGATCCGACGCCCCGCTTTATCCGATGCCCAACCTCACCGGCGCAAGGTCCTGGCAAAGAAGGCAGCCAGGCTGGCATTGAGTTCCTCATGGAACGCCGTCCGGTCGAACCCAGCTTCGCTGGTGCAGATCGCCGGCACGGCCTGCGCCAGACCGAGCGAGCAAGGTGCAAGGAAATCGAAATGCCCGGCATGCGGAACATCGTGGAACTCGGGCGCACGCGGCAGCGCCTGCCGCACGGCGTCGGCATAGAAGGGCAGCGGCAGTACGGCATCGTCCCCGGCTCTCCATAGCTGTACCGGCTGTGTCACATGGACGAGGCGTGCCCGGTCGAAGGTGAACCCGAGAGCCGGTGCGGCGACGGCGATTGCACGGATGCGAGGGTCGTGCGGGAAGCCGCCGGCCGATCTGTCCGGCCGGTTCGTCTGCGGATGCTCCGCCACGAGGCGGCAGTCAAAGAAATCCGGATGAGCCAAGCAATGCGGACCCACGCGGCCCAGGTCCGGCTCGCCGCCGGCGGCAATGAGCACGGTCAGGCCCCCAGACGAAAAGCCGAACGCGCCGACCCGTCCCGCATCCACCGCATGCGGTCTCCAGGACAGCAGCACATAGTCGATCACCCGCCCGAGCTGCCGGACCCGTCCCGCCACGTCGAGCGCCCGGCTCTGGTCGTGATAATTGTCCCCGGTATGGGTCGGTGCCGCGACGACGAATCCGGCTTGCGCCAGAGCCAGGGCAGTATCGCTGTGTCCGGCCAGGCTGCCGCCATTGCCGTGCGAGATCACGACCAGCGGCAGGTCGTGTCCCAACAGCGCCGCGTCCGGCACCACGGTCTGCAGGAAGGCTTCGATCCGGGTCGGCTGCGGCACCCCTGCGGCCGGATACCACAGGCCGACCGAAATCGGCGGGTTCGCACCATCGGGGACCTGCACGACGCTGAAACCGACCTCGCCGGCGCGAGCCCGTGATGTCGTGCCGGCATGGATCCAGAATGCCGCGAAGATCAGGGAAAAGACGATTCTCATGGTCAGGCCATCCATCGAAATGCTCGCAACGGATGGCAACGGCCCCGAGGAAATGCCACGATCCATGCGCGAATGGGCGAACCGGTGCGCCAACCGGCGGACGGCTGCGGTCACCAGGCGAGGGAGGTTCGGCATGGCACAGGCAACGGTCCCGTCCCAACCGCCGCGGATGTTCGGTGACCGTCGCGAGTGGTCCCGCGACCTGTTCGTCGCCGGCTCGGCCGGGATCTTTCTTGGCTTGGTCGGCCCGTTCGGCAGCTACCTGAACCCGTCCCGCGTGGTGGTCCTGGCCTACTGGATCGGGGCGCTGTTGTTCGGCGCAATCCTGTTCGGCCTGACCCTGCGCCCGGCGGTACGCATCGCACCCCGGTTGCATCTGCCGGCGACCGGGCTGCTGCTGGTGGCGCTTCCCATCGCGGCGGTCCCGCTCGCGCTGGTCTGTCACGCCGTCGCATCGAGGCTCTGGCCGGAGCCGGTCGGCAGGATCGGGCTGGGCATCTGGTACGCGCAGACCCTCGTCATCTCGATGCCCCTGGCGCTCTGCTACCGGCTCGGCTCCGGGATGCCGCGACCCGCCCGGTCGGCGCCATCGAGCACGTCCTTCCTGCAGAATTTGCCACCAGGCCCTGGGCGGAACCTCATCGCCCTGCAGATGGAGGACCATTATGTCCGCGCCCATACCGCCGCCGGATCGACCCTTATCCTGATCCCGCTGCATCAGGCAGTCGCCGGCCTCGCGCCTTCGGAAGGTCTCAGGACACATCGCTCCTGGTGGGTTGCAAAGAATGCGGTGACGGGTGTCGTCCGGGACGGGCGTAATATTCGCCTCTGCCTCTCGAACGGGCTTCAGGCTCCGGTCTCCAGGACGAATATCGCCGCGGTACGGGAGGCGGGGCTGCTGCCTGACGAGTTGTAACGAGGATGGCGCCTACGACCCGGTGGCGGCATCCATCGCGTCAAGAAAGCTGGCGGCCTGCGCGCGCATTCCGGCCACGCGTTGCGGGTCCATGCGTGACAGCGTGCGCACCGGCATGGCCATGCGCGGATTGCCGCCGAGACGGTCCTGGTGGCGGGCGATGAAATCCCAATAGAGATAGTTGAACGGACAGGCATTCTCGCCCACGGCGATGCGCACGTCATACTTGCAGCCGGCGCAGTAGTCGCTCATCCGGTTGATGTAGGCGCCCGATGCCGCGTAGGGCTTGGAGGCCATCACGCCGCCATCCGCGAACAGCGCCATGCCGCGCACGTTCGGCATCTCCACCCACTGGTAGGCGTCGGCGTAGACGATCAGGTACCACTCGTCGACCTCGTCCGGATCGAGCCCGGCCAGCAGGGCGAAATTCCCGGTGATCATGAGGCGCTGGATATGATGGGCATAGGCGTGCGCACGGGTGTCGGCGACGACGCGGGCCATGCAGTTCATCCGCGTCTCGCCGGACCAGTAGAACCTGGGCAGCTTGCGCGTGGCACCCAGCGCGTTCAGTTGCCCGTACTGAGGCATGCGCAGCCAGTAGATGCCGCGCACATATTCCCGCCATCCCAGGATCTGCCGGATGAATCCCTCGACCGCGTTGAGCGGTGCGACGCCGGCGCGCCAGGCCGCCTCGGCGGCACGGCAGGCTGTCAGTGGATCGAGCAGGCCGCAGTTGAGCGACGTCGAGATCAGCGCGTGGAACAGCACCGGATCGGTGCCGCGCATGAAATCCTGCCAGTCGCCGAACGAGGCCAGCCGCTCGGTGACGAAATGATCCAGCCCCAGGGCGGCTTGCTCCGCCGTCACCGGCAGGTCGAAATTATCCAGGTCGCCGAAATGATCGGCGAATTCGCGGCCCACCAGCTCGATCACCGCCTGCGTCACGGAGTCCACCGGAAAGGTCGGCAGCGGCGGCGGCTGCACCGCTGCCGGCATGCGCTTGCGGTTCTCGGCATCGAAGTTCCAGCGTCCGCCGGCCGGCTGGTCCTGGTCCATCAGCACGCCATGGCGGCGTCGCATCTCGCGATAGAAGAACTCCATGCGCAGCTCGCGCTTGCCCTCGGCCCAATGGCGGAACTGGCGATGCGAGCAGAGGAACCGCGTGTCGCCGGCGATCTCGGTGGCGACGCCGCTCGCTTCCTGCCAGCCGGACATGTCCTGCATTAGGCGCCACTCGCCTACCTCGGTGGCGACGACGCGATCGGGTTGCAGGCGTGCCACGGCGCGCAGCATCTCGCCGCGCATGGAGTGCGTGTTCAGCGGGTCGTCGAGGGTCACGTACTCCACCCGCACGCCGCGATCGCGCAGCCGTTGCGCGAAATGGCGCATCGCCGACAGCACCAGCACGATCTTCTTCTTGTGGTGGCGCACGTATGTGCATTCGTCGCGGACCTCGGCCATCAGCACGACGTCGTGCGCGGGATCGAGCCCGTCGAGGGCGGAGACGCTGTCCGTGAGCTGGTCGCCGAGCAGTACGCGTAGTGTTCTCATGTGTGGGATGTCCTAGCGCCGGTCGGCATTCCTGCGTCGGAGCAACACCCGCACGGCACCCTGGTTGCCGGGATGCGGATGCACGGCGGCGAGCACCAGGTGGCGCAGGTCCTGCCGGCTCAGCCAGAACGGCAACTCCCGGCGTAGCACCCCGCCCTCCTGGCCCGACCCGACCCCGGTGATGATCTCCACGCAGCGCAGTTGCTCGGCCTGGGCGCGCAGCAGGAAGCCGTGCAACGCGCTGAAGGCCGTCTGGGCGGTGCGCCCGTGCAGGTCCAGCGTTCGCTGCACGCGCAGCCGGCCATTCGACAGCGTGCGCCAACTGGTATCGTCGAGCCCGGGCTGACGGCTGCCGATCTCGACCATCCGCGCCGGCATGGCCGGATGCGGCGGCTTACGTGGCGGCGCCGGCGGGGGTGGACGGGGTGCCGTCGGCGGCTCCGCTGGCTTCACGGCCACCGCGGACTTGGGGATGGGCGGTTTGCGGCCCTTGAGCGGCTGGATCTGCCGGGAGACCGCCTCCCAGAGCAGCCGCTCGGGATCACTAAGACGACGGGGCATGCGACTTCTTCCTCCCCCCCACAAGGCCGCTTCACTGGACCGTCCTGTATACGCATCCTACAGACACCCGGTGCGCGCCATTCTCCCCATTCGAGTTTTTAGCCGCGCCCCTGGCCGCGTCTCCGCATTGCTGCTGATCCTGGCCGTGCTCTCCCTGCTGTGGCCGCGGGCCACGGTGACGCCGCTCGCGAGCTACGACCAGCCCTTCTATCTCGGCATTGCCTATGATCTGGAACATCATGGCCGCTTCACCGACGGCTTCTCCTACGCCGGCGGCGGTCCGGCCACGATCCGGCCGCCCGGCATGCGCTTCACCCCGCTCTACCCGGCCTTCCTGGCCGCGGCCGCGCGCCTCGACCCGGTGCTAGGCCATGGTCCAGGCCTGGGCCAGGGCATCGCATGCATCGAGCGCAGCGCCGGGCGTGACCGCGGCTGCCCGCGTGATGCACCAGTGGCCCGCGGCGCGCAGTTCCTGATGCTGGCCGGCTTCTACTGGCTGCTCTGGGCGGCGATCGGGCGTGTCACCGGCTCGCCGCGCACCGGCTGGATCGGGCTTGGCCTCGCCCTGATGACGGCGCCGTTGCTGCTGCTCTCGGTCAACACGCTGATGACGGAGACCATGAGCCTGCTGCTCTCGACCGCCGCCTGCGTGCTCGCGGCCGAGGCCGCGCGAAGCCGCCGTCCCACCTGGGTAGACCTGGGCTGGTGGCTGGGCACCGGCATCGCCCTCGGCCTGGCCGTGCTGTGCCGGCCTGCCTTCATCTATCTCCTGTGGATCGGCCTTGCGACCGGCGGCATCGTCATGGTCCGGGACCGCTCGATCCGTCCGGCCGCCAGCGTGGGCGCCCTCGCCGCCGGCGCCGCCCTGATCACCTTGCCCTGGCTAATACGCAATGCGCTGCTGCTGCACCGCTTTGCCCTGAGCTTCGGCTACGCGTCGCACACGCTGATCCAGCGTATCGCCTTCGACGCGATGACGCCGCGCGAATACGGCCTGAGCTTCGTCTGCTGGCTGCCCGACGGGTCCGGGCTCGGCCGGCTGATCGCGGGGCGTGGCGCCTGCGACCGCTTCGGCTGGGACGAGCATCCGGACAGCTTCTACTCGATCGGCACCGGGCCGCTGATGCGGCAGAGCCTGGCTGCATCCGGCGGCTGGCCCAACCACATGCACTATATCCTGCATCATTACCTGCTGGCCGATCCCCTGAAGCATCTTCTGGTGACCGTGCCGCTGGCGCTGCGTGGCATGTACATCGATCATTACTGGGGATTGCTGCTGGCGCCGGTCAGCCTGCTCGCGGTGCTGCGCGCCGTCCGGTCACGGACGCCCGGTATCCTGCTGCTGTCCCTGCCTGCCTGGTTCCTGCTGCTGTTCAACGCGTTGGTGGCGGTGAACCAGCCGCGTTACAACCTGCTGCTGATCCTGCCCTTCTCCCTGGCCGGGGCGATGTGGATCGAGCGGCTTTTACAGCGACAGGCCGGACTGGGCTGGAACCGGATCGAGATCGAGCGTTGAAGCTAGCTCCAACAACGGAGCACCATCATGAGCATATTCGGCTCGATCATGTCCAAGATCTTCAATCATCCGGCCGCTGCTGCTACCGAACCCCCGGCTGCGGATCCGGTCGCCACGCCTCCCACCTCGCCTGTCTCACCGCCGGCTTCCGCCGAGGCGCCGGCCGAGCCCACCACACCCACGAGCGCGCCGCCGGCCCAGCCGGTCGACGTCGAGGCCGTGCTGAGCGACCTCGCTTCGAAGAACCCGCAGAGCCTGAACTACAAGACCTCGATCGTTGATCTGATGAAACTACTGGACCTGGACAGCAGCCTTAAGGCCCGCACGGAACTGGCCAAGGAATTGAATTTTTCCGGTGACACCAACGACTCCGCGTCGATGAATGTCTGGCTGCACAAAGAGGTAATGCAGAAGCTCGAAGAGAACGGCGGCAAAGTGCCTGCCGACCTGAAGGGCTAGGCCGCAATCTCGCCGGTATTTTCGATTGGACGATACCGGCGTCGCAGGGCAACTTGCCAGCACAGCTCATGCTTAAACGCAGGCGGAGCCATTCGGACGATGGCTCCGCACATACTCATCGCCAAACTGACGATGATCAGTCGGCGGAGCCGGCCACTTCCGTGTCGATGCTGAAGTGTCCGCACCAATCCTTGGATGTGACTACCGGCCATAGCCCGTGAGCCTCGGCGCTCGGCTGCGTGACGGGTGGATTATAGCGGCACAGACCATCATCGGCTTGTGGCGCGGCCGCATTGATATCGAAGAATTTGCATTTGGTGCAAGCAACGTCATGACTGTGGGCCATCGACATATTTTTATGTCCTCGTCATCTTCAGGGTTGGCGATGATTGTAGTAAATCAATGAAGTAGCCTAAGCACGCTGACTAGTAAAAACAAGTGAAATTTCTAGCATTACTTTGAGAATGCAAACGGTTCGCATCCGAATTGATAAGAATGATTTGCATTAACAGGTGACGAGTAGAGATGTCGGCGGCGGCTTCATGGCTTTACTCGATGTCCATAGGGGACGCGGCGCCTGGCCTGTTGTCCGGCACGATTGCTCCAGGCCAGTGCGCCGGTCCAACACGGTCCTGAATACATCGAACGTGACGAGGCAGAGTGAGGCAGAACCCGCGTCAGCCCACTCTCGCAGCTTCGAGCAGGGCGTCGTCCAATTCATGCGGCGCATCGAGCATTGGGAAGTGGCTGGAGCTGGGGACCGGCATCAGGCGCGCGATCCCGCTCCATCGGCGAACGCTCTCCGCATCGACCAGACCCTGGGAGTAGATCAGCGGCACCTTGCGGCCGACCCGCGCCAGGACCGCGTCGACATCCCAGCGCAGCAGGTCCTCGAACAGCGCGCGGCCGATCGCCGGATCGCTCCTGGCCATGTCCCTGACCGCCGCCACCGAGACCTTCTCGCCCGGAAGCAGCAGGAGCGCCTCGAGTGCCACGGCGCCGCCCATCGAAT
>CAXSEE010000031.1:0-15395 GCA_964235615.1 uncultured Acetobacteraceae bacterium | reverse complement strand
CGGAAGATCGATCGTCACGCAGGCGACCCGGCCGCTCAGCCGCCGCGCCGTCCCCGACCAGGTCTGCGCCTTGCTCAACTCCCCCGGTGTCCCGGTCCGTCAGCTACCATTACGGTTCGTGACGAGATTGCGAGAACCCTGGGGGCTTGATCAATACATACAGTCTGGACTGTATGAAATGAATCGAGCATTTCTGGTCCGGCGTGACGTCATGCCGGTCCACCGAGCCCTACATCAACTGCTTGCAAAGCCGGGTGGCGACCTCGGCGGCGCGCTCGCCGAGCGGGCGGACCATCCACTCGCGCAAGGTGACGTGGACCGACCGGCCGATCTCCGCGCGCAGCATGACCTCGACCGCGGACGCGGTTTCCCGGCCGAGCACGATCGCGTCGATCTCGTTGTTGAAATACAGGCTGCGATGATCGAAGTTCGACGAGCCGATCGCGGTCCAGACGCCGTCGATGGTGGCGACCTTGGCATGCAGCATGCCCCGGTGCACCTCGTGGATACGCACGCCCGCCCGCAGCAGCTTGCCGTACAGGGCGCGGGCCGCATGCACCGCGGCCTGCACGTCGCTATAGCCCGGCAGCAACAGCTCGACGGCGACACCGCGTTCGGCGGCGGCAACGAGTAGGCGCCATTCTTCCGTCGTCGGCACGAAATATCCGGTCGCCAGCAGGATATGCCGCCGGGCTCCGGTGATCGCCGCGCGCATCGAGCCGTTATAGAGCGGGCGCCTCTCACGCGGCGCGCTGCCGTCGATGCGCAGCGTCTCCTCCCCCAAGGCGGCCGGACGCGGCGGCGCATGCTCCGGGCCGCCGCGCATCGGCGCCGCATCGCCGCCCTGGCCGCGCCAGGTGTGGAAGAATAGTTTCTGGATCTCGGCCACCGCCGGTCCCTCGATCCGCATCGCGTTGTCGATCCAGAACCCGTGGTCCGGGTCGGGACCGCGGCCGACGCTCTCGGGGGTCTCGTACACGCGGGACAGGTTGACGCCGCCGAGGATGCCGACCGACCCGTCGACCACGGTCAGCTTGCGATGATCGCGGTCGTTGATGCTGATGTTGAACACCCGACGCAGCGGGTTCACCGAGTGATATTCGAGCGTCCGCACGCCTGCCGCCGCCAGCCGGTCGAACTCTGCGTCGGGCGTGTCCGCGGAGCCGATCGCGTCCCAGATCAGCGCCACCTCGACGCCGGCGCGGGCCTTCGCTTCCAGCAGGCCGAACAGCGAGCGGCCGTCCAGCCGGACATCCTCGAAGGTGTAGTATTCGAGATGGACATGGTCCTGCGCCGATCCGATGGCATCCAGGATGGCGCGCATGGCGGCCGCACCGGTCGGCAGCAGCGTCAGGCGGTTGCCTTCGAGCAGCGGACAGTCCGACACCGGATCATGCAGGCCGGCATGATGGGCGAGATCGTCGTCAAGCATCAGCCATGGCCTTTTGCGCGAGCCGTTGGGAGGGTAGAGAAGGGAATGGCTTCGCTGCGCGTCACCAGGCTCGACCGATATGTCCTGCGCCAACTGCTGGCGGCCCTGCTGGCCACCACCGGCGGGCTCTCGGCATTGATATGGCTCACCCAGTCGCTTCGCTTCGTGGCGATGGTGGTCGATCGCGGCCTGTCGGTGCGCGTGTTCCTGCAGCTCACCGGCCTGCTGATCCCCTCGTTCGTCGCGGTCATCCTGCCCATCACCACTTTCGTGGTCGTCCAGTTCATCTACCAGCGCCTGTCCGGCGACCGCGAGCTGACGGTGATGCGCGCCGCCGGCCTGTCCCCCTCGACCATCGCCCGGCCCGCCCTGGCCTGTGCCGCGATCGCGGTGCTGGCCTCCTACGTCCTCAACCTGTGGATCGTTCCTGAGAGCTACCATTCGTTTCGTGAGTACGAGTTCGAGATCCGCAACAAGATGGCCGCCTTCCTGCTCCAGGAGGGCGTGTTCACCCGGGTCTCGGACAACATGATGGTGTATGTGCGCACGAGGGACGCGGACGGCACGCTGCACGGCATCCTGGTCGAGGACGACCGCCAGAAGAACAGCCGGGCCACCATCCTGGCCGAGCGCGGCGAGCTGGTCTCGACCGACGGCGCGCCGCGCGTGCTGCTGTTCAACGGCTCGCGCGAGGAGATCGACCGCGGCACCGGACGGCTGAACGTGCTGACCTTCGCCCGCAACAGCATCGACCTCAGCTCGTCGAACAAGGACGAGCAGCGGTTTCGCGACTCCGCCGAGATGTCGATGGCCGAGCTCATGGCCCCCGATCCGCGCACGGTGGCCGCGCGCGATCGCGGCAAGCTCCTGGTCGAGGCGCATCGGCGCCTGACCGCGCCGCTCACCGCCCTCTCGTTCGCGATGATCGCCCTGGTCGCCGTGCTGATGGGAGCCTTCAGCCGGCATGGCAATACGGTCCGGCCGCTGATCGCGATCCTGGCGGTGGTCGGGCTGCTGGCCGCCGGGCTGGTGGTCCAGAACGTCGCCGTCCGCGATCCGGTGCTGATCCCGCTGATCTGGCTGGAGGCGATCCTCCCCGGCATCGTCTGTGCCTTCCTGCTGTTCGTCCCGGAATGGCAGCAGCGCCGCGCCGGCATCCTGCTGTCGATGTATCCATCTGGGCATCCATCTGGGCGTCCACCTGGGCGTCCGTCCGGATCCTCCCAGCCTGAATCGTCGCAATCTCCGTCCTCCTCCCCGGTCGCCTGAGCCGGATGCTGGTCGCCATCACCCTCAGCCTGTATCTGGCCCGCGTGTTCACCGCCTCCGTGCTGGCGATGATCGCCGCCCTGACCGGGCTGGTCTCGCTGTTCGACTTCATCGACCTGCTCCGGCGCGCCGCGACCCGGCCGGACGTGGGCGCCACGCTGGCCCTGCAGATCGCCGCCCTGAGGCTGCCCTACTACTGCATCGAGATCCTTCCGTTCGCGGTCCTGCTCGGCGGCATCGTCTGCTTCTGGCGGCTGACCCGCTCCTCCGAGCTGATCGTGGCGAGGGCAGCGGGCATCTCGGCCTGGCAGTTCCTCGCCGCCCCGCTGACCTGCGCGCTGCTGATCGGGGTGGCGGCCACGGCGTTACTGAGCCCGCTGTCGTCGGTCATGTATGCCGAGGCGGAGTCGCTCGACGACCTGTATCTGCGCAACGACGGCGGTGCGCTGAACCTGGCCGGGGGACAGCTCTGGCTGCGCCAGGCCGACCGGCAACTGATGCCGCAGGGGGTGGCGATGCTGCATGCGCGCGAAGTGCGCATGGACCACGGACGGCTCGACCTGTCGGGGGTCAGCGTGTTCCGTCTCGATGGCTCGGATCACCTGCTGTCGCGCATCGAGGCGCCCTCGGCCCATCTGGGACGCCGCGAGTGGCGCCTCACCGGCGCGCACAGCATCGCCCCCGACCACCTGCCGGTGCCGGTCGGCGACATGAGCCTGCCCACCGACCTCACCGTGCATCGCGTGCAGGAGAGCTTTGCCTCCCCGGACGCGCTCTCGATCTGGACGCTGCCGGGCTTCATCGCCCTGCTCGAGCGTTCCGGCTTCTCGACGGTCCGCCACCGGCTGCATTTCGAGGCGCTGCTGGCGCTGCCGCTGCTGGCCGGCACCATGTCGCTGGTCGCCGCCGGCTTCTCCATGCGTCCGGCCCGTCGCGGCGGCGTCGCGCGCATGATCGGCAGCGGCGTCGCGGCCGGCTTCGCCTTGTTCACCATCTCCAAGATCGCCGAGCAGTTCGGCGAGTCTGGCGCACTTCCGCCGATCATGGCCGCCTGGGCGCCGACCGGAGCCGGGCTGTTGCTCGCCATCACCCTGCTGCTTCATCTGGAGGATGGCTGATGCCCCGCCGCATTCGCAAGGGTGCCCCCAGCATCCTCACCGGCTGCTTCTTCACCCTCGCGGCCTTCGCCCTCACGCGGCCTGCCCAGGCCCAGGTCGGCATACCGGGCCTGTCCAGCAAGGGCGCTCCGGCGTCGCAGGACGAGCCGGTCACCTTCCAGGCCGACAATGTCGCCTACGACAGCAAGAACGGCCTGGTCACCTGGACCGGCCATGTCGAGATCTGGCAGAACGACCATATCCTGCGCGCCGACAAGGTGACGTTCGACCGCACCACCAACGTCGCCGCGGCCACCGGCCATGTCGCCATGGTCGAGCCGGACGGCCAGGTGCTGTTCGCGCAATATGCCGAGCTGACCCAGGGCATGCGCCAGGTGGTCATGAACGACATGCGCGCCCTGCTCGCCAACAACGGCAAGCTCGCCGCCAACGGCGCGCGACGCACCGACGGCAAGATCAACGAGATGTCCCGCGCGGTGTACACCGCCTGCAAGATCTGCGCGAAGCACCCCGAACGCGCGCCGTTCTGGCAGATCCGCTCGGCCACCGCCACCGACGACCTGGAGCATAAGCGGATCGAGTACGAGGACACCTACCTCGACATGTTCGGCATCCCGGTCGGCTATCTGCCGTACTTCTCGGCGCCCGATCCCTCGGTCAGGCGGCAGAGCGGCTTCCTGCTCGGCGACATCTCGCCGCACGACAAGAATCTCGGCACCTACGTCACCCTGCCCTATTACTGGGTGATCGACGGCCAGTCCGACCTCACGCTGGTGCCCCTGATCGCATCCAACACCGGCCCGCAGCTCGGCGCCGAATACCGCAACCGGTTGAACGAGGGCCGCTTCAACATCACCGGGGCGCTGGCCTACGACACCCTCAAGCCCACCCTGATCATCAACAATGACCGCAGCGACGTGGGCGTGTCGGGCTACCTGTTCGCCAGCGCCAACTTCGACTGGAACGACCACTGGCATTACGGCGCCAACGTCAACGTCGCCACCTCGTCGGACTACATGCGCGACTACCGGGTTCCCGGCTATGGCAACGAGGTGCTGACCAGCTCGGCCTATGTCGAAGGCTACGGGATCGGCGCCTACACGCGGCTCGAGGCGATCGCCTTCCAGGGGCTCAACACCGGCGTCATCAACCAGAGCCAGCTCCCGTTCGTGCTGCCGCACTACGAGTACGACTTCTTCGGCCAGCCCGATGCGCTCGGCGGCCGCGCGTCGGTGAGTAGCAACGACTTCAACATCTATCGTCCCGACGGCACCTCGGACGAACGCGCCAGCCTGAGCCTGAATTACGACCGGCCGTTCCACGGACCGCTCGGGCAGCTATGGGACGTGACCTTGCATCTCGATTCCGAGGCCTACAGCGCGCACAAGCTCGACCTCGCGCCGAACTACACCGGCGTGAACGCCGCCACCACCGCCCAGGCGCTGCCCAGCGTCGCGCTGAAGATGAACTGGCCGTTCCTGCGGGTCTCGAAAGGCGGCAGCAGCCAGATCATCGAGCCGATCGTCCAGCTGATCGCGGCGCCCAACTCCGGCAACAGCAGCCGCGACAACATCCCCAACGAGGACAGCCTCGACTACGAATTCACCGACACCACCTTGTTCCAGCTCAACCGCCACGAGGGCATCGACCGGCTCGACGGCGGCCTGCGCGCCAATGCCGGCATCCACGGCAACTGGACCTGGGGCACCAGGCAGATCGACGCGCTGATCGGCCAATCCTACCAGGAGCATATCGACCATAACCAGACCCCGGACAGCGGCCTGCTGACCCACGCCTCGGACATCGTCAGCCGGATCAGCTTCGTGCCGGCGAACTGGCTCGACTTCACTGCCCGCAGCCGCTTCGACCATGAGACCGGGCAGGTCCATTTTGCCGACGGGCTGGCCAGCGCCGGCACCAACCTGTTTCGCGTCAGTGCCGGCTATGAGTACAACTACCGGGACATCTACTATTACTACGCCACGAACTATCGCAACGGCACTCCCTTCCTGGACTATTTCGTGCCCAGCAACGAGGCGACGCTCGGGATTTCCAGCAATTTCCTGCAATATCGCCTGTCAGCCTTCGGCCGGCGCGACCTCGCCACCGATCGCTTCGTCGCTATCGGCGCCAATGCAGCCTACGAGAATGACTGCTTCATCTTCGACCTGTCGTTCGTGCGCCGCTACACCACCATCAACGGCGACAGCGGCGATACCTCCATCCTGTTCACCGTCACCTTCAAGACGCTCGGCACCTTCCCGGTGAACGGCTAGACCATGCCCAACCTGATCAACCCCAACCCGATTAAAGAAAGAAAGAAATTCATCGTCATGCGTCAGCACTTCCCCAGACTCCCGATGCTGGCGGCCGTCGGCCTGATGCTGGTATCCGGCCATGCAGCGGTCCAAGCGGCGGTAGTGACGCATCATGCCCACGCGACGACGACCACGCAGCCGGCTGCCACGCCTGCGGAAGATGGCCAGTCGCAGGACGCGATCGTCGCGGTCGTGAACGGCGCCATCATCACCCGGCGCGACGTCGACAACCGCTCGCGCCTGTTCGCGCTCTCGACCGGGCTGCCGGTGGTCGACGAGGTGCAGGCGCGCCTGGGTCCGCAGATCACCCGGCAGTTGATCGACGAGAAGCTGCGTATGCAGGAGATCCAGTCGCGGCGCATCGTCATCACATCCGAGCAGATCGCCGCCGCCATCGGCGACATCGAGAAACGCAACAACATGAAGCCGAACGCGCTGCGCGATCATCTCGCCCAGGACGGCGTCTCGCTCACCACCCTGATCGATCAGATCCGCGTGCAGCTCGGCTGGACCCACGTGTTGCGCGAGCAGCTCGGCGAACGCGCCCGCATCGGCAACAACGAGATCAAGCAGCGCGAGGCGGCGCTCAAGCGCGAGGTCGGACAGCCCGAATACAGCATCAGCGAGATCTTCATCCCGGTCGACGATCCCAAGCATAGCCAGGAAGCATTGTCCTTCGCCCAGACCGTCATCAAGCAGCTCCATGACGGAGCCCCCTTCGCCATCGTCGCCGCCCAGTTCAGCCAGGCGCAGACGGCCCTCGAAGGCGGGGCGCTCGGCTGGGTGCAGGCCGACAGCCTCGACCCGCAGGTGCTCGACGTCACGAAGCAGATGCCGGTCGGCGCGATCAGCAACCCGATCTTCGTAGCCGGCGGCTATGACGTCGTGACCCTGCTCGGCAAGCGCGAGATCGGCCGCGACATCGCAACCATCATGAGCCTGCGACAGGCCTTCATCCCCTTCACCAGCCCGCTCAATCCCCAGGCGCCGACCGCACAGCAGCAGGCGGCACTGGCACGCGCGACCGCCATCAGCAAGAGCGCCCAATCCTGCGGCGACATCGAGATCGCCAACCAGGCCGCCGGCGCCGCTCGTCCCGCCAACCCCGGCGACGTGCAGGCGGATCGGCTGAACCCGCAGATGCGCGCCGTCCTCGACCCGCTGAAGCCCGGACAGCCGACCCGGCCCCTGGTCTCGACCGACGGCATCGCCATCATCATGGTCTGCTCTCGCACGACCAAGAATCTCTCGGACCAGACACCGGACGAGATCGCCGACCAGTTGCTGAACGAACGCGTCGAACAGGTCTCCCGGCAGGTCAATCGCGACCTGCATCGCCGGGCTTCGATCGACATGCGGACGGCTTCGTAATCGAAGGTAGCCCTTTGCGATCCATCCGGGAGACGATAACCCGGCACGGCCTGGATGCGCGCCGGTCGCTTGGGCAGCATTTCCTGCTCGACCTCAACATCACCGCGAAGATCGCTTCGATGGCCGGCGATCTCGATGGCCGCGACGTGGTCGAGGTCGGACCGGGACCGGGCGGATTGACCCGCGCCCTGCTCGACGGCCGCGCCCGCCGCATCGTCGCCGTCGAGATCGACCGGCGCGCCATCGCCGCGATCGAGGAACTCCAGGCCGCGTGTTCCGAGGCCGGGCATCCCGAACGTCTGCGGATCATCGAGGCGGACGCGATGCGCCAGGATCTTTCGGCGCTGTGCGACCCTCCGCGCCAGATCATCGCCAACCTGCCCTACAACGTCGGCACTCCTTTGCTGGTCGGCTGGCTGCGCCAGGCCGCGCGTTGGGAACGCCTGACCCTGATGTTCCAGATGGAAGTCGCCGAGCGCATCTGCGCCGCCGCCGACACCGAGGCCTACGGCCGGCTGTCCGTGCTGGCGCAATGGTGCTGCACCGCCACCGTCATGATGCGCCTGCCGCCCGGCGCCTTTTCGCCACCGCCGAAAGTCTTCTCCGCCGTGATCGGCCTGGTGCCGCACGCCGAACAGCCGCCGGCAGACCTGTTCGCCACGATGGAACGCCTGACCGCCGCCGCGTTCGGCCAGCGACGCAAGATGCTGCGCAGCGCGCTGAAACCCCTCGGCGGCGACGCGCTGCTTTCGCGCGCCAACATCGACTCTACCAGGCGGGCGGAAACTCTTACCGTCGCCGAATACGACACCCTCGCCCGGCTGCTCCTGTGATTTCTCAAGCTTGATCCCGTGTGCGACACGCTCGCGCAGAGGCGCAAGGTTACACAACGGCCTTACGGGCTTGAACGAGATCAACCTCCACACGGATCGAGGATGACCCTGTAAACTGCGGGAGGACCCAAAATTCGTTAGCAGAGCCAGCAGCTCTTATAAATGGATCCGGAACCGTTGCCAGGTGGCGCTCAGCACCTTGGCGATGCGCGCATTCAGGGCCCCGTGGTCCTTGCCCGGCGTCGCATCACGCTTCCGCGATCGTAGCCGAAATGAATTGTCTGACATATGAGAGCGGGACTAGCGTCCGAATTGCGTAAACTCAAAAGCAGACTTCGTCGGCATAATAATAAAGACGACAGTCTAAAATAATACGCAAGAGGAAGTTCATGATCGAATATCAGGTTCTCGCAAGCACGGCGCCTTTCTAGGGCGCCCTGCCTTGATGCGTGGCAACCCCTGGCTGCGGCAGCATGCCAAGCCGGGGATCCAGTTTGCCCGACAATAGTAAATGTCCATTCTTGGAGAAAACTTATGGGAAAACGCTCAGGAAGCGGCGCGTCCTCGTTGCGTCGCGGATTTCTTCTCGCCCTCATGGCGGGAACGACTCTCGGCTCTGCCCACACGGCTGCCGCGCAGACATTCACTCCGATCAAGCCGCCAGCGGTTCCGCTGATCACGCGAACGCCCTACGTGAACACATGGCTGCAGAACAGCAGCGCGATTGCTCCTGGAACCTGGCCCACCTACTGGGATGGCAATATCAAGGCCATCACCGGTATCGCCTACATCGATGACAGGTCGTATCTGTTCATGGGAGCTCCCGCGACCGCCAACCTCACCAACATGAAGCAGACGGCGCTCGAAACAACGGCGACGCAGTCGAAATTCACCTTCAACGCCGGCGGCGTCACGCTGAATGTCAATTTTCTTTCGCCCGTGGAGGCAAAGGATCTCAAGCGGCTCAGCATTCCGCTCTCCGACATCGTCACCACCGCGCAGAGCAGTGACGGAGCGCCGCACAAAGTCACCGTCTATTACGATATTAGCGGTGAATGGGCGCACGGGGACGACAGCCAGCTAATCAACTGGGCGCCGGAGACTATCGGCCTGAATTTCGACGGTAGTAACAAGACCGGCAATCTCTTCGCCTGGACCGTCAAGCCCACCAATCCGGCGGTATTCAACCAGTTCAATAATTACCCCTCCTGGGGAACCGTGCTTTTCGCAACCAAGACGACCAGCAAACTGACGACGGAGTCGGGCGGTTCGGACGCGGTGCGCGCTCAGTTTGTCGCCAATGGACATCTCGATGGCAGCAACGACACCGATCAGCCCCGGCCGATCAACAATAATTTCCCGGTCTTCGCCTTCAGCAACGCTTTCGGCAATGTCGGCATCACGCTGACGCAGTCATTCACTCTGCTGCTCGGACATGTGCGCGACCCGGCAATAAACTTCCTCGAGAAACGCCAGCACTCGCTGTGGAGGAAATATTGGCCGGCCTACGAGAACATGCTCGCCTTTGCCTATAACGACGCTCCGGCGGCGGTCGTCCGCGCGAACGCGATGGACAGCTATATCAGCAATACTGCAGCCGGGTTCGGGGGGCCGCATTATGCGGCGGTCACGTCGCTGGTCCTGCGGCAGGCCTTTGCCGGAACAGAGCTGACCGGGACCGTCGACAACCCTTATCTGTTCGTCGAGGAGATCAGCAGCAGCGACAATGTCTCGACCGTGGATATTCTTTATCCATCGATGCCGGCCTTTCTCTACACCAATCCGGAACTTGTCCGCTACATGCTTGAACCGGTGATCTATTATTCTGAGTCGGGCCTGTGGCCGGCCTTGTATGCCCCGCATGATCTGGGCTCGACCTACCCGAATGCGAGCGGACATAACGACGGCGGCGGCGAGAACATGCCGGTGGAAGAAACCGCCAACATGCTGATCATGGCCGACGCCTATATGCAGCATGTCACGCCGCAGGAAGCAGCGACCTACGCCAAGGCTCACTACAAGCTCTTCCATCAATGGGGCATGTATCTGACGACCATACCATCAGGCGTTTCCTATCCGAACGCGCTGGACCCGCAATTCCAGAACCAGACCGACGATTTTACCGGGTCGATCGCGCATAGCGTCAATCTGGCGCTCAAGGGGATCGAGGCGGTGGGCGCCATGGGCCAGATCGCGAACTTTGCCGGAAACACCACGGACACCGGCTACTTCACGCAGCAATCCCAGTCGATGATCGGCACCTGGGCCAAGCTGGCGCAGAACAGCAATTCCACCCACCTGCTGCTGCAATATCGTGAACCGGCCAATGCCTACAGCCCCGATACCACCGGCGAGCCGGACAACTACTGGAGCCTGAAATATAACTCCTACCCCGATCAGCTGCTCGGGCTGCACCTGATCCCGCAGAGCGTCCTGACCGAGGAGGCGGATTTCTACAAGACCCAGGAAACGCCAAACGGGATCCCGCTCGACCCGCGCCATGCCTACACCAAGGCGGACTGGGAACTTTGGACTGCCGGAGGCAGCACGGATCCGACGCTGATCCAGAACCTGTTCGACGAAGTCTATAATTACGCGAACACGACCACCGCCGGTGCCCCATTCCCCGACTGGTACAATATGGACGGCACGTCCAACGGATTCAGGGCCCGATCGGTCATGGGCGGCGCCTTTGCTCCGCTCACCCTGCTGTTAAACAAGGGAGGCAAATAAGAGCGGCGGCGGTCCCATGTCGTAGGTCAGAAGCCCGTAGGACTTCTGACTCTCGGCGAGTACTGGTGGAGAAAACCTGACGGAAAGAACCGTCAGATTCTCTACTAGGCGTTGATCTGGTGAGCCGATTCACCCGGCGCTTGGAAACCAAGCATCGGGATAGAACCACTAGCAGGATGCGGAGATTTGTCTTCCCAAAAATCCAGGGACGGACTCCCGGACCTGCCCTACGCAGCCGGATCGTATTCCTCGGCCTCAGGCTCCTCGACCTCGTCGCGGTCGTCGTCGCGAGTGGCCTTCTCGCCGCGTGCCTGGCGTTCGGCGTCCTCGGGCGAACGCGCCACGTTGACGGTGATGCGAATGACCACCTCGGGATGCAGCACGACGCGAACCTCGGTCAGGCCGAGGGTCTTGATCGGCTGATCGAGCTGGACCTGCTGGCGTCCTACGGTCAGGCCGGCCTCGGTCGTCGCCACGGCGATGTCGCGCGGGGTCACCGAGCCATAAAGACTGCCGCTGTCACCCGCCTGGCGGATGATCACGACGGCCATGCCACTGACGCGTTCGGCGAGGCGTTCGGCCTCTTCGCGACGCTTCAGGTTCTGCGCTTCGAGCTGCACCCGCTCGCGGGCGAAGCGGTCACGGTTGCCGGCATTGGCGCGGATCGCTTTGCCTTGGGGCAGCAGGAAGTTGCGGGCGAAGCCTGGCTTCACCTTTACCACTTCGCCCATCTGTCCCAGCTTCTCGACGCGCTGGAGCAGGATTACTTCGGTTACGGCCATGATCCCGCTCCTTAGGTCAGGATGTAGGGAAGCAGGGCAAGGAAGCGGGCGCGCTTAATCGCGTTGGCGAGTTCGCGCTGCTTCTTTGCCGAGACGGCGGTGATGCGGCTCGGTACGATCTTGCCGCGCTCCGAGAGGAAGCGGGACAACAGGCGCACGTCCTTATAGTCGATCTTCGGCGCGTTCGGGCCGGAGAAGGGGCAGGACTTGCGACGGCGGTAGAACGGCCGGCGCGCGCCGACGGCGGCACGGCGCGCTGCGGGATTGATTTCGGTGCTGTCGGACATGATCCCTTACTCCATTTCCGCCATTTCGGCGCGACCGTTGCCGCGTGGGTTCTCGTCCCGGGCGCGGAACTCCTCGCGATCGTCATAGCCGCGCTTGCGTCCGCTATCGAAGCGTCCGGCCGGCTTGGGACCACGGAAGCCGCGCTCGCGGTCGTCGCTCTTGCGGCTCAGGATCGCCGACGGGTTCTCGTCGATGGCCTCGATACGAAGGGTCAGGAAGCGCAGGATATCCTCGTTGAGGCTGAGCTGGCGCTCCATCTCGTTGACCGAGGCGGGCTTCGCTTCAAGGCCGAGAAGCATGTAGTGCCCCTTGCGGTTCTTCTTGATGCGATAGGCAAGGCTGCGCAGGCCCCAGTATTCGCGCTTGTGGATCTGGCCGCCTTCGCCTTCGAGCTGGATCGCGATGGCATCGGCGACGCCTTCGACCTGTAGCTGTGTCACGTCGTTGCGCGCGATCAGCACGCACTCGTAAAATGGCATGGTTGCTCCCTTCGGATGGGTTCAACCCGGACCGGCCATGGACCATTCCAGGCGGCCGCCCTGGCGGATCTCTCCGGTTCGGGCATGGGTATAGCCGAAGCGGATGCCACCGCCCCAGCAGGGAAGCGGCGGCTTAGAGCACGCCGCCGCCCTCCAGGCAAGCGCCTTCTAGGGGTGGCGGTCAGGCTGCGGCCAACCTCAGGGAGGCGACGTTGCGACGGGGTGGCGTGCCGAACATACGCGAATATTCGCGGCTGAACTGCGAGGGGCTTTCGTAGCCGACCTGGAATGCCGCCGCCTCGACGTTGATCGGGTTCGAGACCATCAATCGCCGGGCTTCCAGCAAGCGGAGCTGCTTCTGGTACTGCAGGGGCGTCATCGAGGTCAGGGCCTTGAACTGGCGGTGAAACGCCGACGGGCTGAGGTGCGCTATCGCGGCCAGCTCATCGATGCGCACGGGTTCCGCGAAACGATCACGCAGGACGTGGATCGCGCTGACCACATGGTGCGCGTGGCTGCTGGCGAGCGTCATCCTGGCCACCTCGCCGCCGTGGGGACCGGTCAGAAGCCAATAGCAGATTTCGCGCATGATGGCGGGACAGAGCATCGGGATCGCCGCCGGCGTGCCGAGCAGGCGCACCAACCGGAGCACGCAATCCGCCAGGGGGCCGCCGAAGTCGGTCACGAAGACACCATGCCTGGGGTCGCCGCCAGCGGCCGGGAGCGTGTCGAGCTCTTCCATGACCTTGCCCATCGCCGCAAGGTCCAACTCGATGACGATGCCCAGATAGGGCTTGTCCGGACTGGCCTCGGTCACCCGGCCGAAAGCCGGCATCTCGACGCTGACCAGCAGCGCCTGTCCTGCGTGATACTCGAACCGCTGATCACCGAACATCGTCCATTTGGCACCCTGGAGAGTGATGCAGAGTGCCGGTTTGAAGATCAGGTGGTTCGGTCCCCTCTCATAGTCCGAGCGGAGGATGGCAAGGCCGTCGATCGACGTGGCGTATGGGCTGTCTCCCGCCTGCGCGTTCGTATAGCGGTAGACGGCTTCCACCAGCGGGTCCGACATATCCACGCCTTTCTGAATGTCAGCCTTAGCATAGGCCTTGAAGCAGGAATAGGCAAGAATGGGAAGAGTTTCGGCATTCATCCGGGCGGAACAGCAGGCATATCTTGTGCTGAGCAAAAACTATTGGAGCACAAGATGTCGTTGGAAACTACACGATCAACAGAGACCAAGATTGCAATCGTGACGGGAGGTAGCCGTGGCCTCGGCCGCAACACGGTCCTCAGCCTCGCCAAGCGTGGCGTGAGTTCGATCTTCACCTATAACTCCAATCAGGCAGAAGCCGAAAAAGTCGTCGGCCTCGCGGCAGAAGCCGGGCAAAAGGCGATCGCCCTGCAACTCGACACCGGCCGCGTCGCCGCCTTCGATCCGTTCGTGCAACGCGTTCGCGCCGCACTCGCGGAACATGGCCGCGAGCGCTTCGACTTTCTCGTCAACAACGCCGGAACTTCGCATCACAACGCCTTCGAGAAGACGACCGAGGCAGAACTGGACAGCCTGTATAATGTCCACTTCAAGGGCGTGTTCTTCCTGACGCAGAAACTCCTTCCGCTGATCAACGACGGAGGACGGATCGTGATGATCTCATCGGGTCTCGCGCGCTTCAGCATCCCGGGAAGCGCCTCCTATGCCTCGATGAAGGGGGCGATCGAGGTTCTCAGCCGCTACCTGGCCAAGGAACTCGGGCCGCGAGGGATTACCGTCAATACCGTCGCCCCGGGCGCCATCGCCACGGACTTCAGCGGCGGCATGGTCCGCGACAATCCCGACGTGAACAAATACGTTGCGGACATGACGGCCCTCGGACGCACCGGCCTGCCGGATGACATCGGCCCGATGATCGCATCGCTGCTGTCCGAGGATAATCGTTGGATCAATGCTCAGCGGATCGAAGTCTCGGGCGGCATGTCGATCTGATTTCGGAACGATATGAATGCTAACCGGCCATTGCAACTCCAGGGAGGATATCGGTATGACCGTGCGGGATGTCGCGCAAATCAGGCTGTTGGTCTGCATCGATCACTTCAACCTGAAACGGTCGTCTTGCCAGTTGATCCACCAATAGGTCAAACCGCCGACTAAACCCGATACCGAGTCCATTGCGAGCATGAACGCATCATCCTCCCAAGATGTCGTCCGCAAAGAAGTTATCATTGCATAGGTTGGATGTAGCGCATAAGCCAGTAACGGCAGTGCAATGCATCCAACCGAGACTCCGATGACAACGCCTGCCAGCGAAAATGCCATCATCCCTTCAACTTTGTATTTTTCAATAAGATTTAGAGATATCAGCCATGGCATGATTGATATGATGGCGGTCTTTGGTCCCGCACCGAAGATAAAAAAGATCATAATAACGGCGCACATCACAGGATCAGGGACCCACCACAATTCCTCCATGCCATTCATCCTGTATGCGTTAGGAGAATGATTGGTGCATTGGTGTATAATGGACAGAGATATTGCGCCTGTTATCAACGCAGCAAAAACTGCAACCAGATACGCTATGCATTGAAGAGAAGTCAGAGGGTTCATCCGCATATTCATATCAATCAAGCTTATCCCAAAATTGAACCTCCGAGATTCTTGCGTTTCTATGTTCAAACTATGCCGGGACTAGATCCAGGCGGCGGTGAGATTGACCGTTGGAAGGCAAGGCTGGGCTCTGCCCAGACCCGCCAAAGGCCTTGGCCTTTGGAAAC
>CAXSEE010000030.1:0-30907 GCA_964235615.1 uncultured Acetobacteraceae bacterium | reverse complement strand
CGCGGGCCGGGCTGGATGACGATGTCGGCGGTGCCGCCGGCGCGGTCGGCACCCTCGGCCAGCATCTTCTCGTAGTTGGCGATGCGGGCCTTGTTCTTGGCCTGGCGCGCGCGCGGGGACGAGCCGATCCATTCCTCCTCGGCGGCGAGGGCACGCTGACGGGCGCTTTCCTCCTTCTCCTCCTGCTGCAGGCGCTTGCGCTTCTGCGACAGCCACGAGGAGTAGTTGCCTTCGAACGGATAGCCGCGGCCGCGCTCGATCTCGAGGATCCAGTTGGTCACGTTGTCGAGGAAGTAGCGGTCATGGGTGATGACCATGACGGTGCCGGCATATTGGCGCAGCGTGCGCTCCAGCCAGGCGACGCTCTCGGCGTCGAGATGGTTGGTGGGCTCGTCGAGCAGCAGGATCTCCGGCTTCTCGATCAGCAGCCGGCACAGCGCCACCCGCCGGCGCTCGCCGCCCGAAAGCTTGTCCACCGGGCTGTCGGCGGGCGGGCAGACCAGCGCGTCGAGCGCGATCTCGATCTTGCGGTCGAGCTCCCAGCCGTCGCCGGCCTCGATCTCCTCCTGCAGCGTCGCCTGCTCGGCCAGCAGGGTGTCCATCTGCTTGTCGTCCATCGGCTCGCCGAACAGCATCGAGATCTCGTTGAAGCGCTCCACCGCCCGCTTCAGCGGGCCGAACCCCAGGGCGACGTTCTCGCCGACGGTCAGGTTCGGATCGAGCTTCGGCTCCTGTTCGAGATAGCCGATGCGCACGCCCTCGGCGGCCCAGGCCTCGCCGCCGTATTCGGTCTCGATGCCGGCCATGATCTTCAGCAGCGTCGACTTGCCGGCGCCGTTGATGCCCAGCACGCCGATCTTGACCCCGGGGAGAAACGACAAGGTGATGCCCTTGAACACCTCGCGACCGCCTGGATAGGCCTTGGTCAGGTCCTTCATCACGTAGACATATTGGTAGGCTGCCATGACGGGCTCCTGACAAGGATGGGCCGGATTTCGGGGATCCGGAAAGCGAGCATGCGCCCGGCAGGACTCGAACCCGCAACCAAGCCGTTATGAGCGGCCCGCTCTAACCATTGAGCTACAGGCGCACAAGCCGACCCTCAGATCGCGCATCGGCCCCGGTTTGGCAAGATCGGCGCGGCAGATGCCGGTAAATCCGCCAATCGTTGTTGGCAACGACCAGTGCTGCCGGTAGCTTCCCGCCACACAACCGGAGACGTGAAGATGGACATCTCGAAGATCAGCCCTGGCCGCGACGTGCCGTGGGACATCAACGTGGTCATCGAGATCCCGCAGGGTTCCCAGGTCAAGTACGAGGTGGACAAGGACAGCGGGGCGATCATGGTCGACCGCTTCCTGTTCACGCCGATGGCCTACCCCGCCGCCTATGGCTTCATCCCCGGGACCCTGGCCGACGACGGCGATCCGGCCGACGCCCTGGTGCTGGCGCCGGCGGCGGTGGTGCCGGGTGCGGTCATCCGCGCGCGCCCGATCGGCATGTTGAAGATGGAGGACGAGAGCGGGCAGGACGAGAAGATCATCTGCGTCCCGCACGACAAGATCCATCCGCTCTACACCGATGTGAAAACGGTCGATGACCTGCCGGCCATCACGCGCCAGGCGATCGAGCATTTCTTCACCCGCTACAAGGATCTGGAGCCCGGCAAATGGGTGAAGGTCACTGGCTGGGCGACCAAGGAAGAGGCCGGCGAGGTCATACTCGCGGCGTTGGCGGCGGCGCGGAAGTAGCGCGTTTCCGCAAAACCTGCCGGCAAATCCCGATCAGGGTAGCCGGTTGGAGAGCCTGGCGCGTAATCGCCAGGCGGAAGCTATTTCATTACGATACCAGCTTGGGACAAAGTAAAATCGGCGCCTCGGCCTAGGAGAGGCAGATGGCGCCGGATCAGGACATACCCGGACAGTTCGAGATGTCCATCGGCGACGAGAGCATCCCGTTTACGATGCAGGCCGAGATCAGCCACATGACGCTGGACGAGGCGATCACGTCTGGCCTGTTCGACCTGCCCGACGAGCCGGGCATGGTCCGCATCCCGGTCACCATCAACGTGTCGATCCCCTGGCATCTGCTGTATCCGTCCGAACCGCCGGCGATGCAGCCCGAGCCGGACGGGTTGTTCTACGACATGGCTGACGCGAACGCCGAGGCCCGGCGTCGGCGCCTCGCTGGTGTGGCGTCTGTCACCGACAGCTTCAGGACGATCATCGGCCCGGTTGCGGACGCGGAGAAAGCCGAGTTCCGGGACATGCTCCAGGCGATACGAAGGGGACCGGGCCAGGTCGTCCCGCCTCTGCCGGCCTCGGACGCGGAGGGTGACGCGGCATTCCGGGACCTGCTCACGGTGATCCAGGGGAGCCGAGGCCCGAGCCTCCCGATGCTGCCAGCTACGGAGCCGATCGACGTGACGGACGCCGAGCTTCGGAGGCTCGTCGATCGCGCTCCGTCCGGCGATGCGCGCGACAAGCCGGCAGCGGTGGAGGTGCCAAGAAAAGACGCCGTGACGCCCTCTTCCGGCGGCGCCGTCCTTAGTGCCAGCGTCGATGTCGGCACTCTCGGAACAGGCGGGATGGGTCCGACGCAATCCTTGGGCACAGCTTCGATCAATTTGAGCGAGGGATTTGCCAGTTACGGTGATGCGTTGCTGGCAGGACAGCCACCGGAGCCATCGAGGTCGCGAACCGATCAGGACAATTCCGATAATCCGCCAGTTCCGGACCTGAAACCCACGGGCGGCGGCGATCCAGGCAGTCCTGGCGCCACTGCCTCGGTGTTTCGCTCGATATTCGGCAAAGTCGATCCAAATCACTGGGCGGCGGATGGAGCAATATTTGGCGGTGCGGTCGGTGCAGGCATTGGCGGAACCGGTGGCGCCGCGGCGGGTGCGTTGGGAGGTGGATTGGAGGGCGGCGTTATCGGCCTCCCCGCAGGACCGCCCGGCGTCATAGTCGGGGGCGGCGCGGGGGCGCTGGCGGGCGGCGCCACCGGCGCCATCGCGGGAGCCGCCGGCGGTGCCATCGTCGGTGCCGGCATTGGTGCCGTGACTGGGCAAAAGCTGGGTAATCTCGTCGTCTACATGGAGGGCAACTCGCCTGCGTCGCCGACGACCGGGCAACCGGCGAATGGCACCGAGACGACAGCGAGCGGGAAGACTGATCCCGGTAGTTCCAATCGTGGCCTGACCTTCGTCGGTGAAAATCTTGGAGTGCCTTCGAGCCCAGCCATGCAGGCTGCGCGCGATTACGAGTCTGCGACGGAAGGTGCCTCCAGCGATGTCGCAACACGGCAGCGGCAAGTGCCGGCACTCCAGTATGACAACATTAACCCCAAGGGCGCTCCGTACGTGAAGTTTGACGGCTACAGGCTGCTCGATGATGGCACCACCGAACTCATCGATGCCAAAACGAGGATTGTGCCGTTCTCGACAACCGAGGGACCTTACATCTCGGAGAGCGTCCGCAGCGGCCTGAGGAGGCAGAGTGCTGCTCTGAAACAGAATTTTGGCTATTCCGGTGTGTTCGAGTTGCCAACCGAGCCTGCGGCGGCCGAGGCACAGGATGTTCTGGACGAGCTAGACATCGGTAACATTTCTGTTCGGCTCCGGCCCTGAACACCCTAGATTGAGCAGGTTCGCGGTTGTCTGATCGGAAGGAAGTATATGATTGTTGATATCAGATTGCGGCGGCGGCCGGTCCTGGAGGAGTCGCTCCTGGTTCTTAATGCAGGCTTTGTCCAGGCATTTGTTTCGATTCCTAATTTTTGGGCGGTAGGCAAGCAGGCGTCCGATGCTCCCTTTCATCCGGGAGATGGGGAGTGCGCTACACTCGATCTGCGAAAATCTCTAATACCCGGCCTAACTGGGCAAATTGGTTATATGGCCCGCTTTGCAGGTTATCTTGACGAAGATGTCGCCGCGTCCGATGACTTCTTGCTGCTCTATTTGAATACAGACAAGGCAGATTACGCAGGTTTTTGCGCTCATGTGCTTCCTCGGTTGATCGAGAGTTTTCGACCTTATCGGATTGCCGCTCATACGGACAAAAATGTAAGAAGGACTGATTGGCAGACAGTAATAAAACAACGCAAACTGAACGATCTCGACATCGACGGACGTGCCAGTGTGTTGCGGATCTGGCCGGTAAGTTTCTTTGATGATCTACTATGTCATCGAAGTTTTGGTATCGGCGCTGAAGAGGTTGTTCGCCGCGCCTCCATAAGA
This sequence comes from uncultured Acetobacteraceae bacterium, assembly GCA_964235615.1. Taxonomy (GTDB): domain Bacteria; phylum Pseudomonadota; class Alphaproteobacteria; order Acetobacterales; family Acetobacteraceae; genus Lichenicoccus. Next base: position 26,670 of record CAXSEE010000030.1, on the reverse strand, counting down.
TGCGAGCGAGCCGAGATCATAAACAACGGCGCGTTTCTGATCGTCACGTCGGATCTTGTCGTCGGCTCCGCCTTAGACGAGCTGAACGCCGAAATGATGTCGCTGCTGCGATCGGATTAGAAGCGCTTCCGGCCCTGGAAACCCTAGATCGAGCAGACTGGCGGTTAGCTGATCGGAAGGGGTGTATGGTAGTCGATATCAGGTTGCGGCGGCGGCCAGTCCTGGAAGAGGCAATCCCGCCTCTCAATGCAGGGTTTGTTCAAGCGTTCATGTCGATTCCTGATTTTTGGGCGGCAGGCAAGCAAGCGTCCGATGCTCCCTTCGACTTTGAAGACGGTGAATTTGCTACACTGGATCTACGAAAATGTCTGGTGCCCGGTCTGAGCGGGCAGATTGGCTAAATGGCCCGCTTTGCAGGTTATCTTGACAATGATGCCGCCAAGCATGACGACTTCTTGCTCCTTTATCTAAATACGGATAGAGCGGATTATGCAGGTTTCTGCTCTCATGTGCTTCCTCGGTTGGTTGAGAGTTTTCAACCTTATCGGGTTGATGTAGAGACGGACAGCGACGTCGCAAATACTGATTGAGAAACGGTAATAAAACAAAGAAAATCAAGCAGGCTTAACATTGGCGGGCGCGCTAATATATTTCGGATTTGGCCGGTTAGCTTTTTTGATGATCTACTATGTCATCGAAGGTTCGGTGTTGGCGCTGAAGAGGCTGTTCGCCGCGCCTCGGCAAAATGCGAGCGGGCCGAGATCCTGAATGGTGGCGCGTTTCTGATCGTCACGTCGGATCTTGTCGTCGGCCCTGCCTTGGACGAGTTGAACGCCGAAATGATGTCGCTGCTGCGATCGGATTAGAAGTGCTTCCGGCCTTGGACGCCCTAGATTAAGCAAGCCGGCGGTTATCTGATCAGGAAGGATATATGGTAGTTGATATCATGCTGCGGCGGCGGCCGGTCCTGGACGAGGTAGTGCTGGCTCTCAATGCATGCTTTATCCAGGCATTTATGTCGATTGCCAGTTTCTGGGCCGCTGGGAAGCAAGCGTCGGATGCTTCCTTCGATCCGGGAACAGGAGAATGGGCAACATTGGATTTACGAAAATCCCTGTTACCCGGCCTGAGTGGGTAAATTGCTTACGCTCCCCGCCTCGCAGGTTATCTTGATCGAGATATCGCTCTATATGACGACTTCTTGTTGCTTTATTTGAATACTGATAAAGCGGATTACAGTGGTTTCTGTGCTAATGTGCTTCCTAGTTTGATTGAGAGTTTTCGGCCTTATCGCGTTGACGTTGAGACAGACAGGGACGTCAGGAGGACTGACTCACAGGCATTAAGAAAACAACATAAAGTGAGCGGACTCGACATCGATAGGCGCACCGGTGTGTTCCGGATCTGGCCAGTCAGTTTCTTTGATGATCTGCTATGCCAACGAGGTTTCGGTATTGGCGCTAAGGAGGTTGTTCGCCGTGCCTCGGCAAAATGCGAACGAGCCGAGATCTTGAATGGCGGCGCGTTTCTGATCGTCACGTCGGATCTTGTCGTCGGCTCCGCCTTAGACGAGCTGAACGCCGAAATGATGTCGCTGCTGCGATCGGATTAGAAGCGCTTCCGGCCCTGGAAACCCTAGATCGAGCAGACTGGCGGTTAGCTGATCGGGAGGGATGTATGGTAGTCGATATCATGTTGCGGCGGCGGCCAGTCCTGGACGAGGCAATCCCGGCTCTCGATGCAAGGTTTGAGGACCAATCCGGCCTTCCATCTCTCGCGGAACCAACCGATGCGATGTCTCACTGGGATAGATGTTGAAGTGCTTTTTGGTTCAGCCGGTTTTTCGGTCTCGCTGGCGCATGTTGAATATCGATCCGAACTCATGCTGAAGAAGGACATCGCTACGAAACAGACACGCCTTGACGCCGGACCGCCCGAAGATATTCAACAGTTTCTCTATGTTGCGCGTGCCCTCATTCGTTGGCTACCCACTAATCAATGTCGGCTGCTATGGGTGGACCACTGGGACTCAGGATCACATTTCCCCGACGATGCCCTTGTAGTCGCGGCCAGGAAAGGCCTTGGGGATGCCAGGTCGATCGAAGCGGCACCCGGACACTATTTCGATCCTCGTCCTTGGGACGAAGAAGATCAAATTGAGGTGTCGCTCAAACACGGCGAAGACTTGGCCCTGCTGTCGGGCTTGATGTTGATGATCATAGCGACCGGATCAGACGGATGGTTGATTACAGACGGGTGCTCAGACCGCGTGGAATTCTGGGAGGGCAACCTGTTCTTATACTCCTCCGATACGGCTCAGATCCAGGCAGGCGAGAAACTGCTGGAAGACTACCGCTGCCCTCGATGGCCGAAGTGATAATCACTCACCATGACTTGGCCGTTGCTGGACACTCACGGCGTCTCGATCGTCTCGCGGATCAGCACCTCGTAGTTGGCCAGATAATCATCCATCGCCAGCGTGCGTACTGCCTCGCGCCGCACCGCTCGGCGCAGGCGTTGCGACAAGGCACGGTCTTCTAGGATCTCCAGCACGCTGTCGGCGAGCTTGCGCGGGTTGTGGAACGGCGTCAGCAGGCCGGTCTTGCGATGGCGGATGAACTCCTCCACCGGTTCGGTCTGGCTGCCGACGATGGCGCAACCGGTGGCCATAGCCTCGCGCAACGACCAGGAGGCGACGAACGGGTAAGTCATGTAGATATGCGTGTCGGAGCGCTTCAGCAGCCCGGAATAGCTGGTGTAGTCGAGCTTGCCGACGAAATGCACCCGCGAGAGGTCGAGGCTGTTGCCGACCTCCCGGAGCATGTGCTCGCGCCACGTGCTGTCGACGAGGCGCGCGCCGTAGCTGACCCCGTCGCCGCCGACCAGGATGATGCGCGCGTCCGGCCGCGCCTGCAGGATACGCGGCAGCGAACGCATGACGATGTGGAAGCCGCGATAGGGTTCGAGGTCGCGCGAGACATAGGTGACCAACTTCTCATCGGCGCGCACCACGATGTCGTTCAGGATGAAATCCTGTTTTGCCGCCTGCGGGTCCGGCGCGCAGATGTCGAGGTTGACCCCCTCGGAAAGCACCGAGATCTGGCCGTGGGCCCAGTCGGGATAGGTCGAGCGCTGGAACAGGGTGGGGGTCTGGCCCCTGCCGCCGTTGGTCAGGGCCAGCAGGTTGACCGCGTTCTTGGCCCGCACGCGCGGGAACATCGCCGGATCGTTGGGAAATTCGGGATCGAAACCGACGTCGAACTTGTCGGTATGGTAATAGAATTCCAGATAGCCGAGCAGGCCTGCCTTCGGGAACACGTCGCGTATGTTCAGCAGCTCGCCCCAGCCGTGGTGGCCGATGATGATGTCCGGCTCGAAGCCGAGCTGCTTGAGCGTGCGCGCCGCCCGCGCCACCAGGTCGGCGCGCAGGGTGGCGACCTCGAATTCCTGTGCCGCCTGGTAGGTCTCGGCATGGGCGCCGCGGGTCATGCGGTAGGACACCCGCCGGACCCCGGGGATCACGTTCTGGTTCGGCTCGCTGATGAAGACGATCTCGTTGTCGCCGCCCTCATGCGTGTTCTGCCGCGTCAGGTGACGAAGCAGATGCAGGAACTGGCCCGGAAAGTTCTGATGCACAAAAAGATATCGCAAGACGGACTACCGGAAAGCGGAAGGCGGGCGAGGAGATAGCCCCTGGCCAGGGATCAGCGTCGTGCCGGGCGGCCCAGCTTGCCGGAAACGGACTTGGCGGCAACCTTGGAGAACAGCTTGCCGCCGGACTTCAATACCGGCGATACCGGCTTGGCGACAGGGCTGTCCTTGGCCGGGGATGCGACGCGGCCGGCCGGAGCAGCCTCTATCGCCCCGCTCTCCTCCTTCTCTTCGTCTTCCTCGGGTGTCGCGGACGACACGGCGTCTTGCGGCAGGATCTCGATCCGGAAGGCTTCCAGGGGGGCCAGGCTCTCGGCCTCGGCGGTCTCGGTATCGGCAATCGGGCCGATCCGGCTGCCGTCGGTGAAGGTGGCGCTGACGCGCAGGCTGTGGGTTTCGGCCGCAGGCCCCTTCAGGCGCACACGCAGGCCGAGGATCGGCAAGGCCATGCCGCGGCTGCCGCAATACTGGCCACCGTCCGACCAGGGAGACAGCCAGCCCTTGCCGAGCACGGCCTGATACTCGATGTCCGCGGGGCCGACATGGCGGTTTGGTGCGATCGCAAAACCCTCGATCCAGCTCTGGCTGCCGGGCTCGCCCATCCACTCGCCGATCTTGCCGAGCTTGTCGCCGCGACGCTGCACGTGTGCCGCGACCTCGGCCGCTTCGACCGGCGCCGGCACGGCCGCCGCCCCGGGCTCGACCGGCCCAGCGGCAGGGTCGGAGGGTGCCGTGAGCACCGCCGCGACGGCGGCGACAGCCGCGCCGGCGGGAGCATCGCCCAGCCGCATCACCTGCAGCTTCGGCGCCTCATGCTGACCGATGCCGTTCTGGTAGATCGTCACCAGAAGTTGCGCCGGACCCTCGTTGATGCGCACCAGGGCAGCACCGCCTTCGGCGCCGATCCAGCCGTCGTCGTTGAAGCTGCTGATGCTGACGGCATTCTTGTGCTGCATCGGCGGTTGCGTGATCCGCACCCCGGGCAGTCCGGTCGCCGGATCGGAGGGGGCGCTGCCCGGCGCATGGAAGACGCAGAACAATCCCTTATCGAGCGTCATCAGATGACCGGAAACCTTCAGCTCCGTGACGAGCTTCTGGCTGGGTGCCGTAACGGCTTGAGGCATTAATTCGTTTCCGTCCATTCGATCGTGAGCGTCAACCGCCAGCAACGCGCATCATGTATAATGTGCAATGATGCAACGTCATGGCGGCATCCGCAACGGGCTGGCCTGCCTGGAATCGGGCGATTGCCTCTGGCCGCCGCCCGCGTCGGACCGGGTATAGCACAATTGCAGCAACGTATCGTTAAGAGTGACGATCGGCAGGCCGAGCGGCAGCACCGCCCCGCGCCCGGTCCGGCGAACCCGTTCCGCCTGGGCGCCGATGTCGAACACGACCGCGGCGAGGCCGGCGCGCCATGCCAGGCTCAGCGTGAAGCACCAGGTTTCCGGCCAGATCGACGGCAGCATGGCGAGATCGCAGCCCTGCGCGCGGACCAAAGCTGCCGCCTCTTCCTCGCGATAGGCTCCGGTGACATCCAGCACGCCGGCCTCGAACAAGGCATCGTCGTCCGGCGTATGCCCGACCACGACGAAATCCAGCGCCAGATCCCGGGCTGCCGCGTCACGCGCACAGGCGAGCAGGATACCGTAGCCCTTCTCGATGCCGATTCCGCCGATGACGCAGATCCTCGCCCGGGACGGCGTGGCCGGCAGCAGGGCCGGGATCCTGGCCACGGAGCCGGCGAAACCCTGCAGGCTCAGGCGTGGCGCATCATCCTCCCAGGCGACCACATCGGGACGGACAGAGGGAAAATGCCGGGCGATACGTCTCGCGGCATCCTCGCAGGGCGCTATTACCTGGCGTGCGCCCGCGAGCTCAGCCGACGAACGCAGCAACAGGTCGGCGGGAGAGATCGGCTCGCCGAGGTTGCTGCCCTGGGCGGCGATGCAGGCGTTGCAGCCGGCCACATCGGGTTCGCCGCAATAGCGTCCGGCCGGCCCGACCAGGGCGATCCGCGCGCAGAACGATGCATAGTCATGGATGTAGACGTCATACGGGATTGCCAGCCGCTCGCATAAGCCACGCACCAGCGGGTGATGGCCGAGCAGGTGATGCCATTCCGCATGCAGCAGTCCTTCGCCGGAAAGCAAGGCGACCAGCCGGTCCCACTCCCGCGGCAGCGTGTAGCGCAGGTTCGGGAACTGCCACCCCTCGCCGCCATCCGCCGCCGGCACGTCGACATGACAGCAATCACCGCCCACGCCGTCGGGACGAAGCACGATCGGCCGTATGCCCTGCCCCGCCAGCAGGCCCGCGCGGGCACGCACGACGCGCTCGACGCCGCCCGCCTCGTCATGGGTGATCAGCAGCACGGCTCGCCTGTGGCTGTTGCGGCCGGCGATGAAGCGGAGCCGGTCGATACGGCGTCGCGAGTCCGCGAACGGGTCCAGCGCGATATGCGCCTGGATCAGCGCGTCGTAGCCGGGATGCAGATGGTTGAGGATATCGAGATTGCGACGCATCAGGGCGGTGCGCGCGGAGCCGAACGATACATTTCCGACATGGCCGACATAGGCGCCCGGCACGCCGACATGACGCCAGCCGAGATGCCGCGCGCGCAGGCAGAACTCGTTCTCCTCGCCATAGCCCTGCGCGAACAGGTCCTCGCGCAACAACCCGGCCTGGTCGAGGCAGTCGCGACGCAGATACCAGCAGAAGCCGTTGCCGGTCGGGATGTCGATGACGCGGCCCTTGTTGGCGGTCCGCGCCAGCGCCATCAGGCGATGGGTCTGGTTGCGGTCGGGCACCGGGTTCGACGCGCGGACGTCGGGATAGCTGAGGATGCTGGCATCGTTGGAGAACGGCGTCGCGGTGCCGATGTCGGGCGCGCTGTAGACCGCCTCGCGCAAGGCGTGGACGGCATCCGGGGCCATCAGCGTGTCGCTGTTGAGCAGCAGCACGTCGCGCCCGGGGCAGGCCGCGATGCCGGCGTTAGCGCTGCAGGGGAACCCCCGGTTCGCGACGTTGCGGATCAGGCGGATGCCGCCGGATGCGGCCAGCTCGTCCAGCGCGCGGACGAGAGCCGGTTCGGGCGAGGCATCCTCGACCACGACGATCCGGCTGCCGGATGGGATGGTCTCGCGGACGCTCCGGATGCAGTCGAGCGTGCGCCGCAGGTGCCGGTAGACCGGGATCACCACGTCGAAGTCGGGATTGGGCGGCCGGACCCGAGGTCCGCTGCCGACATGATCCGCCGGCAGCGGCCGGGGGCGGCCCTTTCTCGATCCTGTCACCGCGCCGATCAGTCCTGGGTCGATCGGGCTGCCGATCAGGGCGCGGCCATCGTCCGCGAGCAGATGCAGCGGACCCTGCGGCAGCCCCGCCACCGGCAGGAACAACTGACGCGGACGCGCCAGGGGGGTCTCGGTATCGATCTGCTCGGCGAACTCGTCCAGCACGACACGCCGCGAGAAGCCGCCGGTGCCGGTGATGGTCAGGGACGGCGCCCGTTCGGGTTCGCCCGGGTGCCAGAGCCAGCCGCGCAGGACGCCGTCGCGGGCTTCCTCGGGCACCCACTCGACGAAGCCCTCGGTGCGCAGGATGGAGCGGACATCGAGCGGGCTGCCGATCAGCGATGCGCTGCCGCGCCGGACCTCGATGTGAACTCCCTGACGCCATCGCGGCGGCAGGCGGCTGCGGGCCGGCTTGCCGTCGAGCTGGATGTCATGGGAACCGGGTTTGGCGAAAGCGTCAGCACCATCGATCAGCAGCCGCCCATCGCCGGACAGGCCGCACCAGCCGGGCCACATCGCCGCCTGGGCGATCTGGCTCATCATCCTGGCCATGGTACTGTCGGGAGCATGGTGCGACAGCGCCCGTTGCAGGGCCTGCGCCGCCTCGTCCACTTCACCCAGCGCGCGGTGGGCGGCGGCCAGGGCGGTCCAGCCCTCGCGAAAATCAAAGCGGCGCAACAGCGCGCGCAGCAGCGTGATCGCCCCGGGAGCGTCGCCGGCGCCGATCCGGGCCAGGGCCAGGGCGATATCGACATGCGGCGCATCCCGGCTGATCCGCCTGGCCCGTTCGAGCCAGCGGCGCCCGGCCCCGACATCGCCGCGCTCGCCGGCGGCACGTCCCTGCCGGAAGGCCTCCTGCGCCTGGGCCTGCGCCCACTTCAGCCAGTCGTCCCGGTCCGACTGGCTGACGCGTGCGCTCGCTTTCGTCCTGTCTCCCGCCGCGGCCAGCGGTCGGTTCAGAGCCTTGCCCCGACCTGGGCTACTTCACCTGCACTGACTTGCGGCGCTGGCTGGACCTCGCCCAGGCGGGCCAGTTCCGCATCGGCCTGGCTGATGCCCTGGGCACGCGCGCGCTGCAGCCACAGACGGGCCTCCGCCACGTCGGTCCGGTTGGCGACACCGCGGGCCAGATAGCGGCCGAGCATCAACTGCGCCATCGCATGGCCACGCTCGGCCGCGCGGCGAAAGAAATCCTGCGCCAGCGGACGGTTTTCCGCGACCTCGTGGCCGCCGCCATGCATCGCGCCGGCCGAGAACAGCGCGTTGATATGACCCTGCGCCGCCGCGCGCTCGAACATCTCCAGGGCCGCCGCATGGTCGCGCGAGCCGCCACGGCCGCTCAGCATCAGCTCGGCGAGGGCGATCTGGGCATCGGCCATGCCGCCCTCCGCCGCGCGGGCGATCCAGTGCCGGCCTTCCTTGAGGTCGATCTCGATGCCGCGGCCCTCGGTCAGCATCCGGCCATACCAGTACTGCGCATGGACCACGCCATCCGCGGCGCGACGCAGCCAGATCGCCGCCTTGCGCTCGTTTCGCTCGACGCCCACGCCTTCGGCCAGGCAGACGCCGAAGTTGAACGCGGCGACCAGATCGCCGGTGCTGGCGGCCTTCTCGAAGCGCTCGCGGGCGGCGATGCGGTCGGCTTCCTGGCCGCCGCCCGCCATCACCAGGTTGGCGAGGTCGATATGGGCCGCCTCGTCGCCATCCTTGGCCGACTTGCGGAACCAGCGGGCGGCCTCGTCGGGATCGCGCGTGACGCCGGCGCCGGTCAGGTACAGCGATCCCAGCGCCCGGGCAGCGGCGGCATGGCCGTCGGCGGCGGCGCGCTTGTACCATGACGCGGCCTCGGCGTAGTTCGGCGGCAGGTCGCCGCCGCGCGCGTACAGGTCGCCGATCAGCGCCGCCGCCTCGGAGTCGCCGGCCAGCGCGGCACGACGCAGCCAGGACTCGCCCTGGGTGATGTCGCGCTTGACCCCGCGCCCTTCCATCAGCGCCAGGCCGTAGCGCGCCTGGCCGGAACGCACGCCCTTCTCGGCCGCCTGCTTGTAGAGCTTGGTCGCGGTCTGGCTGTCCTGCTTCACGCCGGCGCCGCGCTCGGTCATGACGCCGAGCAGATACATCGCCGTGGCCAGGCCGCCGATGGCTGCCTTGGTCAGCTCGATGGCGGCCTTCTGCTGGGCGTCGGCATCATTCTCGCGCGCCAGCAGGGCCAGCCCGAGGCCGAGCGATCCCTGCGAGCAGCCGGCATCCGCGGACTTGCGATACCACTGGTCGGCCTGCTCGAGGTCGCGCATCTCCTCCGGGCCGGAGGTGAGGATATAGCCATACAGCGCCTGGCCATCCGGCGATCCGGCCTCGGCGGCACGGCGGGCCCACAAGGCGGCCTTGTCATAGTTGGGCTTGGCCGCGGATTGCTCCGGACCGTGGGTGAACAGGGTGTTGACGTCCGGGCTGGTGTTGCCGAGCCCGAACAGATGCAGGGTGGCGAGCACGAACTGCGCCTCGACCCAGCCGGCCTCGGCGGCGCGCTGCATCCATCGTGCCCCCTCCTCGCGGCTGACCGGAACGCCGGTGCCGTCGAGATAGGCCCGGCCGACACGGAACTGCGCCTCCGGAATGCCGGCGTTGCCGGCGGCACTCATCGGCGCGAAGGCCCGCTTGGTGTCGCCCGCCTCGATCAGGCTGCGCGCGTAGGCAAGCTTGGCCGTCGGGGAGAAGAGTGCTGCGATACGCTGGCTGATCAGAGTGGTCATCTAGGCCGGAGCACCCTCAGCGCGATGAGCGCGGCTAGGGAGATGGGGATCCTGCGGCCCCACCTCCAGCGACACATGCCGCCACACATCAAGGCTCCCGCATGCCCTCGGTTGCGACCGGCAGCACCGTGCTGAGCAGATAGCGCAGGATGGTGCGCTTGCCGACCATGATGTCGGCCGTCACCGGCATGCCCGGCGTGGGGTGGAAGTAGTTCGGCACGCCATGCAGGGTGTAGCGGTCGACCCGCAGCCGGATGCGGTAGAAGGTGTCGGGCGACCCGCCCTGTACATCGCTCGCAGCCGAACCGCCGTTGCCGCCGGTGCTGTCGGCGGAACCGCTATCCTTGGTGAAGCTGTCGGCGCTGACGTTGCGCACGACCGCTTCGGCGCCGCCATACTGGGTATAGGTGAAGGTGGCGAACTTGATCAGCGCCTTGTCGCCGAGCTTCACGTAGCCGGACTCCGACCCCTTCAGCTTGGCCTCGATCTCCAGCGGCGCGTCGAGCGGCACCAGGGTGATGAACTGGGCACCGGCCTGCAGCACCGAGCCGATCGAGACCTTGGCGATGGTCAGCACCACGGCATCGGCCTGGGCCCGCATGACCACCAGGCTCTGGTGCAGCACCGCCTTGTCCAGGTCGCCCTTGGACTCGTAATATTTATGCTGGGCGTCGGTGAGGTCCTGGTAGATCTGGGCCTTCCAATTCTGGACGTAGCCTTCCTCCTCGGAAATCATCGCGTCGAGCTTGTTCTGCGCTCCGGACGCTTCCTGTTGGGCGGTGATCTGCGAGCGCTCGATCTCCATCAGGCTGTCCTGAGAAGATAACGACTCCAGCCGGCTGCCGACCTGGTCGTGCTGCAGCTCCATGCGCATGTTGTGCACGGCGCTGGCGAGCTTGGCACGGCCGCCATACATCGCGGCGGAAGCCTGGTTGGCCATCAGATCGCTCTTCAGGGACAGGATCTGCTGGCTGTAGTTCAGCAGCTTGGCCTTGAACTCGGACTGCCGGCGCATGAAGATCGCCGCCTCCGCGGTCGAGGCCGGATTGGACAGATCGGGCACATAGTCCGCACCCGACGCCATCGCCTGCAACCGCTCGATCTGCGCCTTGTATGACTGGGTCTGCTGCTGCAGGTTGGTCAAATCCGCCCCGACGAGGGTCGGATCGAGATGCGCGAGCACCTGGCCCTTGCGCACGACCTCGCCCTCCTTGACGTCGATCGAGGTGACGATCGAGGGGTCCAGCGGCTGCACCAGCATGGTCGACGCGGTGGAGACCAGCTCGCCCGGCGTGCTGACGACGCGGTCGAGCGGGAAGGTTCCCATGACGATCATCATCACGACGGCCATCGAGGCGACCACCCATACCATGTAGCGGGCGAGCACGCTCGGCGGCATCGCCACCAGGGCGGCGCTGGGCGAATTGAACTCCAGCAGGTCCTGCGGCATGTCGTCGTCATTGTCGGCACGACGGCGGCGGGCCTGCCTCTGCTTGCTGCCGGGGAAGACGGGGCCGCCGGCGGGGATGATATCGGTGCCGCTCATGGTCTCAATCTCCCTCGGCCAGAAGTGGCGCCGGACCGGCCTGGCGGTTGTCCGGGTTCATGTGCCGGGTCTGCTGCATCCAGAGCTGGCGGTAGATCGCGCAGCGCTCGAGCAGGATGTGGTGGGGGGCGATGTCGTCGACGCGGCCGCGTTCCATGACCAGGATCTGGTCGCAATCCACCAGCGAGGACAGCCGATGCGACACGATCACCATCGTGCGGCCCTTGCTGATCCGCTTGAGGTTGGCGTTCACCAGCGCCTCGGATTCCGGATCGAGCGCCGAGGTGGCCTCGTCGAGGATCATCAGCTTGGGATCGGTGATCACGGCACGGGCAATGGCGAGCCTCTGCTTCTGACCCCCCGAGATGTTGGTCGAACCCTCCTCGATCCAGGTCTCGTAGCCGCCCGGCATACGCTCGATGAACTCCTCGGCGCCGGCGAGGCGGGCGGCGCGCACCGCATCCTCCAGGGTCAGGCCGGGGCGGTTGGCGGTGATGTTGTCGCGCACGGTGCCGCGGAACAGGAAGTTGTCCTGCAGCACGACGCCGAACGACTTGCGCAGGTGGGTCAGGTTGATCTCGCGCAGGTCGACGCCGTCGAGCTTGAGGAAGCCGGTGTAGTTGCGGCTGACGCCCTGGAGCAGGCGGGTGAGGGTCGACTTGCCCGAGCCGCTTCGGCCGACCACGCCGAGCATGGTGCCGGCCGGGATCTCGAAGCTGACGTTGTCCAGCGCCCGCGACGAGGCGGCGGGATAGGTGAACATCACCTCCTGGAACGACAGCGCGCCGAGGATCTTCGGCCGCATGCCGCTGGTCAGCGCGCGCGTCTCGGTCGGCTGGTTCAGCACCGAGCCGGCCTCGCCGAGGGCGGCGCGGATGTCGGTGAACTCCTCCAGCAGCTTGGCCAGCCCGACCAGCGGCGAGGCGACGCGGCCGCCGAGCATCATGAAGGCCACGAGGCCACCGGCGCCGAGCGTGCTGCTGCCGGTGAGCAGCAGATAGGCGCCGACCAGGATCACGCCGCGGGTGATGAACATCTCGATCGGCATCGCCAGGGTCGAGGGCCAGTTGGCCAGGCGCCCGGCCTCGAGCTTGGCGCGCACCACGTCCGCCGTGGCGACGTCCCACTCGGTGCGCCGGGCCGGCTCCAGGGCCAGGGTCTTGAGCGTGCGTATGCCGGCGACGGACTCGTAGAGGATGCTGGCGCGCCGCATCTCGGCGGCGACCACCTTGCCGATCATCCGGCCGATCGGGCCGATGAAGATCACCACGATCAGGCCGATCAGCCCGGCCGCGGCCAGGGTCATCCAGGCCAGCGTCGAGCTCATGACGAACAGGAACGGCAGGATCACCATCAGGGTGAACATGTCGAGGAAGGTGCTCATCAGCTTGCCGGTGATGAAGTCGCGCACCTTGTAGATCGCCGACACCTTGCCGATGACGTTGCCGGCCTGCTGGCGCTCGAAATATTCCAGCGGCAGCGACAGCAGCCGGCCGAAGATCACCAGGGCGATGCGGCTGTCGAGCCGGGTCGACAGCACCAGCACGATCTCGCGCCGGCCGTAGCTCAGCAGCGCCTCGTAGGCGGTCAGGGTGATGATGATCGCCGAGATCGAGACCAATGTGGCCATCGAGTGGTGGTTCACCACCTTGTCGATGACCTGCATGACGATCAGGGCGGGGAAGATGGTCAGCAGGCTGAGCACGACCGAGGCGATCGAAATGTCGCGCAGCGACTTCTTCTCGCGCAGCACCATGCGCGTGAGCCAGCCGATGTTGATCGGCGCCTCGGCCTCGGACTGGTTGCGGCTGCGCTGCACCAGCACGACGTCGCCGGTCCAGACCTGCGACAGCCGCAGCTCGTCCACGGCCACCGGCATGTCGCCGTCGCTGCCCATCGGGTCGCGCAGCCAGACTACGCCGCGGCTCGGATCGGCGCCGACCAGCAGGGCCGCGGCGCCGTCCTTGAACATCAGCACGAGGGGCGGGAGGTCGTGCATGCGCACCAGGTAGCGCCATTTCAGGCGCATCGCCTTGGCCACGAGCCCCTGCTCGTTGAGCCAGTTGACCAGGCTCGCGGGGGAGGGCGTGAGCTCCGAGATGTCGCCCCGGAACTCCTTCGGGTCGAGTTCCGCGCCGTGGTAGCGCGCCGCCGACATGACGGCGCGCAGCCGCACGAGACGGCCGTCTATCGGCGTGGCGCCGGCACCGGTCGGGCTCTCGTCGCCGGCATCCGCGAAATCAGCGTCGTTGGGTTGAACCACTGGGTTTCCTCTATCCAAGTGCTAACTCGGGCACGAACGGACAAATGACCGTCACGCGCATTAATTTGATGCGACGGAGGCTTAGCATAGCAGCGCGGCTCTTGCGGTGTTTTTCTGTGCTGGTCTTGCCGTGAGGCGCGAAAGTTCCGCGTCAATTTCGAAACGGCATCAGAATTTGTTGTTCAATTGGGAAAATTGTCTCAGCCGACCTGTACGAATAACCCAGAAACAACCGGATCCGAAACGAGAATGGCACGCAGGCGGGCGGCGTCCGACGCCGGTAGATGCGCCACCACGCTGCGAAAAAAGCGAATTCCGCCTTTTGCCCTTGCCTGGAACATGCTCGTCAGGGCGATCGCCTGTGGCGTGCGCAAGCTGCAGCAACTGCAACCGGAAGGATGCCTGGCAAGAGCCTGAAATTTGGACCCGGTGCCGGGCAACAGCAGCACGGCCGCCCAGCCTGACGGCTCCCGTCCGCCGGACCGGCCGTCTCGCGGCAAGATCAGGAGCTGGTCGGCACGTCCCGCTTCAGGCGCCAATTCAGGCAACCCATCCAGGAAATGGACGGGGATGCGGGCGTCGATCATCATGCGTCGTCTCCGGATGCTGGACAGGGGACTGCGCAAGGACGACAAACTGCCGCCGCTCATGACGATCCTTAACCGGGCAACCACGCCGAGGCCACGCCGAAGATGACAAGACCCCACCTCCTCGATGCTCTGCAAGACCAGGTGCTGCTGTGCGATGGCGGCATGGGTTCACGCGTGCAGATGCTCGACCTGGATGTCGAGCGCGATTATTGGGACCGGGAGAACTGCACGGAAGTGCTCAATCTGTCACGCCCGGAACTGGTGCGTGAGATCCACCGCGGCTATTTCGCCGCCGGCGCCGACATGGTCGAGACCAACAGCTTCGGCGGCTCGCCGATCACCCTGAGCGAGTTCGACCTCGGGGAACGCGCCCACGAGATCAACCGGATCGCCGCCGAGCTGGCGCGCGAGGCGGCGGACAGCTTCTCCGACGGCCGCCACCGCTACGTGATCGGCTCGATCGGCCCGGGCACCAAGCTGCCGAGCCTGGGCAACATCGCCTATGACCCGCTCGAAGCGGCACTGGCCGAGCAGAGCCGCGGCCTGATCGCCGGCGGCGTCGACGCGCTGCTGATCGAGACCTGCCAGGACACGCTGCAGATCAAGGCCGCGGTGAACGGCGCCAAGCTGGCTCGGCTGGAAGCTGGCACAGACACGCCGATCTTTGTCCAGGTCACGGTCGAGACCACCGGCACCCTGCTGGTCGGGCCGGACATCGCCGCCGCCGCGACCGTGGTGCATGCGCTCGACATCCCGATGCTGGGGCTGAACTGCGCCACCGGGCCGCAGGAGATGGCCGAACACGTGCGCTGGCTCGCCGCCAACTGGCCCGGGCTGCTGTCGCTGCAACCTAACGCCGGCCTGCCCGAACTGGTCGATGGGCATACCCACTACCCGCTGGGTGCCGCCGAGATGGCCTCCTGGATCGAGCGCTTCATCGTCGAGGACGGGCTCAACCTGGTCGGCGGCTGCTGCGGCACCTCCACGCCCCATATCGAGGCACTGGACGCCATGCTCCGCCGCCGCGCCGGTTCGCGCCTTCGCCCGGCACCGGTCGCGCGCCAGCCGGTGTGGATCCCGTCCGTCGCCAGCCTCTACACCCAGACCCCGCTGCGCCAGGAGAACAGCTATTTCTCCATCGGCGAGCGCTGCAACGCCAACGGCTCGCGCAAGTGGCGCGAACTGCAGGAGAGCGCCGACTGGGACGGCTGCGTCTCGGCAGGGCGCGAGCAGGTCGGCGAAGGCTCGAACGCGCTCGATCTCTGCACCGCCTTCGTCGGGCGCGACGAGGTCATGGAGATGAACGAGGTGATCACGCGCTTCACCTCGTCGGTGAACGCGCCGCTGGTGATCGACAGCACCGAGACCAACGTCATCGAGGCCGCACTCAAGCTGCACGGCGGCAAGCCGATCATCAACTCGATCAATTTCGAGGATGGCGAGGGCCATGCCGCGTCACGACTCAAGCTGGCGCGCAAGTTCGGCGCCGCGATCGTCGCCGGCACGATCGACGAGACCGGCATGGCCAAGACGGCCGAACGCAAGATCGAGATCGCCGCGCGGCTGGTGGACTTCTGCTGCACCCAGCACGGGTTGCCCCAATCCGACCTGATGATCGACCCGTTGGTGTTGACGGTCGCCACCGGAAACGAGGACGACCGCAAGCTGGCGTTGTGGACCCTGCAGGGGATACAGGGCATCCACGACCGGTTTCCCGATATCCAGATCGTGCTCGGGCTGTCGAACGTCAGTTTCGGCCTGAACGCGGCGGCGCGCGCGGTGCTGAACTCCGTGTTCCTCGATCTGGCGATGAAGGCCGGCATGACGTCGGCGATCGTTCACGTCAGCAAGATCCGGCCGCTGCATTTGATCCCAGCCGAGGAGGCAAAGGTCGCCGAGGATCTGCTGCTCGACCGGCGGGCCGAGGGCTACGACCCCCTGCACCGCTTGCTGGAGCTGTTCGCCGACCGCAAGCTCGCCGACGTGGCCAAGAAGGGACGCGCCGAGACCGTCGAGGAGAGGCTGCGCGACCGCATCGTCGACGGCGACCGCAAGGGGCTGGAGAACGAGCTCGACGACGCGATGACGAAGCACAAGCCGCTCGAGATCATCAACACCATCCTGCTCGACGGCATGAAAATCGTGGGCGAGCTGTTCGGCTCGGGCAAGATGCAGCTCCCGTTCGTGCTGCAATCCGCCGAGACCATGAAGGCCGCCGTGGCGCATCTGGAGCCGCATATGGAGCGGGTCGCCGGACAGGAGCGCGGCACCATCGTGCTCGCCACGGTCAAGGGCGACGTGCATGACATCGGCAAGAACCTGGTCGACATCATCCTGACCAACAACGGCTACCGGGTGGTCAATCTCGGCATCAAGGTGCCGCTGGCAGACATGATCGCCGCGGTCAGCCGGGAGCGCGCCCACGCCATCGGCATGTCCGGGCTGCTGGTCAAATCGACCGTGGTGATGCGTGAGAACCTCCAGGAGATGTCCAGGCAGGGGCTCGAGATCCCGGTGCTGCTGGGGGGTGCCGCGCTGACGCGCAACTATGTCGAGGAGGACTGCGTCGCCGCCTATGCCGGCGGCCGGGTCGCCTATGCGCGCGACGCCTTCGACGGGCTGGGGCTGATGGACAAGGTCGCGAACGGAGGCTTCGACGACTATCTCTCGGCGCTGCAATCCCGCCGCAAGGGCAAGGCTACCCGCAAGCGCGAGCCGGAGCAGGCGGAGACGCGCGGCTTCGTGCCCATCGACGTGCTGGCCGCACAGGCCAGGCGCCGGCGTCTCAACGAGGGCATCGAGCAGCCCGAGCCGCCGTTCTGGGGCGCGCGCGTGATCGAGGCGACGCCGGAAGCGGTGCTGCCCTTCCTCAATGAGCGCAGCCTGTATCAATTCCAGTGGGGCTTCCGGAAGCAGGGCCGCTCGCTCGACGAGTTCCTGGGCTGGGCCAAGCAGGAGCTGCGTCCGGTGATGAAGCGGATGATGGCCTTGTGCAAGCAGGACAACATCCTGCATCCGCAGGCGATCTACGGCTACTGGAAGGCGGCCGGACAGGGCAACGACCTGATCCTGTTCGAGCCCGACGGCAGCACCGAGGTGGCGAGGTTCAGCCTGCCGAGGCAGCCGCGCGAGGATGGCGCCTGTGTTGCCGACTTCGTGCGCGACATCGACGACAACACCCGCGACGTGATCGGGCTGCAGGTGGTGACGGTCGGGCAGAAGGCGTCGGATGTGGCGCGCGAGTGGTTCGAGGCGAACCGCTACCAGGATTATCTCTATCTTCATGGTTTGTCGGTAGAGATGGCCGAGGCGATGGCGGAGTATTCGCACAAGCGCATCCGCGCCGAGCTGGGCTATGCGAGGGAGGATGACCGCGACATGGACAAGCTGCTGCAGCAGGGATACCGAGGCTCGCGCTATTCGTTCGGCTACCCGGCGGTGCCGAAGCTGGAAGACCAGGTGCCGCTGCTGGAGCTGCTGGGCGCCGAGCGGGTCGGGGTGACGTTGTCGGACGGCTACCAGCTGCATCCCGAGCAATCGACGAGCGCCCTGGTGATCCTGAACCCTGCGGCCAAGTATTTCACCATCTAGGAATAAGGGTTGTCGTAACGAGCCTCCCGTCTCCACAGCAGCTATTCGCAGCCCTATGGGAAACCGCCCTGCACGAGGCGTCGGCGCGGGACCTGGGCGGTGCGGCCTCGTTGCGAGGCGTCGTGCGAGAGACCGGAGAGGATGCGCTCGCCTGCGTCGCCGCCGCGACGGCGCAGAACAAGGCCGCCCTGGTGGCAGGCTCGGCCTCGCTGCTGGGGGCGATGACATTGCTCTGGGCGGCCATGGGGATCGAGCCCGACGAGATCTGGATGGAACTGCACAAGCGCGAGCGGCTGGGTTCGCTGCTGCATGAGATGACCACCGGAGAAAGCCGGCCGAGCCGCCGCCTGGGAAGACCCTGGCGAGTAGATAGTACCAAGCTGCCGTGAGACCGGTCCGAAAAGATACAGTCCGCTGTCAGAGTGAACGGTTGCTTCTTCTAGGGGTGGTGCTTGCGCCATGCACGGACGATATACGCGCCATTGGCATTCATGGGTGATGGGCGGATGGCCGGTAGCCGATGAACTGGGTCGACCTGGTGATGCTCGGGATCGTCGGGTTATCGGCAATGGCAGGCTTCCTGCGCGGGTTCGCGCGCGAGCTGCTCGGGCTGGTGGCCTGGATTGCCGCGGCCCTGCTGGCCAGCCACTTCTATGTCTCGGGCCTGCCGCTGGCGCATAGCTGGATCGAAGACGGCCTTGTCGCCGACATCGTATGCTTCGTGGCGGTGTTCGTGATCATCCTGATCGGCTTGTCGGTGCTGGCCAGCCTGTTGAGCCGGCTGGTCCGGCTCTCGTTGCTGGGCGGGGTCGACCGCATTCTCGGCTTCGGCTTCGGGATCGTGCGTGGCGGAGCCCTGCTGATACTGGCCTATGTCGTCCTGGCCTTCATCCTGCCGATGAATGACTGGCCGACGTCGCTACGACAGGCCCATGGCCTGACCTACCTGCATGCAGGCGCGCAATATGCGCTGACCCAGGCGCCGGAACGCTGGCGTCCCCTGTTGCCACAGATCGGCGCCGATGCCGCACCGGCGGCCGGCAAGGAAAGTTTCTGAAATGGTGGTGTTCCCTCATAATTCCTTCACCCTGGATAGCGAGGACGACGACAAGCCGCATGAGGAATGCGGGGTTTTCGGGATCTGGAACGCCCATGACGCGGGGGCGATCACGGCACTCGGGCTGCACGCGCTGCAGCACCGCGGCCAGGAGAGTACCGGCATCGTCAGCTACGACGCGGATGCGGACGCCGACATCAGCCGCTTCCACAGCCACAAGGGCATGGGGCTGGTCGGCGACGTATTCGGCGACGCCCGTATCATCGCGGGCTTACCTGGCCGCGCGGCGGTCGGCCATAACCGTTACGCCACCACCGGTGCGACGTTATTACGCAACGTGCAGCCGCTCTATGCCGAGTTCGAGTTCGGCGGCCTGGCGGTCTCGCATAACGGCAACCTCACTAACGCCCAGACGCTGCGCCGGGCGCTGGTGCGGAGGGGCTGCATCTTCCAGTCCACGACCGATAGCGAGGTGTTCATCCACCTCATCGCCATCAGCCTGTATTCGACCGTGACCGACCGGCTGATCGACGCGCTCAAGCAGGTGGTCGGCGCCTATTCGCTGGTCTGCCTGTCGCGGGACGCGATGCTCGGGGTGCGCGATCCGCTCGGCGTGCGGCCGCTGATCCTGGGTCGCATCGACGCCGAGAATGGCGGTCCGCCAGCCTGGGTGCTGGCCAGCGAGACCTGCGCGCTGGATATCGTCAACGCCGCGTTCGTGCGCGACGTCGAGCCCGGCGAGATCGTGGTCATCGACGATGCCGGCGTGCGTTCGCTCAAGCCGTTCGGGCCCAACAAGAGCCGCTTCTGCGTGTTCGAGTACATCTACTTCGCCCGCCCGGACTCGGTGCTCGACGGACATGCGGTCTATGACGCCCGCAAGCGCATCGGCGCCGAGCTGGCGCGCGAAAGCGCGGTCGATGCCGACGTGATCGTGCCGGTGCCGGACTCCGGCGTGCCTGCGGCGATGGGCTACGCCGCCGAGAGCGGGATCCCGTTCGAACTCGGCATCATACGAAATCATTACGTTGGCCGCACATTCATCGAGCCGACCGACCAGATCCGCAATCTTGGCGTCAAGCTCAAGCATTCCGCCAATCGCGCGGCGATGCAGGGCAAGCGGGTGATCCTGGTCGACGATTCGATCGTGCGCGGCACCACCAGCCGCAAGATCGTCGAGATGGTGCGCGCGGCCGGCGCCACCGAGGTGCATATGCGCATCTCCTCGCCGCCGACGACGCACTCCTGCTTCTACGGCATCGACACGCCGGAGCGCGGCAAGCTGCTGGCGGCGAACCACGACGTCCAGGAGATGGCCGAGCTGATCGGCGCGGACAGCCTCGCGTTCATTACGATCGACGGTTTGTATCGCGCCCTGGGCCAGCCGGGCCGCGATCCCGAGCAGCCGTATTTCTGCGATGCCTGCTTCAGCGGCAACTATCCGATCGACCTTGCCGACGTCGACGTGGACAGCCGCGCCCGCCCCCCTCACTCGGCGCATTAGGCCACCCAATGACACGCCTGGCCGGCAAGGTGGCCCTGGTGACAGGAGCGAGCCGCGGCATCGGGCGCGCCGTTGCGGTCGCCCTGGGCCGCGAAGGGGCGCATTGCGTGCTGACCGGGCGCAGTCCGGGTGGCCTGGAAGAGACCGACGACCTGATCGGCGGCGGCCAGACCCTGCTGCCGCTCGACCTGCTGGATGGTGCCGCGATCGACAGCATCGGGCCGACGCTGGCCGCGCGTTTCGGCCGGCTCGACATACTGGTGCATGCGGCGGCGATGCTGGGCGCGTTGACGCCGGTGCCGCATATCACTGACCGCGACTGGGAGCGCAGTCTCTCGGTCAATGCGACCGCGTCCTGGCGGCTGATACGTACCACCGCACCATTGCTGCAGGCGGCCCCTGCAGGGCGCGCTGTGTTCATCACCGACAGCCATGCCCGGCAACCGGTCGCCTTCTGGGGCCTGCTGGCAGCCGGCAAGGCGGCGATGGAGAGCCTGGTGCTGAGCTGGGCGGACGAGCTCGCCGGTCAGGAACGATTGCGCGTCAACCTGTTCGACCCGGGCATCGTCGCCACCCGGATGCGCGCCCAGGCGATGCCGGGAGAGGATGCCTCGACCCTGCCGCGGCCGGAGACGGTAGCGGACAGGATCGTGCCGCTATGCCTGGAAGACGAGCGCCGGCATGGCGAGACGGTCTGCTGAAGCGGCTCAAGGAAGGCTCAGCGAACACCTGCTCCGACGCGCTGCCGGGCGCTCATGAACGATCCGGTTGGGATGCGTTCCGGCGCGAAGCTCGCAAAGCCTATCCTGGGTACGCCTGAGTAGATGGCCTCCATGCCGCCACGCAGCCGGTAGGTTTCATGCCAGATGCCCCCGCCGCCCGAGTCGCGAGCGAAGTCGCGCCGCCATGTCTGATGCTGCGGGGCGCGGGTAAACGCCTCCAAGCTCTCGAAATCGCGCCAGTACTGCCGGAAGCCCGGGTGCATGAGGCCAAACCAGAGGTCCTCGTGCGACAGCAGCCCGTCAGGTGGGTTCTTCTTGATCGAGCTCAGGCCGCGGCCGATGCGCAACAGGCTGCGCGCGCCCTTCAGGTTCTTGGCGCGATAGCCGAGGTAGACCACCACAAGGTCGGGGTAGCCGGACAGGTCAACGGATCTGCGTGAATATGTCATGGGGGTACATCCCGACTGGAAAGCGGCAAGGGGTCAGGCGATGAAAACGCTCTCGTTGGACAGCACGAACTCGCAGGCATGCAGGTCCAGGAACTGCGCCTCGTCCGGCCGAATTTTTTCCATGTAGCTTTCCGAGGTGAAGACGGCCTCCAGCCCTGCCACATCGTCGAACCAAAGCTCGGTGATGCCGTCGAACGTCACCGGCGGCAGGCCGGGAATGGAGGCCGCCACGGTGTGGCACTGAACGTAGCGCCGGACGTGCTGCCGCACCGCGGGCAAAGCGCAGAACAGCGGCGCGTGCCGCTCCCGGTGGTAGGCGACGAATTCATCGTGGGTCATCGACGGCTTGCGCCGCAGCAGAATGGTGAACTTGATCATGGCGTTCTCCTGCTCGGCCGATAGGAATTGGACAGCACCGGCCAAATGCTTACACTGCATACATAGGAGATCTGCTTACAGTGTCAACATCGACTGCCAGAGATTATCACCATGGGGAGTTGCGGACGGCGCTGATCGGCGCGGCACTCGACCTGCTGGCGGAGGATGGCGCGAATGCGGTTTCGCTGCGTGCCGTTGCGCGCCGTGCCGGCGTGTCCGCCATGGCCCCCTATCGTCACTATCCGGATAAGGAGGCGCTCCTCGCAGCGGTTGCGGTGCAGGGCTTCGCTGGCTTACGCGACGTGTTGCGGGCTGCTGACGACGCGGCCCTGGCAGGTCAGGCCCTCGTGGAACAGGCCGTGGCCTATGTGCGCTACGCACTGGAGAACCCAGCCCTGTTCCGGCTCATGTTCGGCCCCAATCGTCTTTGCACGCATCCGGAGCTGACGACAGCCGGCGACGCCGCTTATGCCGTGCTGGCTGCAAGGGTCGCAGCCGAGGCACCGGCCAACGTCGACCGGGACGCCAGCGCCTTGGGTTGCTGGTCGCTGGTGCACGGTTTGGCATCATTGTTCCTGGACGGCCGGATCACCGACAAGACGACCGCACCGTATGGCGACGTCACCCGTCGCGTTGCAGAGGCCATGCTGGGCCGATCCACGTTGGCTTCCGGCTTTTAGTCGCCACTAGTCCTCCGGATCAGGCGGTGGCCGGAAGGGGATCGGTTCCCTCGCTCAAGATGGTAAGGTAACGGCGATAGCCGAACACGCGGCCGCGCGGGGGTCGCGGATGCCGGCTGCATCGTGTCAGCGGCTTGTACCATGCCCATCATCACCGACGAATAATCCCGGCTAGCTCTACGGCAAGGTGTTACCGGTGAGGATCTCTAGCCCTAGACTTTCAGTTGGCCGTGACCCCAGCTCTGCGCTATGATTTGCTTCGGAATCCGAACGCTGGGGCTAATTCGCGGCTTACATACAGATCCCCGATGAGCTGCGCCTTCGGATCGAAGCAGCCGTAGCTGACGGTCAGTACTCGAGCGTGGATGACGCCGTGAGTGGCATCCTGAGCGATGCCTTCGCTGGTGATCATACCCTGACAAATGCGGATCTACAGGCCGCGGCCGATGTGGGCATTGCTGACGTGAATGCCAAGCGTTTCAGCGTCTACTCGGCGGACGAAAGCGGGCTGAACCAGATGTGGCAACATTTCAACCGATAGTTCCACCCGTGTCTGGCTTTTACTTAACCGATTCTGCGCGCGCTGATCTAGCCGGACAAGAGAACCGCTCCGGCGCAACTCACGGCCAATCGTTGAGCGCCCCGGTGTCCGCTTCCTGCATATCCGGCACATCAACCGCGGCCACGGTGTCGGTAAGCCGCGGCACATAATCATCTATGCTCCACCGTCCGCGCCAGGCGCTCCATTGGGAATCCTCCGTGTGATCCGGGATGCTGTTTTGCTGGTCAACGCCATCTAGCTAAGACTAAACGCAATCGGTGAGACGGCTGCGCAATAGCGCGCGGCGGCGCACGACTGCCGGATTTGAAGCTTGCCCAGCTTTCACACGACCTTAGCCGAAGGCGGTGGTCCGAAAAATGCTGCCAGCGGCGGCCGGCTATTGCGGATCACATGAGATCTTCCCCGCTCAAGATCACGGCAGTGACCGTGAGCCAGCCCATCTTCCCCGACCCTTCGCGGTTAGTATGGCAGATCGGTCAGCGGCCTCCTGCACCACGTCCAGGGACACGACCATCAACCGTCTATTCGCATCGCGCGCTCGAATAAACCCCTGCGTGGCTTCAACACAGCCTCCACTGCGTGTCGGCAGCGTGTGCCGGATGGCAACGCCGAACCAGCTCGTCATTGACCACCTTGAAGCCGAACCAGAATTCATAAACTCTGTTCCATACGGCTGCGCGGACACGTGCGCCTTATGGCCCCGCCACCACTGTCCCGTCATCGGCCGCCACCACCGGCAGTTGCACATCGCTCGCGGCGTCCGGCGCATGGAACACCCGGTCGGTCGCCTTGATGTAGTCACTCGGCTTGGCAAAGAAGATGTTGGGCACGTAGCCCTGTGGGTTCCGGTCGTACAGCGGGAACCAGCTCGACTGGATCTGCACCATGATCCGGTGCCCTGGCAGAAAGACATGGTTCACGTTCGGCAGCGCCAGCGTGTATCGCACCACCTTGCCCGCCGGGATGGCGCTCGGATGCGCCGGATCATCGCGGTAGCGCCCGCGCAGGATGTCCATGCTCACACCAAGCTCGTATCCGCCGAGCTCCGGCTGCTCCGGCACGGTGTCGGGATAGACGTCGATCAACTTGACGATCCAGTCCGCGTCGGTGCCGGTCGTCGACGCCATCAGGTGCGCCACCGGCGCCCCGGTGATCGTGATCGGCGCCGTCAGCGGGGGCGTGCTGTAGCTCAAGACGTCCGGCCGCCCGTCGGCGAAACGCTGGTCGTCGACCAGCCAGGTGTGCCAGGTCGAGTCGTTCGCATAGGTCGGCCGGATCGGCCGCAGCCGGTAGGGGACGGGCTTGGCCGGGTCCGACACATACTCGTCGAACCCGGCCGTGCCCGCCGCCGGAGGCGAAAATGACAGCGCACCGCCCGCCTGCAGATAGAGCGCGCGGCCGGTGTCGGCACACGCGGCGCAGGCCTGTGGCCAGGTGGAATAGGTGCGCCACGTATTAGTCCCGGTCTGGAACGCGGTGACCGGCGCGATGTGCGCGGACGTACCCGCATCCTTGAGCCGCGCATCGAGGAATGGCAGCATGACGTGCTTGCGGAACCACGCCCCTGTATCCTCGCCCCAGTCGAACGGTCCGAGCGAGGTACCCTTGTCGTTGGCCTGTCCGTGGAACCACGGACCCATCGCCAGGAACCGGTTGGACGCATCCCCCTTGGCCGCCGTCGCCTCATAGGCTGCAACCGCGCCGTAGATGTCCTCCTGGTCCCACTGTCCCTGCACGAACAGCGTCGGCACCGTCAGTGGTGCGCGCGCCAGCAGCTTGTCCACCGCTTGCCCCTGCCAGAATGCGTCATAGGCGGGATGTTCCGTCAGGCGCCGCCAGAACGGTAGCTGTTCCATTCCCATCGAGCGTCCGAACGCTCCGGCGGAAACATGGCCGGCATATAATGAGAAATCATCGTGCCCGGTCGCCCACCAATCCTTACTAGAATCCTTGGTTGCAGTCTGGCTATAGATGTAATCCATCATCTCCTGGCGAAACGCGCCGTGATGGAACCAATCGTCGCCGATCCAGGTATCGACCATCGGGTTGATCGGTACCGCCGCCTTGAGTGCCGGATTCGGGTTGATCAGGCTCATCAGCGTCGTGAACCCGTCGTAACTCGTGCCGATCGTGCCGACCCGCCCATTCGATTCCGGAACGTTTTTCACCAGCCACGAGATCGTGTCGTAGGCGTCGGTGCTATGATCGACCTTCGTGGGGTTCAGCGGTCCGGCCAGCGGCCGGTTCATCACGTAATTGCCGTCCGACTTGTATTTGCCGCGCACATCCTCGACTGCGACGATGTAGCCGTCCTTGACCAGGTCGCGGAACACGTATCGCATTTCCTCGCTCACGAGGGGCGACTCCCCCTCTCCCGTGATCTTGTCCGCGCTGTACGGGGTCCGGTCCAGCATGATCGGCCCATGCTTGACATTGTGCGGCACGAAGATGACCGCGTGCAGCCGCGCGCCATCGCGCATCGGAATCATGGCGTTGCGCTTGTCGTAGTCATATTCGTTCAGCATCGGCTTGAAGTTGGCGGGAATGTCGCCGCCGCCGGCGCTCTGTCCCGAGCCGCTCGCGCCACCCGAAACCACCTGCCGCGTCTTCGACGCCATCCCGGGCGCGGCAGTTGAACGCGACACGTTCTGCGCCATCGCCGCCCCGAATTGCGATCCTCCCAGCACCATCGCCACAGCCAGAACCGATCGCCTGCTAGCCACTGCGTCACTCCACCTCGATTTGCGCCGTTATTCCCTGCTCCAGGCTACCCCGCAACCCGGTCTGCTCTAAAATACGACATCTGGACTTCCGTGAAAAAATGCGGGGGTATCATCCCAGCCGGCCATGTGCCGCCAATGCGCTGCAGCCATTCACATCGGCTGACGGGCAGCGCATGGAGAAGAGCTGTTTTGCCGGCGGCGTTCGGCCCGGCGACAGTGGTAGTCTCAGGCGAAACCGAAGCCTGACACGATGACGCTTTCGAGACGCGCTATAATCATCCAAATCAAGGCGTCGACGGAAGGGGATCGGTTCCCTCGCTCAAGATGGCAACGTAACGGCGATAGCCGAACACGCGGCGGCGGCGGCCGGTGACTTCCTCGACAATGCCGAGGCGCTCCAGGTCGGCGAGCGCTGCGTTCACGGTCGGAGCCGTCAAGCCGGTGCGATCGACCAACAGGTTGGACGTCACGAAGGGATTTTGCTGCAATAGCTCGTGGACGCGCAAGGCCGAGCCCGCGCGCTCGCTCTGGGCATTGATGCGCTCGCGATCCTCCTGGAGCAGCCGGTAGTAATCGGTGCGGTGGGTTTTCAGGTAGAGACTGAGATACAGCAGCGGCTTGCGCAGAACGCCGTTCGCGCAAAGGTAGAGCATCACCAGCAGGCGGCCGATGCGGCCGTTACCATCAAGGAACGGGTGAATCGTCTCGAACTGGACGTGCAGCAGGCCGGCCTTGATGAGCGCCGGCAGCCTCGAGCCTTCCTCGTGCATGAAGCGCTCGAGAGCATCAAGGCATGCATCGAGCTCCGTTATGGGCGGCGGCACGAATTTGTGACGAGAGGACTGCCTCCTTACGCACATACATGTAGAGCAAGAGCTCTTGGCGCGGCAGCAGCATGGTGATGC
>CAXSEE010000029.1:0-31080 GCA_964235615.1 uncultured Acetobacteraceae bacterium | reverse complement strand
ACCCGCCAAAGGCCTCGGCCTTTGGAAACCAATTCAAGGATATGATTGGATTCTCAAGGCTTCGCCTTGA
Source organism: uncultured Acetobacteraceae bacterium (assembly GCA_964235615.1). Classification (GTDB taxonomy): domain Bacteria; phylum Pseudomonadota; class Alphaproteobacteria; order Acetobacterales; family Acetobacteraceae; genus Lichenicoccus. The sequence goes on along the minus strand of CAXSEE010000029.1, from coordinate 31,010 downwards.
GCGGGTCCAGGGCAGAGCCCTGGCCTTCCACCGGCAACGGCTCGATCGGGCCGACGACGAACAGATAGGTTGCGGCACCTACCAGGCAGAGGCCGCCGGCGGTCACCAGCGGGATCACGAACGAGCCGTGCGTGATGGTCAGCATGACCCCGGTGAAACTCGTCGTGACGACTCCGGCGAGGTTTGAGGCAAAGTTCTGGATGCCACCGATCGACGCCACCTGCGCACGCGTGGGTGCGATGTCGCCCGGCAACGACCAGATGCTCGCCGCGGTAAAGGCGAGTGACGCGTAGGCGATGCCGAACAGCACCAGCGCCATCCAGGCCGCCGGCACCACGGCGGCCAGGGTGATGACCGATGAGAGCAGCATGCCGCCGACCAGGCAGGTCTTGCGTGCCGCGGTCAGGCTCCAGCCGCGACGGTAGAGCCAGTCCGAGGTGAAGCCGCCGAGCCAGCCTCCGGGGATGGCGATCAGCCCCGGGATCAGCCCGAGCGTGCCGAACTGCTTGAGCGAGAAATGCCGCGCCGTCATCAGGTAGGTCGGAAACCAGGTGATGAAGAAGTAGATCACGAAGTTCAGGCAGAAGAACCCGATCATCATGCCCCAGATGGTGCGGTAGCGGAACAGCGAGATCCAGCGCATCGGCGCCTCGTCGCTGGCAGGTGCTTTGCTGCTCTCCGCCATCTCGCGCAGCGCTTCCGGCGTCACATCGGGATGGCGTTCCGGCTTGCGGTAGATCGCGAACCAGGCGGCAGCCCAGACGAAACCGAGCAGGCCGGTGATCACGAAGGATGCGCGCCAGCCGAACGAGGCGATCAACCAGGCGCAGAGCGGGATCGCGACGAGGTTGCCGGTGCGTGAGCCGGAGTCGAAGATCGAGGAGGCCAGGCCGCGCTCATGCGAGGGAAACCAGCGCGACACCACGCGCGCGGAGGCCGGGTAGGCGCCCGCCTCGCCGGCGCCGAGCAGCAAGCGGAAGCCGAACAGCGTTGCGGTCGAGTTCGCCACTGCGGTCAGCGAGGTGAACAGCGACCACCAGCAGACCGCGATGGGGAACATGATGCGCGCGCCGAACCGGTCCACCAGCCAGCCGGCCGGAAGCTGCATCAGCGCGTAGGTCCAGAAGAACGAGCCGAGCAGCAGGCCCATGGTAGTGTTGTTCACACCGAGCGCCTGCTTGATGCTGGGTGCAGCGACGGCGAGGTTGGCACGGTCAGTGTAGTTGACCGCCAGGGCCAGGAAGCAGAGCCACACCATGACCCAGCGCGCGGGCGGCATACGCGTGTGCATGGCTGGCCGGGAAGAGGCGCTCGTTCGAGCTGTCGTCATATGTTTCTCTCCCTGCGGCCGTTGTAGCAGGGGCTTTCAGCATTCGTTGCAGCTCGTGGCGGCTTGCCTGCACTTCGGTCACTGATTTCCGCCAAGTGGGCGGTTTCTTTTGAGATGCATAGTGCGAATGTGGCGATATGTCTGTGCTTGGCGTGCATGCTGTTACTTGCCGTAGTCCATATCTCCGAGCGACAGCAAGGGTGACGTGGGATACGCCTGTGTCCGATGCGCCGAAAATGAGGCGTTGGCGGCGAATGCGCGAAGCCGGGACGGCTCGGGATCAACCTTCAGGAAGCGGGCTTGTCTGGCGGGGCAAGAGGGAAAGAGGATTGAGGATCTTCGGGCGGCTCCGGTAGGTCGGACAGCCCGTAGGCTTTTAACCCTGCCTCAACCGCATAGTCGCGCACGTCGCTATCGTCGGAATAGATTGCCGTTGCGCCCTCGACCACGGCGACGGCCGCGATCTGCCGGTCAAACTTGATCTTTGACTTGCTCGCCTGCGGGTTGCCACCCTTCTTCTGGCCGCGCTGCCGAGCATCATAGGTTCTTATGGCAGCTTCCACGGCAGCCCGCTCGTCAAAGCCGGCGATACGGAAAATCGATTTTTTGCTGAGAAGCGCCAGAAAAGCGGGACCGGCCGGCCCAGCATGGACCAGGCATTCGCTTAATGCCGGGGTTGGGATAACGATCCTCTCGCCGTCTTCCGATAACCGGTCGATCAGATAGTCCACACGCTCCTTGGCGCGGGAGACTGATGCAGAGGTGTTTTCATCAAGGACGAAAAGCAGAATGGATGTATCAAAAACAACCATCCCTTAATGCAGCTCGTTATCGTCGCGCCGCATGTCGGCTAGTTCCGCAAGCGGATCGGCTATTTCCTTCCATTCGCTGCCTTTGACCGCTCTAAGCGCTGTCGTCAGATCGCGCAGGCTGGTCTTATCGAGCGCGTCAAACCAAGTCACACGGAAGCCTAGAAGGATCCATGTGCCATCCGTCTCGCGCGTCCATCTACCGCTGCCAAAAATGCGGATCGGTTCAAACAGATGTTTGCCCAACTCGCGGGCAATTACTCGCGTGGTTTCGCACTTGCTGTAAATCGTCTCGCCGTTCTGTAGCCGCAGACTGATGCTCTCGTCCTTCCCGCCAATCGAAATCAGAAGGCCGTCGAGACTGCCTTCCTGAGTGAAGGGGCCATAGCTCTGCACCTTTGGACAGTCGCGGCCCAGAAATGTCAGCAGCTCCGCCGTGATAATCCCGCCATCATCCTCGGCCAGAATGCGCCCTGTGGCGTTGTCGCTGGCGAGGCGGATGTCGATCTCGTTAAAGAGCTTCGCTGCATCCTTCGGAGGATTGCCACGCCGGATATCGTCCAAACGGTTGGTAACTTTCGGCATGTCCTCAAACTCGACTCGAGCTTTGATCCGGGTGCTGCCGGGGGCAAGACCATCAAAATGGACGGCATTATCCTTGCCGAGCAATGCGGCAAAATCCTCCATATACGCCGCCAGCTTCGCCATCGGAATTGTATCCGGCGAATAGACGTCGATGTGGAAAATCAGCCGTTTGCCATTCATTGCTGTAGACCTCGAGTTTAATTATGCCTTTTTCAAAATTAGTCCGTGGTCGGCCATAGGCGGACAGGGATGGAAACAGGCTCGTGAGGCGGTAGTGATCGACCGGTGAAGGAGTGTCAGCGCGCCTGCTGGATCGCCGACAGAGCCCAGGCGCCACCCGGCACTCGCGTGAAAGTCCATAGCTCGGCGGCGCTGACGCGCTCGTTCGGGCTGCCGTCGATTACGCGTCCGCTCGCGTCGGTAGTGACGTCGACCATCGAGTAGCGCATCGCCAGGGTGGCGAAGTCGCGCCCGCCCTCGCTCCAGGCTTCCGACAAATCGCCGCGGTCGAGGCGCACGTCCGAGACCGTGTTGTGCACGCCGCGGCGCGACTGGTCCTGCAACTGCTGGCCGAAGTAGTTGACCATCTCCGGCGTCGCCAGGCGCTGCAGCGAGCCGATGTCGGAGCGCGTCCAGGCCGCCTGCACATCGCGCAGGCTCTGCTCGAACTGGCGATAGTCGGGCTGGGTGATCGCCAGCGGCGGGCTGTTTGCGCCCGTGTTGCCACCTGCCGGCATCCGGTAGGCCTGCTGCTGGTAGCCCGCGGGCGCGACGCCAGCGACGCTGCGGGCACTGGCGCCGGAGAAGCGGCGCAGCAGCCAGCGTACGACGAACACGATGAGCGCAATCTGGATCAGCAGGCCGAGGAACCCGCCGAAGCCCATCCCGCCGCCCATGAAGCCGTGGCCGAACAGCATGCCGCCGATGCCCGCGCCGAGGAAACCGCCGAGCAGACCGGCCGCCAGCGGATGGCCGCGCATCCCCGACATCATCCCGCCGCCGGCGCCAAAGCGTGAGGGCGAGGTCATGCCGCGGCTGAACGGCGAGGCGCTGTAGGGCGCAGTCTGGGTCGGCGCCGGCATGCTGTAGCTGCGGCTGCCGCGGCTGCCCATCGAGAAGCCGCCGCCGGCACGGGCGTCGGCCGCGGCCGGTGCCGCGGCCAAACCGCCCAGCAACAGGAATGCCGCGGCGAGACGGAAAAATCTTGTGCGCTTTGATGTGTTCATGATGAACCCTAGATGGTGCGCTGCCCCCGCCTTCGCAACGGCCTATGATCCCGCAACGGTCATGCCGTCGATGCGTATGGTCGGCGCATCGGTGCCGCGCCGGAACACCAGGTCGGATGCCGGCGTCAGCGCCGACAGCATCGTCAGCAGGTTCCCGGCGACGGTTATCTCCGCCACGGGTTCTGCCAGAGCGCCGTTGCGTATCATGTAGCCGGTGGCGCCGCGGCTATAGTCGCCGGTGATGCCGCTCACCGCCGAGCCCATCATCTCGATGATGTACAGCCCCTCGGTGATGTCCGACATCAGCTCGGCGGCACTCATCAGGCCCGGTGACAAATAGAGGTTGGTGGTCGACGGCGAGGGGGGCGACGAGGTGCCGCGCGAGGCATGGCCGGTGCTGGGCAGGCCGAGCTGACGGCCGCTGCGGCCGTCGAGCACCCAGCTTCTCAGGATGCCGTCCTCGACCAGCACCAGCGGCTTCGTGACCACGCCTTCGCCGTCGAACGGGCGCGAGCGCAGGCCGCGGACCCGGCGCGGATCGTCGGTCACGTGCAGGCCCTCGCGCATGATGCGCGTGTTCATGCGGTCCTTCAGGAACGATGTGCCGCGCCCGACCGAGGCGCCGTTGATGGCGCCGGCGAGATGGCCGAGCAGGCTGCCCGAGACGCGCGGGTCGTAGATCACCGGCATCTGCGCCGTCTTCGGCCGGGTCGGGTTCAGCCGGGCGACGGCGCGCTCGCCGGCGCTGCGGCCGATCTTGGCGGCGTCGTCGAGATCCCGCAGATGCACCACCGAGTGGCCGTCATAGTCGCGCTGCATATCGGTGCCGGCGCCGGCGAGCACGCTGGCCGAGACCGAATGGCTGGTGCGGGCGTAGCGGCCGGAGAAGCCCCGCGACGTGACAAGAACGACCTCGTTGCGGCCGAAGCCCGCCGACGCGCCGAGCGAGTTGGCGACGCCGCCGACCGACATCGCCGCATCCTCGGCCTGCCTGGCGCGATCGGTCAGCTCTGCGACGTCGGGCTCCGCGGCATCCTCCAGCTCGAACCCCTCGGCATCGAGAGGACCGGTGGCGGCGGCGTCGTTGAGCCCGGACAGGCGGTCTTCGGGCACCACCCGGGCCATCGCGATCGCCTGGGTCGCGAGTTGCTTGAAGCCGGCCGGGTCGGCGCTGGTGGCCGAGACGATGGCGCTGCGCTGGCCCAGGAACACGCGCAGCCCGACGTCATTATGCTCGGAGCGTTCCAGTTCCTCGGTCTTGCCCTGGCGCACCTGCACGCCGAGCGAGGTGCCGCGCACCAGCACGGCGTCGGCGGCGTCGGCCCCGCCCGCGCGTGCCTGGGCGACGAGCTGTTCCAGCAGATCGATGCTCATGCCGCGAGCCGTTCTGCCAGGCTGTCGAGGGTCTGGATATTCTGCGCGGGGCCGATCGAGGCCAGGGTCGGCTTGCCGCGGAACAGCCGCTGGGCGCTGCGACGCACGTCGTCCAGCGTCACCGCGCTGAGCTTGGCCACCGTCTCGGCGGTCGGGATCAGCCGGCCGAACACCTGATATTGCCGCGCGAGCTGCTCGCAGCGGCTGCCGGTGCTCTCCAGCGACATCAGCAGGCTGGACTTGACCTGCGCGCGGGCGCGGTCGAGCTCGTCCTGGCCGATCTTCCGCTGCACCTTGAGCAGTTCTTCGATGGTGACGGGGAGCAGGTCGCGGGCTTCGGCTTCCCCGGTGCCGGCATAGATGCCGAACAGCCCGCCATCCTGGAATGGCGCGTTGAAGGCATAGACCGAGTAGACCAGCCCGCGCTTCTCGCGGATCTCCTGGAACAGGCGCGACGACATGCCGCCGCCGAGCAGGGTCGAGAGCAGCAGCACGGGGTAATAGTCGGGGTCGCTATAGCCGACCGAGGGGAAGCCCAGCACCACATGCACCTGGTCGAGCTCGCGCTCGCGGCGGAACTCGCCGCCCTGATAGGCGCCCGGCTGCACGGCCTCCGCCGGACGGGTTTCCAGGTCGGCGAAATGCTCGCGCACCAGCCCCACCACCTGCTCGTGATGCAGGTTGCCCGCCGCGGTCACCACGACATTGCCGGTGGTGTAGTGCTGGCTCATGTAGCCGGTCAGGCTCTCGCGCGTCATGCCGCGCACCAGGGGATCGGTGCCGAGCGTCGGGCGGCCCATCGGCTGGCTCGGGAAGGCGGTCTCTTGGAAATGGTCGAAGATGATGTCGTCGGGCGTGTCGTTGGCCTGGCCGATCTCCTGGAGGATGACGCCGCGCTCGCGCTCGATCTCGTCCGGGGCGAAGCTGCTGTGGGTCAGGATGTCGCCGATGATGTCGGCCCCCAGGGCGAGGTCTTCCTTGAGCAGCTTGACGTAGTAGGCGGTCGTCTCGCGCGCGGTGTAGGCGTTAATATGGCCGCCGACATTCTCGATCTCCTCGGCGATGCGTGCCGCCGAACGCCGCGCGGTGCCCTTGAAGGCCATGTGCTCGAGGAAATGCGAGACGCCGTTCTCCTCGGCGAGCTCGTTGCGCGTGCCGCTGTTGACGTAGGCGCCGAGCGAGACGGTCTCGACACGGTCCATCCGCTCGGTGACGACGAGCAGGCCGGAGGGCAGGCGGGTGACTTGGATCGGATCGGTCATTGATGTCCTTGGTATATTCCTGCGGGATCAGGCGGCGTTCTTCAATACGGCGGCGCGGACGGCGGCCTCGACGGCTTCGAGTTCGTTGGGCACCAGGCGGTAGCGTTCCTCACGCTCATACAGGTCGGCGAGGCTGGGCGGTAGTTCCGGCCGGATGCCGGTCGCCTGGAGCATGGCGTCGGGGAACTTGGCCGGGTGGGCGGTGGCCATCGCGATGGTCGGCACGCCGGGAATGGCGCCTTCGCGTCCTGCCGCGATGCCGATGGCGCTGTGCGGGTCGGCGAAATAGCCGGTCGCCTCGTGCAGCGCACGGATTTCGGCACGGGTGGCGTCGTCGTCAAGGGCCGTGCCGCTGAACAGCGCGCCCGCCTCGCGCCAGACGCTGCCCGGGACATCCATCCGGCCAGTGGCGCGGAAGCCGGTCATGATGCGCGCGCAGGCGCCGGCGTCGCGTCCGAGCAGCTCGAACAGCAGCCGCTCGAAGTTCGAGCTGACCTGGATGTCCATCGAGGGCGACAGGCTCGGCACCACCTCGCGCATGCTCATGTCGTTGCTGGCAAGGAAGCGGGTGAGGATGTCGTTGCTGTTGGCGCCGATGCACAGCCGGGCCACCGGCAGCCCCATGCGACGTGCCGCCCAGGCGGCCATGACATTGCCGAAATTGCCGGTCGGCACGGCGAAGGCGACCTCGCGATCGGGGGCGCCGAGGGCCAGGGCGGAGGCCACGTAATAGGGGATCTGGGCGGCGACACGTGCCCAGTTGATCGAGTTGACCGCGGACAGCCGCATGTCGTCGCGGAAGGGCGCGTCGGCGAACATCGCCTTCACCAGGTCCTGGCAGTCGTCGAAGCTGCCGCGTATGGCGAAGTTGGCGATGTTCGGCGACAGCACCGTGGTCATCTGCCGCCGCTGCACCTCGCTGGTGCGGCCGAGCGGATGCAGGATCACCACCTCCAGCCGCTCGCGGTCGCGGCAGGCCTCGATCGCCGCCGATCCGGTGTCGCCGGAGGTGGCGCCGACGATGGTGACGCGCCGGTCCTGGGCGGTCAGCACATGGTCGAACAGCCGCCCCAGCAGCTGCATCGCCAGGTCCTTGAAGGCGAGCGTGGGGCCGTGGAACAACTCCTGGACGAACAATTCCCGGTCGAGCTGCACCAGCGGGACGATCGCCGGATGGCCGAAACCGCCGTAGGCCGCGAGGCACAGCCGCTCCAGCGTGGCCTCGTCGATCGAGCCGGCGGTGAAGGGGGCGAGGATGCGCGCGGCCAGGATCGGATACGGCAACCCGCGCATGGCACGCCAGTCGTCCGCGCTGAAGTGCGGCCAGGTCTCGGGCATATACAGCCCGCCATCCTCGGCCAGCCCGGCCAGCAGCACGCCGGCGAAGTCGCGGATCGGAGCCTCGCCCCTGGTGGAGATGTAGCGCATGCCTCCAGTCATAGACCGGCCGCGGCGAGGTGGCTATCGTGCAGCGCCTGCGGCCGGCGCCTCATCGAGCCGCAGGTCGAACAGCTCGACGGGATAGCGGATCAGCGACTTGCCGTGACGGAACACCGAGGAGCGATCGAGCTGGGCCACCGGCAGGGTGAGCGTGCCGTCATGCAGGAACGGGGCGTCCGCCCAGTGCAGGCGCGGGTCGTGGATGACGGTGGCCAGGACCCGGTCCGGGGTCAGGCGGAGCACGCGGTCGTGCTCGACGTCGTTCAGGTAGAGAGTTCCGCCAGCGCTGATCGCGGTGCCGCTCAGGGCAGGGGTGTCATACCAGAATTCCACCCCGGCGGAGACCGCCTTGGAGCTCGCCTTGGCATCGTCGAGCAGGGCGGTGGGCACTCGATACATCGGACCCGGCAGCGGCTGGTAATAGAGGTACTTGCCGTCCGGGGTGACCTCGATCCGGCTCGCATGGATCATCGCCGGCTTGTTGTCCGGACCCTTCAGCGTCTCGCCATCGACCGTGACCGGGCGTTGCGCGGTGGTCGAGGGATCATGGTCGAGCAGCCGGCGGGCGCGGCCGGTGGCGAGGTCCAGCACGATCAGGGCAGGGGAGCCGGCATCGGTGACATAGGCCTCGCCGCCGTTGAAGCGGACGTCGCCGATCATGCTCTTCGGACGCAGCACGTCCGGCGGCAGGATGTAGGTCCGCGTCACCATGTCGGTCGCGAGGTCGATCCGTACCAGCTTGGCCGCACCCGGCAAGGCGCTTCGGCCGAAGCCGGGGACGCCGGTATCGACCGCCCACAGGCTGTTGTCCGGGCCGAGGTGGATGGCGTTCAGCCCGATGAAGGCCTGTCCGGGATCGGTCTTGGCGTCGGGGGCGGTGGGTTCGTTCCAGGCGCCGCCGGGGTAGGGCACCAGGCCGCCCTGGGGATCGATGGTGGCCAGCACCGGCTCGGTGTTGCCCGCGATGCGCGGAAACTCGACGAACACCCGACGGTCCGGGGTGACGACGACAGCGTTCCATACCTGCTTGTCGGAGTGCGCGATGCTGGTCAGCCGGTCGGGCGGCAGATCGGGCTGGGGATGGGGGGCAGGTGCTGCCGCAGGGGACGGCGGCGGCTGGGCCGGTCCCTGGGAACGCGCAGCGGCCGGCGGCACCAGCCACAACAAGGCAACGAGCGACGCGGCGATGGGTCTGAAGCCAACATGCGAGGATGATGGGGATCGGCCCGTCCCGGCTTGACGCAACATCTGCATGGCTGGAGGGTGGAGAATTCTTTAGCCTTGTCAACGCCGGGTGAGGATCCGATGCATAGAAGAACGGCGCATATGAATGAGGCTTGAGAGTCTACGGAAACTGCCGGCGACGATAATTTTGATATTCGTATCGTTGTTGATCGCGCTCCGCTTTTTCCACCTCGATGCGGATTTTCCTCTCGGGAAAGACTGGTCGGGCGATCTCTATACCGACGAGGGATGGTATGCGAACGCCGCCGTCCGGGAAGTGATATCGGGCCGCTGGTATCTGCCCGGCGACTTCAATCCGGCCGTCAACCTGCCGATGGGACAGTTGCTGCAGCGGGCGGCATTCGGCGTTTTCGGACTGGGCCTGATCTCCGCGCGCATCACCGGAGCGCTCGCCTCGTCCGCGGTCATCCTGCTCGCCGCACTCGTCGTGCGCCGCGGCGCCGGCGTGCAGGCGGGGCTGCTGACATCGCTCATCCTGGCCTCCAGCTATATCGGGTTCGCCTTCAGCAGGCTGGCAATCCTGGAACCCATCGGCGTGGTCTTCGTCATGTCGGCCCTGTTCGTCAGCCAGCGCATGGCAGGACGGCCGGCGCTGCCGTTGTCGATCCTGTCCGGCCTGCTGGTGAGCGCCGCGGTCCTGGTGAAGGGCACCATGATCTTCGCCATTCCGGTGGTTGCCTACGCAGCCTGGCTCAGTGGCCGAGGCGGCCGGGAGCGGCTGCGTCTGGTTGGCGTCTTCCTGCTCGTGTCATTCGTCACGGTTGGTGGCTGGCAGATCATCGCGCGGCATTTCTTCCAGGCGGATTTCATCTATTTCGAGACCATCAACCTGGGGGCACGGCAGGTCACCGGCATCGGAGACTGGGTCTCCAACCTGCATCGGCAATGGCGCAACATGCAGATACTCGGTCGCGGCTTCGTCGATGTCCTGCTGCTTCTCGTCATTCTTGCGGGTGTGACCTCCGCGAACTTCCGGGCAATGCCGCTGGTGCGGCTCCTGGTCCTGTACGGCGTTGCCTATTTCAGCCTTCTGAGCATCGTCAGCTTCGGGCCACCCCGCTATTTCGTGCCTCTGCTGGTGCCGCTGGCCGGGCTCGGCGCCATCGCCTGCATCGAGCTGACGCAATGGTGCCGCCAGGCCCGGCAGGCGACCCGCATTCGCCTGCTGGCGCTGCTGCCGGGGCTGCTCGTCGCCATGATGGTGTTTTCAGGATGTGGCCGCATCGCCGCCTACATGGCCCGGCCGCATTATTCCCTCCTGCGCATGGCAACGTCCGTGCGGACCATCATCGACCACCGCGAGGGTCGCACATCGGGCGTCGTGCTGCTCGGCAACATGGCCGACACGGTCGCCCTCGTAACCGGAGTGCGCGCCGTCAACACGCATATAGGAGTGTTGCCGCTGGCGGAGCGCTTGGAGACGTATCGGCCCTCCTACGTGCTGATCCACACCGACGAGGCGGCGGTCATGGGTGCGATCCGTGCCTCGGGCGGACACGCAACCAGGCTCGGCGCCTGGGACGTCTATGGGAATTACTATGGGTCGGGGCAGGATATCCAGCTCTTCGGGATCGACTGGGACCGCGCATCTCAGCGGCAGACTTCACCAAGCAGCACGCTTGATCAAGTGACCAATGGTCATCTATAATGACTACTGGTCAACATGGAGCGTGTGGTGGCAAAGGAATGGGCGCTGGTTACCGGTGCATCGGGCGGCCTCGGTGAGGCCATTGCGCGCGATCTCGCGAAGCGTGGCTATGATCTGGTGCTCTCGGCACGAGGGGAGGCCGCGATGCAGCGGCTCGCGGCGGAGCTTCAGGAACGGCACGGCACACAGGTTGCGGTGGAGCCGATGGACCTCTCAGCGGCGGGAAGTGCTGCCGCGTTGTGTGACCGCATGGCGGCTCGCGGCATAAAGCTGGATATCCTCGTCAACAACGCGGCGTTCGGGATGGCCGGGACGTTCGTCGAAAGCGACGCCGATCGCCTCCGCGACATGCTCCAGCTCGACATCGTCAGCCTGACCGAACTGACGCTCCGGATCGGCCGAGAGATGGCGGCGGGCGGTGGAGGCAAGATCCTGTTCGTCGGCAGCATGGCCGCCTACTCCCCCTGCCCGTCGCTGGCGGCCTATGCCGCGGCCAAGGCCTACCTCCTGTCGCTCGGCGAGGCGCTGCATGTCGAGCTTGCACCAAAGGTCGGCGTGACCGTTCTTTCCCCGGGCCTGATGGAGACGGGCTTCAATGCGGCATCCGGCTTCGTGACGCCGGAGGGACTGCGCCGGACCATCCTCCCGACCTCCCGGGTCGCGCGGATCGGCCTCGACGCGTTGTTCGCCGGCAGGCCGAGCGTGGTCGCCGGCCGCCTCAACACCGTGATGGTGCGGGTGGGCGGTTTGCTTCCTCGCCATTCTGCCGCGAAGCTGTCCTACCGAATGGGACAGGCGGCACGACGTGGGACCGGCTAAGCGGGCGTTCGGACGCGAAGACAAGGAGGCCAGGCGCGAGGTGATCCTGGCGGCGGCGAACCGGTTGTTCGGGCAAGGGCAGGGGGAATTGCCGTCGGTGGCCGAGATCGCCGCCGGTGCGGGCCTCGCCAAGGGAACCGTCTATCGCTATTTCGCAACCAAGGAGACGATCTTCTCGGCACTGCTGCTGGAGGGCTGGGGCAAGGTCGTCGGTCTCCTGGAAGAGGCGTTTCGGCTGGCGGCGGCCGGGGAACAGGACATCGTCGGTAGCTTTCTCGCCGCCTATGTCGCCCATCTGAACAGCCACCGCGAGCTGTTGCGGCTGGACGCGCTCCGGCCGATGCTTGAACATAATCTGGAGATGGCGACGCTCCTCGCCTTCAAGCAGACGTTCCTCGATCGGCTTGCCACCGGCGGCGCGCTGATCGATCGCGCGCTCGACCTGCGGTCGGGGCGTGGGCTCAAATTGCTGATGCGGACGCATGCGCTCACCTGCGGCCTGTGGCAGTCGTTCGGTCCTGACAAAGCCGCCGACACGGCATCGGAGTTCGCGGTCTTCCATCCCGACTTCGTCGAGGAACTGTCCGAGGCGTTAGCGGAATATTGGCGCGGCGCGCTTGCGTCGTAGACGAGCTGATGTCCCGCTTTCATATCCAGCGCCGTCCGACGCACACTCAGGCTGCTGTTGGATCTGAACAATCGCCGTCACGAGTTCGAAGCTCAATGAAGATCGCAGAAGGACGTCAGCTTGACCAAACCGTTTCGTTCCGGCCGCAACACCTTGCGCGCGAGCGCAGTCCTGAGAGCCGCCGCCTTCTTTTTCATAGTGCAGTGGCTCGCAACACCGATCATCGTCAGACCGATCCTGCGTGCGATCGGCACGAAATTCGGATTTGTCACGGATTTTACCAACCATGTCTTCTCGGCGCCCAGGGTCCTGATCCAGGACATTCTCGTGATCGCCCTCGGTCTGATCGTCGCGACCTTGCTCATTCTGAGCGAACGGCGCGCTCCAGGCTTCTCGCTCTTCACGGCTGTCATGCGCCGAACCAATCTGTCCGACGGCCGGCCCTGGGCCGGACGCTACGCGATCGGATGCATTACCGCACCGATCCTGCTGTCAATGATACTCGGCATCCTGGCCGCGGCCGGCCTCATGCGCGTCAGTCTGCAAGATGCGGGAGTCACCGATTTTATTCGGCATCAGGCCGTGCTGATCCCGACTTTCGCCACTGCCGGATTGGCGGAAGAGTTCCTCATTCGAGGCTATCTGCTCCGCGCGCTCGCGGACGGTCTCGGCTTCTGGGCAGCCATGCTCTTGACCTCCGTCTGCTTCGCCCTGGGACATTATGCCGAAGGTGACACGCCTGGTGGTTCGATCGGCGTCTTCGAATTCGCCATATTCTCTTGCCTCGCCATCCGCGCGACCGGAAGTCTCGTCTTCTCGGCAGGCTTCCATGCCGCATGGGACTATACCGAGAGCGCGATTTACGGCGTTCCCGACAGCAGCTTTTTCTTTGCCGGCGCTCTCGGGCACTCCACCTTCCGAGGCCCCGCCGTATTGACCGGCGGCGCGGCTGGTCCGGAGGCAAGCGTGCTCCTGCTCGCGGTCATGGCGGCAATGATCCTGGTCCTGCTCCGCTACACTTCATCGGACAATTCGCCGCCCGCCGCGCCGCGCCTCTACAGATAGCGGCGGCGGAGATGGCGCTGATAGATCGCGGCGGTCAGTTCCTGGCCGGTGGCGTCGCGCACGATCTCCGCGGTGGTGGCCGAACTGCCGCGCTCGTGCACGCGCGGACGCAGCCAGGCCAGCAATGGCGCGAAATCACCGCGCGACAGGCAATCCGGCAGCGCCGGCTGGTCGCGGCAGGCGGCCTCGAACAGTTGCGCCGCGGTCATCGCGCCGAGCGTGTAGGTCGGGAAATAGCCCCACAGCCCGGCCGGCCAGTGGATGTCCTGCAGGCAGCCGCGGCGGTCATCCGGCACGGTGATACCGAGCAGTTCGGTGATGCCGGCGTTGAAGGCTTCCGGCAGGTCGGCGAGAGCGAGCGTGCCGTCGATCAGCTTCGTCTCCAGCCCATAGCGGACCAATATATGCGCGGGATAAGTGACCTCGTCCGCATCGACGCGTATGAAGCCCGGAGCGACGCGCGTCAGCCGGCGATGCAAGTTCTCCACCTCCCAGGCCGGTCCGGAGACGGCGAACGCCTCGCGCAGCAGCGGCGCCAGATAGGCGACGAACGCCTCCGAACGGCAGGCCTGCATCTCGATCAGCAGAGACTGGCTCTCGTGCATGGTCATGCCGCGGGCGCGTCCGGCCGGCTGCGCGAGCCAAGCGCCTGGACGGCCTTGCTCGTAGAGCGCGTGCCCGGTCTCGTGCAGCACGCCCATCAGCGCACCCGCGAAATCACCCTCGTCATAGCGGGTGGTGATGCGCACGTCGTCGTTGGCGCCGCCGCAGAACGGGTGCGCGCTGATGTCGAGCCGGCCGCGGCTGGTATCGAAGCCGACCGCACGCATCAGCCGCTCGGCGACCGCCTTCTGCTGGCCGGCAGGAAACGGACCCTGCAACGGCAGCGGCGCCGGCAGCCCCGCCTGATGCTCCAGCACGGCGCCGAGCAGGCCGGGCAGCCCGGCGCGCAGGTCGGCGAAGATCGGGTCGATCAGCGCCTGCCGGTTGCCCGGATCGTACTGGTCGAGCAGCGCGTCGTAGGGAGCGAGACCGAGCGCCTCGCCCTTGACCGCGGCGATGTCGCGCTGGCGGTTCAGCACTTCCGCGAGCAGCGGCAGCAGGCCCTTGAAGTCGTTGTTCGGGCGAGCCTCGCGCCAGGCCCGCTCGCAATGCGAGGCCGCGCGCGAGGCGGCGTCGACCAGGTCCGGCGGCACCGCGCTGGCATGGGCATGCAGGCGCTTCATCTCGGCGAGGTTCGCGGCCTGCCACGGGTCGAGGTTATTGCCGGCATGGGCCAGCAGCTCCGGCATGTCCGGCGCCGTGATCAGCTCGTGGGCGATCACCGACAAGGTCGCCAGCTGTCCGGCGCGCTGGTCGGCGGCGCCCGCCGGCATCATGGTGTCGTTGTCCCAGTTCAGGATGCCCAGCGCGCCATCCACGTCGTTGATACGGGCGAAGCGCTTCTCCAGCGTCTGGTAGGCCTGCATGGGAAGATCCTACACGGTGCGGACTGAGCCATAACAGGCGGTGAGGCGGAGCGGGAGGGGTTGCATGAATGCTGGAGAGGCGGACCGGCTGGCGGCGGAGGCGGCGGGGCATCATCGTGCCGGTCGTGCGGACCAGGCGGACCGTCTCTACCGGGCGGCATTGGCACATCTCCCCGGCCATGCCCCGAGCCTGCACGGGCTCGGCTGCCTGGCCCACGCGGCCGGCCGGCCGGACCTGGCGATCGGGCTGATCGGGCAGGCGGTCGCCACCGCGCCCGAGGTCGCGCACTACACCATCTCGCTGGGGCTGGCGCTGCTCGACCAGGGCCATGCCGAGGAGGCGCGCGCGGCCCTGCGCGTGGCGGTCCTGCGCGATCCGCAGGACCCGCGCGCGCATCGGGCGCTGGCCCAGGCGTTTTCGCGGCTGGGTCGTCTGGAAGAAGCCGAGGCCAGTCTGCGCACGGCGTTGAAGCTCAATCCAGGCCAGGCGGAGAGCCTGATGTCGCTCGGCGGCGTGCTGCGCGCGCGTGGCGACGACGGGTCCGCGATTGCCGCTTTCGCGGAGGCGGCGCGGGTGGCGCCTAGGGATCCGCTGGCCTGGCATGCGCTCGCCTCGGCCTATGGCGCGACCGGAGCACTCGCTCAGGCGGAGGCCGCGTTCCGCCGCGTCGCGACGCTGTTGCCTGGGGATGCCGCGGCGCAGGCCAATCTCGGCACCGCCCTGTTCGGGCTCGATCGGCTGGAGGAGGCGAAGGGGGTGCTGCTTCGCGCCCAGGCTTTGGCGCCGCAAAATGCAGCTACCCAGAGCAGCCTCGGGCTGGTCCTGATGGGGCTGGGCGAAACCATCGAGGCCGCGCGGGTGCTGGCCTCGGCGCATCGCCAGGCGCCGGACGCGAGCGCGATCGCCGTCAACCACGGCACCGCCTTGGCCGCGGTCGAGCGCCACGGCGAAGCGGAGGCGATGTTCCGCGACGTGCTGGCCCGGGATGCGTCGGACGTCCACGCCCGCTTCAACCTCGCCACCATGCTGCTGGGACGTGGCGCGCTGGCCGAAGGCTGGGCGGCGTTCGAGGCGAGGCTCGGCCTGATCGCCCGCCGCCCGTCGCCGCTGCCGGAGTGGGACGGCGCCGCTCTCGACCAGGGCCGCGTGCTGATCCGCGCCGAGCAGGGACTTGGCGACAGCATCCAGTTCCTGCGCTGGGTCGGTCCGGCCGCGGCCCGTGCCGGTCTGGTGCTCGAATTGCCGCCCGTGCTGTTTCGGCTGGTGCGGGAGGCAGGCCTGTTCGACCCGGAGCGCGTGCGTCTTGTCGCCACCGGGGAAGGCGCTGGGGAAAGCGGGCCCGATGCCGTGGCACAGGCGTCGCTGCTGAGCCTGCCGCATCTGCTGGCCCGTCCAGTCCCGCCGCCGATCGCGATACGGGCCAATCCGGCTGCGGCCCGGTCCTGGCTGTCGCGCCTGCCCCTTGAGGCGAAAGTTGGGCTGGCCTGGGCCGGATCGCCCTCCTACCGCTTCGACCGGCAGCGCTCGCTCCGGCTGGAGCAGCTGGCACCGCTCGCGTCGGTGACGGGCGTGAGCCTCGTCTCCCTGCAACGGGAGCCTGTCGTCCCGCCCCGAGGCATGGCGCTGTTCATTCCCGCGCCACCACTCGACGACCTGGCCGATACCGCAGCGCTGATCGCCTCGCTCGATCTGGTGATCAGCGTCGACACCATGATCGCCCATCTGGCCGCCTCGCTCGGCAAGCCGGTCTGGCTGCTCGACCGGTTCGGCGGCGATTGGCGCTGGCGCGAAGGTTTCGCATCCGGCCGCGACTGGTATCCGGGCTTGCGCCGCTTCGCCCAGCGTGAGCCGTCGGACTGGGCGCCGGTCATCGAACAGGTGACCCAGGCGCTCGGGCAGTGGGCTCAGAAGGCTTCGCGATAGAGCGCGAGTGCGTCCGCCTCGGTGACCTCGACCGGGTTGTTGACCAGCAACCGGCTGTGGATCATGGCGTCGGTCGCCAGCATCGCCAGGCTGTTGTCGGTGACGCCGACATCGCGCAGGCGTCGTGGCGCCCCGCTGCGGTTCATCAGGCTCTCCATCGCCGCAACGAACGCGTCCGAACCTTCTGTGGCATTGCGCGAACCCGGCCCGAGCAGGAGATCGGCCAACTCCGCGTAGAGCGGTGCTGCCGCGCGGGCATTGAAGCGCAGCACCGGGCCGAGCATCAGCGCGTTCGAGAGCCCGTGCGGGACGTGGTAATGGCCGCCCAGCGGGTAGGCCAGCGCATGCACGGCGGCTACCGGCGCGTTGGTGAACGCCTGTCCGGCGAGGCACGCGCCCAGCAGCATCGCCTCTCGCGCCGGACGGTCGGCGCCATCATGGCACGCACGGACCAGGTTGGCGCCGAGTAGCCGCAACGCCTCCCGCGCCAGGGCGTCGGAGATCGGGTTCTTGCGGTGCCGGCTGGTATAGGCCTCGATGGCATGGACCATGGCGTCGATGCCGGTCGCCGCGGTGTGGTTGGCCGGCAAGCCCACTGTAAGTTCCGCGTCGAGCAGCACGAAGTCGGCAAACAGCTGCGGCGAGACGACGCCCATCTTCGTAGTCGCGCCCGTGGTCAGGACGCTGATGTTGGTCACTTCCGAGCCGGTCCCGGCGGTGGTCGGGATCAGCACCAGAGCCGCGCGTTCGCCTCGCACCTTGCCGATGCCGTAGATCCCCGCCAGCGGCTGCGGCGTGCGTAGCAGCACCGACGCGAGCTTGGCGATATCCAGCGAGGAACCGCCACCGAGGCCGATTACGATGTCGATATCCGCATCGCGTGCCTGTGCCACGCATGACGTCAGGATGCTTTCCGGGGGATCGGCCACCACTCCGTCGAAAACCGCCACGGAAAAGCCGTGCGCCTCCAGGCTGTCCCGCGCCGGCACCAGCAGTCCGGCCCTGACCAGGCCGGCGTCGGTCACCACCAGCGCGCTACGCTGGGCGAACCGGTCCGCCAGCAATTTACCGAGACGCGCGGCTCCGGACCATTCGACCTGGATCGACGGCACTGTACTGAATCCAAAGTCCCGCATCGCCGCGTCAACCGCCGGCGGGATGCACGGCAATCAGCTCGATCTTGAACACCAGCGGGCTGTCCGGCGGGATCGGACCTTGTCCCTTGGGGCCGTAGCCCAGACGGCTCGGCACGTAGAGCATCCAGATGTCGCCGGGGCGCATCAGCTTGAGGCCTTCCATCCAGCCGGGGATCAGCCCGTCGAACGTCATGCGCGCCATGCCGCCCTGCTGGTCGGTGCTGTCGAAGGTGGCGCCGTCGGGCAGCTTGCCGTCATATTGCAGCACCAGCAGGTCGCCTACCGCCGGCGGCTTGCCGGCTGGATCGCCGGACTGCAGGATCTTGTATTCGAGCCCGGAGGGAAGCGTCTTGACGCCAGGCTCTGCTCCGGTCCGGCGCATGAAGTCCGCATCCTGATCCGCAGCCGGGGGCGGCTGATCCGCGGCCAGGGCGCGGGAATGCATCCCCATTGTCGATCCAAGCATCAGGCTGCCGATGAGCAACTTCCCCGCCAGCGGCAGGGCCCGAGCAGAATTGCGGCGCATCGAACCTCTCATCCGGGTCTTCATCCCCAGGGACCGGAATGGCCGCGAAGGTGATGAGGCGGAGCGATACCACCGGCATTCATATTGGTCTAGAAGTGCCGCGCCACACAGTATCCAGCGATCGATACGCCCCGCAGGACCCCGCTTCATGCCCGACGCCATCGGAGTTGTCCTGATCCTGGCGCCGGTCGGCCGAGATGCCCAGGAGCTGAAGGCGCTGCTGGCCCGGCACGGCGTGAGCGGCGAGATCTGTGACGACATGGCTGCCCTGGCAATGCGAGTGAGCGACCAGGCCGGCGCCGTGCTGATCACCGAGGAGGCGCTTCCGGGTGCCGACCTGGCGCTGCTCACCACGTCGCTCGAGGCCCAGCCGGACTGGTCCGACCTGCCCTTCGTGTTCCTGTTCGGCTCCCCCCTCGATCGCGAGTCCCCCGATCGCGAGCCCCGGCTCCACGAACCGCATCGGCTGCCGCCGCGCGTCACCAACGTGATGCTGCTGGAACGTCCGCTCGGCGACGAGGCGCTGCTCCGCGCGATCGACTGGGCGCTGGCGACGCGCCGGCGGCAGTTCCTCATCCGCGACCGGATCGAGGCCCTCGGCCGGCAGGCGGCCTCGTTGAGACGCCGCGAGGAGGCGCTGGAGGAGAACCGTGGCTATCTGCGCGACCTGCTGGATAGCGCCCAGGAGGGCTTCTGCGCCGTCGATCGCGAGGGGATCACCACGGTCTGCAACGCGGCGTTCCGGCGCATGCTGGGATACGGCCGCGAGGCCGAGATCGTCGGCCGGCCGATGCATGGGGTCATCCATCATTCGCACCCGGACGGGTCGCCCTATCCGGGACATGAATGCCCGATCCTTCGCACCGCGCGCGACGGCATCCCCTGCCATGTCGCCGACGAGATATTCTACCGCCAGGACGGCACCGGCTTTCCGGTCGACTACCGCGCGCAGCCGGTCTATCGCGCCGGCAAGCTGGTCGGCGCGGTCTGCACCTTCTCCGACCTGACCGAAAGCCTGCGCACCGGGCGCGCCTTGCGGGCCGCCAACGAGCGTTTCAGCCTGGTGCTCAATGCCGGCGCCATCGTCGGAAGCTGGGTCTGGGAGGTGGAGGCCGATCATTTCACCGGCGACGAGCGCTTCGCCCAGGCCTTCTCCCTCGACGGGCAGCGGCTCCAGGCCGGGGTTCCGATCGCGGAGGTGATCCAGGCGATCCATCCCGACGATCGGCCGATGCTGACCGAGCGGATGGAGCGGGCGCTCGCGCATGGCGGCCCGTACCGGGCGGAGTATCGCGTGCTGGCCGCGGACGGAAGCTCGCGCTGGGTCGAGGCCAACGGCCAGGTGTCGCTCGATGCCGACGGCCGGCCGCAGCGCTTTCCCGGCGTGCTGATCGACATCTCCGAGCGCAAGCGGGTCGAGGCGGCGCTGCACGCGAGCGACCTGGAGCTGCGCCAGATCGCGGACAGCCTGCCGTTCCTGATCGCGTTCATGGATCGCGACCTGATCTACCGCTTCGCCAACCGCGCCTACCAGGAATGGTTCGGCCTGCATCCCAGGACCGTGGTCGGAAGCCATGCGCGCGACCTCGTCGGCGACGCGGGATTCGGGATACGCAAGCCAGCCATCGACCGCGCGCTGGCCGGCGAGACGGTGTCGCTGCAGCTGCCCTGGCCGCATCCGGACGGACGCCGGCGCGACGCCGAGGTGCGCTATTTGCCGCGCCTGGATCGTGACGGCACGGTGCTCGGTTTCCACATCTTCGTCCATGACGTGACCGAGCGGGAGGTGGCGGCAGAGGCCTTGCGCGACGCCGCGGAAGTGCTGGAACGGCGCGTCGCCGAGCGCACGGCTGCCCTGACCGCGGAGATCGCCGAACGCCAGAAGGCCGAGGAGGCCCTGCGCCAGTCGCAGAAGATGGAGGCGGTGGGCCAGCTCACCGGCGGCATCGCGCACGACTTCAACAACATGCTGACCGGCATCATCGGCTCGCTCGACCTGATGAAGCGGCGCATTGCGGAGGGCCGCTTCGACGGGATGGAACGCTTCATGGACGCGGCCGAAGCCTCCGCGCACCGTGCCGCGGCGCTGACCCACCGCCTGCTCGCCTTTTCACGCCGGCAGTCGCTGGACGCGCGGGCGATCGACGTCAACGCGCTGGTCGCCTCCCTGGAGGACCTGCTGTCGCGCACGATCGGCGAGCATGTGGCGCTCGAGGTCCGCCTCGCCCAGGCGCGGCCGCTGGCCCATGCGGACGCGAACCAGCTCGAGAACGCCCTGCTCAACCTGGTCATCAACGCCCGCGACGCCATGCCCGACGGGGGCCGGCTGTCGATCGAGACCGGCTTGTTGAGCGAGGCTGGCGGAGTGCTGCAGGAACTCGATGCCGATGGCCCGGACCGCATCGGCGACCCGCTGCCCGCGGGCGACTACGTGATGGTGTCGGTGACGGATACCGGGCTCGGCATGACCGCCGACGTGCTCGCCCGGGCGTTCGAGCCGTTCTACACCACCAAGCCGCTCGGGCAGGGCACCGGCCTCGGGCTGTCGATGATCTATGGCTTCGCCCGGCAGTCGGGCGGCAGCGTGCGCATCCGGAGCAGCCCTGGACAGGGCACCGTCGTGCGGCTGTTCCTGCCGGTCGCGGGCGCGGTGCCGCCGCATCTGGCCCTGCATCTAATACCGGGGCATCTGATACCGGGGCACCTGACGCCCGCTTCGGACAGGCCGCCGATCGGCCGCGGCGTGCCATTCGAGATCGCCGCACCTGTCGCTCCCGGCGGCACAGTGCTGGTGGTGGAGGATGATCCCGCGGTCCGGCTGCTGGTGCTGGAGGTGCTGGAGGAGCTCGGCTGCGACGCGATCGAGGCCGCCGATGCGCAGTCCGCGCTCCAGGTGCTGGATTCCGCGCGACGCATCGACCTGCTGGTCAGCGATGTCGGACTGCCCGGCATGAACGGCAGGCAACTCGCCGAGATCGCGCGCCAGACCCGGCCGGAGCTGCGTGTGCTGTTCATGACCGGCTATGCCGAGAACGCCACCATCCGGTCGGGCTTCCTGGCCGAGGGGATGCAGATGGTCACCAAGCCGTTCGTGCTGGACGAGATGGCGGCGCGTATCCGGGAGATGATCCGGCCCCGGAGGTGATCCAGCCCCGGAGATGATCCAGCCCCGGAGGTGATCTAGAGTCGACCGGACCCGTTGCCTTGAATCGGAACGCCGGCTGGTGTCAGGTGTCGATCGCGGGCTCGCCGTATTCGACCGGGGTGCGGCCGCCGAGGCGCATCTGTTTTGGCCGCAGCAGGTCGCACAGGCCCGCCGCCAGGGCGCCCGCCACCATCAGGACGGCCATCGGGACAGGGCTGGTGCCGCCGACTTCGCCGACCAGGATGGTGCTGATCGCGCCGATGAAGAACACCGTGGTGCCGTACAGCGCCGAGGCGCTGCCGGCCTCGTCGGGATGCGGCAGCAGCGAGCCGATCGCCGCCCCCGGCAGCATGAAGCCGAGTGACGTCATGCAGGCCATCATGCACAGCGCGATGCCGAGCGGGCCTCCCACACCGCTTGCCGACAGCAGCAGCATGGCGGCCGTGGTCACGATCAGGGCGATGGCCGAGAAGCTGAGCACGTGGGTGGTGCCGAACCGCGGCAGGACCCTGGAGTTGACCTGGGTGCCGATGATGTAGCCCACGGCGTTCAGGATGAACACCGATCCGAACCAGGCCGGCGTGAGGTGGAAGCCGCTCAGGAACACCGGTGGCGCGCCGCCGAGGAAGGCGAACAGGCTGAAGGTGCCGAAGCCGCCTTCCAGGGCATGGGTGCGGAACACCCGGTCGCGCCACACCTTGCGGTAGCGTAGCAGCGTCGGCACGAAGTCCAGCGTGATGTGCCGCCTGTGATCGAGCGTGTCGGGCAGGAAGCGCCAGATCAGCACCGTGCAGCTGATGCCGTAGATTGCGGCGATCCAGAAGATCGCCCGCCAGCCCCAGTTCTGCGCGATCAAGCCACCGAGGGTTGGGGCGATGATCGGCACCACGCCCACCACCAGGATCAGCCGGCCGAGCAGCCGGGCCGCCTCGAAGCCATCGACCACCAGGTCGCGTATCACCGCGCGCGGGATGACCAGGCTGGCAGCCCCTCCGAAGGCCGCGATCAGCCGCCAGAACGAGAGCATGCCCATCGACGACGACGTGGCACAGCCGATCGAGGCCAAGGCATAGAGGGCGGTTCCGAGCAGCAGCGGCACCCGCCGGCCATAATGGTCCGACAGCGGTCCGTGCGTGATCTGCCCGATCGACAGGCCGAGGAACCAGGCGGCGAGGGTGAGTTGCGCTTGGCCCGGCGCGGCTGCCAGGTCGATCTTCATGGCCGGGAAGGCCGGGAGGTACATGTCGGTGGAGATCGGCCCCACCGCGCTCAGCAGCGCCAGCAGAACGATGATGAGGCCGGACGTTCTTGGCAGCATGACCCGCGCGTTGTTGTCCCGGTCGAGATCCCGGGAGACTTGATCTTCCAGGGTGCCCGAGCCTGCTGTCAATCACGCCTGCCGGCTGCGGGCCTTCAAGGCGCGTAGTAGTTGGTCAGTCCCGGCGGGCCTTCCGAACCCGCTGGCGGCCGTGCGTTGGTGATCGGGCCGTCATAGCTCGAGCAGGCGGCAAGCTGCAGGCACGCCCCCACGACCAGGCCAACCCTGGCGAGGCGATGCTTCGTGAAGCCGGGATGCCCGAACTCCCGCCACAGCTGGGGCATCCGCCACATCGGAAAGTCCTGCATCAGAAAGTCCCTGGATCGATAGGTGCGTAAGCGAACATGACAGGAACATCCCGGCAGCGGTTGGGGCAATTCGGTTACAATCAGGTTATGATCGCACGGCGTGGCCGGAAAATGCTGTGTTGCAACATTTATACCCTATATCCTTCCCTGGTGCGAGCATCCTGCCGCACCCGAAGGGCCTTGCCATGACAGAGCCTCAAGCACGATCTGGAGTCCATGCCTGGGACGAAAGTGATGCGCGTTCGATCGCCAGCAACACCCCCTCCTATGGTGGCGCCTTGTTCAGGACCCACTCGACCTTCTCGCCGGTGGCACAGCAACGGATCATGCCGTCTGCCAGCCTGCGGATCGCGTCGGCCATGATGGCCTGCTTCCGCTTCAAGCCACGCCCGGAAACGGTTGGCTGAACTTCCCCGCCTGGCTGTCCAGGATCATTCGCCCGATCTGCGGAAACAACTCACTCTCATCTACCCGATAATTGGCGAATGAAGCCTGACCGGGCGCCACATCGACCAGCAACGCCGCATCGGGCTGGTCGGTGACCAGGGCGGGATCGACGAACTCCAGCGGGCTCGGCGTGTCCATGTAGAGCGGCGCGTCGTAGATATGCAGGTCGCTGCGGTGCAACAGGTTGTGGTGGCTGCTGACGACCAGGCCCGGCTTGTTGCAGACCCAGCGATACTTCGCCAGGCTGGCACCCCAGATCGAGACGAAGCAGTCGCAATTGTCGGCCCAGGCCAGGCTGACGCTGATCGGCTGGCCGATCGTATCGATGATCAGCACCGGAGCGGCGCCAAAGCGCTTGCGCAAGGTCGCGACCAGATCATGTTCGACGTCGACCGGCCGACGCCCCGCGTATGCCTCGCCGTGGCTCTCGATGACGCGGCCGTCGCTCGTGTTGCCACGGGCGTTGTGGCCATCGATCACCAGGACGGCGCCCGGGAAGCGGTCGATGATGAAGCCCACCAGATGGATCAGGAACGCCTCGAACTCGACCAGGGTGCGGTTCTCGACCCGCAGCCCGAGCAGGATCGCCGGCCCGCTCCTGTCCTCGCCAATCATGGCGCGTGCCTGGTGGCAGGCCGCGCTGAGCCGGACCCGTTCCAGGATGCGCGCGCGCAGCCGCTCCGAGACATGCTCGCGGGTGACGCGGACGACCATGATCCCCTGGGTATAGGTGTAGCGGATCAGCGCCGGGATGTCGGCCAGGTCCCGGTTGACGCGACCTTTCAAGGCCGGAAACAGCTCGTCCACCGGGCCGTACAGCTCGATGCCGTCGGACGCGTCGAGCACGATCCACTCCGGCAGGACCTCCGGTCCGCGCTCGAGCAGATGGTCGATCCCGCTGAGTTCGTTCCAGAGCTGGTGGCCGATATGCACGCCGGGACGGCCGCGCATGACGCTGGCGAAACGCAACGCGCCGCGCTGCAGATAGGGCACCAATATCGCCGCATGCTGGCAGGAATGGGTCGCGAACCAGTAGGGCATGTGCTGGAGCATCTGGTGGGCGAGGCCGGCGCCGGCCGCATCGTGGCTGACCATCAGCCCGAGCGACGGGAACCACAGGCCGCCGACGCGCGAGTAGTGTCCGGCTACCATCACGAAGAACACCAGGCCGTGCCGGATGTCGGCGAAACGATAGGCGAAGTGGAAATCGTCGAAGCAGAAGCAGCCCTGCGCGTGCAGGGTCTTCCCGTCGACCGGACTGGGCCACGCCAGCACGCCTTCACGGAACGCGGGGGCCAAGCGATCCTGGAAATCCTCGGCCATTCCTGCGGCGAGGTGGGTGCCGCGGATCGCACGCAGGGCATCGTCCTTCTCCCCGCGGAACATCAGCGATGCCGGCATCAGCTGCTCGGCGAGGAGGATGGCGGGCGGGCGGATCAGGAAGTCGAGGCAATGGATGGCGATGGCGTGCCGGGTCGCCTCGTTGACGCTCAGGAACGCCGCACTTCCCCCGTCGAGTGCTGGCTGGCACTGATGCAGCGTCGTGTATAGCAGGCGACCCATGACCGGCACCGCCTTGAGGCGAAGCAGGTCGATCATGGCGCCGGACAGCGCCGCCACGCTGTCGCCCACATGATGCATCCGGTAGTCCAGGAACCAGGTCGCCTGGCGCCCATCGTCATGGATCAGCTCGAGCAGGAACAGCGGCGCGAAGCCGGTATAGAGGTGGGACGCCCTCCAGCCGGGCAGGAAGTGCGGCACGATCTCCCCGTGCATCAGCAACGGCACGGCCTCGCCTGCGAGCCTGATATGAAAGCCGCCATCCTGGACCAGGAGCGGGTCGTGCAGGATCAGGTCATGCTGTTCCATCGGGTCGCCCGGCTGTGACCGCCGGGTTCAACCGGGCCTGAAGCTTTCCCAGCGATCGACATACAGCCGATAGCCGTCCTGGTTCTGGAAGAACAGGTTGCGCCAGGCCTGGAACACATCGTCGTTCTGACGATAGGCCGGGTCCCGGATCAGCTTGCGAACGGCCGCGGGTTTGGGTCCGTGGAAATGCACGATCCTGGCCATGTCGTCGCGGCCCCAGTATGGCTTCCAGTTGTATTTCGGCGAGAGCGGGTCCCATTTGCCGTTATAGAACAGGCGCAGGAATTCCTGGTCGTAGCCTTGCATCGTGTGGATCATGTCGCAGCCGAAATCCAGCAGGGCCGGCAGGTCGCGCCGCATACGGTCGACATTCATCAGCATCACGCCGGAGTTGATCTCCTTGTGATGTCCGTAGAGATCGAACTGCGAAGCCACGGTGAAGATGGCCGGGCGGAAATCCTGCAATTCCGGATCGGTCAGGAACATGACGTCGCAATCGGTATAGAGAACGAACTCGTCCTCGGTCTCGATATTGGGAATGTCGAGGCGAAGGAAGGCGCCGGCGGCGGTGCGCATGTAATTCGGCAGATCTGGGCGCAGACGTTTCTGTGCACGTTCGAGCTGGTCATAGAACGAGATCCGGCGCCGGATCACGGTCACGCCGGCGGCGCGCATCTCGTCGGTAAAGGAACCCTCCCTGCCATCATAGAGAAGATGAGGCCTGAGCGAGGTGTTGGCCCGGGCGGAAGCCACGGCAACGCGGATCATGTCGATAAAGCCATGATCCTCGTCGGCGGTGAGCGTCTGCTCGGTGATCGAGAAATACCATTTCATGGATAGGATCCGGCTATCAATCGCCTGCATTCGTAGGGATATTGTAACGAAAAATAGAACGGTATGATAGCGCAATAGTCTTGGCTGGCTTCAGTCGGCGGCGACGGTGCCCGCCATCGACACCCAGTTCGAGTGGCCGTTGTCGAACACCATCATGCCGGTGCCGGCACCGGCGGCCTCGCTGGGCCTGCGGCAGTTGTTGCAGAAAACCTCGCGTCCGGCGGCGCCGACCGCCGGCAATGTGGCGTAGGCATAGACGGCAAACTGTACCGGTGTCGAACTGGTCAGTGTCCCGCCGGAGACCGTAATACCGGCCTGGGCTACGAAGGGCATCTGGGAGATGGCGGCGCCGCCGCCGACCTGGGTTCCGAACAGGACGTCGCCGGCATCGTCGGAACTGAAGGTTCCCGCGATCGTCCCCTTCGAGGTCTGGAACCAGAGCGATGCGGACCGCCCGACCTCGATCTGGTTCTTCGAGTAGAGGGCGTTCGCGGTCAGGCTGTTGGTGATGGTGGCGACACCGGCGGTCAGGCCGCCGTTGACCGTCGCGTTCCCGTTGACGGCGAGGCCGTTCTGGGCAGTCAGGGGCATCTCGGAGATAACGGCGCCGCCGCCGACCTGGGTTCCGAACAGGACGTCGCCGGCATCGTCGGAACTCACCGTCCCCGCGATCGCCCCCTTCGAGGTCTGGAACCAGAGCGACGCCGACCGCCCGATCTCGATCTGGTTCTGCGAATAGAGGGCGTTGGCGGTGAGGTTGTTGGTGACGGCCACGTTGCCGCCGGTGACATTGATGCCGCCGGCGGCGTTGATCGGGCTGCTGGTGACCAAGGCGCCGCCGATCACCGTATCGCCGGCGGCGTCGGTGTTGATCGTGCCGCCAAGGCCTCCCGTCGGCGTGCGCATGATGAAGATGCTGCCGTTGCCGAGAGAGACATTCCCGTCGCCCTGCACGTAGAGATTGCAGTGCGTGTTATAACCGCAGAACCCGATGCCGCCGGAATATCCTGGCGGGTTGAAGACCATCTGCCCTTGGAGGGAACCATCGAAATTCCCCTGGGTGCCGTCCACCATCAGGCCGACGCGCAGGGAGCCGTAATTCACCCCGGTGCCGACGGCGTCGCGTTGCACCCAGGTCATGAGACGCAGGTTGTTGTAGTCGATCAGTTTCGACGTCTCCATCATCTCGCTGGTGCTGTTGATGGCCGGCGCCACGCTGACATTGCCGCGGACCAGCAAGGCCGTCGCCTTGATCACGTTGGCTGTCGGCGGCTCATTGAACTCCAGCATGTTCGGCATCGGGCCGGCCAGCATCATGTCGTAGCTGTCGGAGGTCGGGAGCACGCCGTGCGCCTTGCTGGTGCCATAGCCCACGGTGCCGAGGGGGCTGTAGCCGATGGTCAGGCCATGGAAGCTGGCAGCATAATCCTGCGTGCCGTAGTTCAACTGGTCGAGTTCAAGGCCTTCGAACTGCTGGATCTGGCTATTGTGGTTGTTGGGTACCGCGTAGGAAGCACCACCGTTGACATCTGGCGAGCTGCTCGGGTCCGGGCTGTAGATCTGGACCCAGTTGTTCAGGAAGGCCTTGGTCGGGCCACCGATGAAGACCGCGGCTGCGCTGTACGAGGAACGGACCGTATCGAGGTTGGCCGCATCCACCGGCGGAACCTGGCCGCTCGCGACATTCCCCTGACCCGGCACCGTCCAGCCGGCCACGGTGATGGAAGTGCCATCGGTCGACCAGCTCTTGATCGTGCTGCCATAATAGTTCACGACCGGGAGCGTGGTCGTTGCGGCCACATAGAGATTGACGGTGGCGGCGGCAGTCGTGGATGAGGTGGCATCCGCCACGGTGATCACGCCACTTCCAGCGGTCGTTATGGTAATCGGACTTCCGGCGGCTGCGTTGGCGGCGGACGACGCAAGATACAGGTTGTTGTACTCGATCGCCGCGTAATAGGTCTGACCCGATGTGATGCCGGCGGGCATGGTTCCCGTCGAGGTCACGCTGACGGCGTCGCCGTTGGCAATCCTGGCGAGTGCCGACGTGGTCAGCTTGAGCGACGAGCTTGTGACGCGCAGGTCGATGCTGTTGGTGAGGACCCACATGGAACGGCGAAGCAGATTGAGCTGGGCTGCGGACAGCGCCGGGCTGAAGTTGATCGTGGTCGCGGTGTAGGTCACCGACCGGGCGACGCTGTCGAAATTCGTGATGGCCGATGAGGCGGCAATGCGGGGCGGCATGCTGATGGTCTGGTTATAGAGGCTGACCATGTCGAAATCAGCGTCCGTGGCCATTGCGGCAGGCCCGATGTTATAGCCCGCGTTGATGCCGGCACGCATGTTGGTCAGTGGCGCATCGGTGGTCGCCATCGAGAGCAGGGCTCCGGTGTCGTAATATCCGTACGGCGCTCCCCGGATCGTCAACTGGCCGCTGGCCCATTCCGCACTGCCGCCAAGCTGTAGCGCGTCGGGTGAGGTATAGGCATCCCCTGTCGTGGGTGCGACCGGGAATATCGATAGCCGCGGCGATCCCCCGTCATTGGCAAAGCTGTTCGGACCCGGACCGTTGATGGTTATGGACGATCCGGTTAGGGCCTGGGCGTGCGCAAGGCCGCTTGCTGTCAACAGCAGAAGAGCGGCAATCTTCATTGTCTGCATGAGTGACCCTCCGGAGCCACCCATTGTATTTTGTCCCTAACCCGGAAAGAAACATTTCCGCCGGACCCAGTCTAGCTGCCGAGCTCGTCGGCCAGTTTCCATAACTCACGCTTCCACAGCCGCAGGCGAGATCCGTGGCTGTCGCCCGTCAGCGGTGATCGTCAGGCGTCTGCAACGTGATAGCGGACCTTGCCGACGTGCCACCAGGCCCGGATCGTCTGCACTGCGAAGGCGGCGGTATTATGATCAATGCCGACACTGCCCCATCCGGCATCGGTGGCGAGATCATAGATGCCGTACCGGGCCGCCCGGCCGAAGGCTGCCGTAATAGAGAACCAAATTTGTACATTATAAGCCGCTTCAGGATCTGCACGACGCGGTTGATATGCTCTGTTATATGCGAGCTTTTTGAAAGATGTATGATCCATGCGTCGTGATCGTCGAGGCTGCTCAATTAGTTCAGAACTTTAGTCCCTGCGAGAGACGTCCAGCGTGCTCCATCATCGAATATCATCATGCCGGTGCCGCGGCCGGCTACTTCCGAAGGCTTGAGGCAGTCCGAGCAGAAGACTTGAGTGCCGGCCTGCCCGGCGGATGGGAGCGTATCATGATGATACGTTGCGAACCGGATTCTTCCATCCACTTCAGCGTTACCCTCCGCGTCAATCGTTAAGCCTCTGCCTTTCATACCATGTAATGCAATCCCGCCGGCTTTGCCCGGAGGATTATACACTAAGTCTCCCATAGGAGAGCCGCCAGTTGTACCGGTAACGCCATCCACATGGAGGCCGAAATGCACGGATGCGGATGGCCAACCTCCGCCGGCTGTATCGCGTGTAGTGTATGTCAGCAGTCGTAAGCGGTTGCTATCGATATAGCTGCTCAAGTCGATCGTGACATTAGTGCTTCCAATTGAGGTTGCTGGCGAAACAGAGGGCTGAAGTACAAAACCTCCAGCGTCGATCAGCCGTCCCATCGCACTGTCGATCACCAGCCCTCGCGGTACGTTGCCCGCAAGCCGCATGTCGTAGCTGTCGGATGTTGGCTGTATATGATGGCCGTCTTGTCCGACCTCTGACGAGTTGTAGCCGATCGTGATACCGTGAAAGCTGGCTTCATAATCATGCTTGGCGTGGTTCCACATGTCCAACTCCAATCCCTCGAACATTCGAGCCTGTGCGCCATTATGGGAGATGAAGCCCGGATCATATTCCAGTATCCAGTTTCCTGCGAAAACTTTCGTTGGCGTACCAATGAATGCGGTCGGCCTCGATGACTGCGACAAGTCCAGAATGTTGGATGGCACTTGGCCGGCAGTCATGTTTCCGCTGCCTGGTACCGTCCAACCGGACACAGAAATTACGGTGCCGTTCAATGCCCAACCTGTGACTGTAGTGCCATAGCGGTTGACGAGTGGCAGTCTTCCGAACTCCTTCTTGGTCGGCAGTTTGCTGTCGATGCTATTGGTTGTTACCCACATGCTCCGGCGAAGCTGCGCGACCTGCGCCTGTGTCAGTGCCGGATGCGGAAAAATATGAGTGGCATCGTAGCTGGCATCCGTAATTATCAGTCGCGCCGGCAGGTTGGTGACTTGGTTGTAAAATCCCACCATGTCAAAATCTGGATCTCCGGCCATGGCTGAGACGCCGCGTTCATAGCCACCGTTGACTCCTGCTCTCGATCCAGAAATCGCCCGGTTAGTGGTAACCACGGAGAGCAGCGTGCCGGTGTCATAATAGCCGTAGGGATTGCCACGAATCGTCATCTGCCCAGGTTGTCCGGAGGATTGGCCGCCAAGCATGAGGCTGTCCGGCGAGGTATACGGATCACCGGACTGTGGACTTCTAGGTGATGTTGATTGTGGATGGGCAAGAGTCGAACCGCTCAGACAGAGGAAAGCCGCAACAAGCCACCTATGCCACTTTTCCTGAATCCGTTTCAT
>CAXSEE010000028.1:25642-31438 GCA_964235615.1 uncultured Acetobacteraceae bacterium | reverse complement strand
GCCGTCCTTGGGCGACGTCAGCATCCACTCCTCGTCGGCATCGACCGCGCGCATGAAGGCGTCCGGGATCAGGATGCCATGATGCAGGTTGAGTGCCTTGCGGTTCGGATCGCCGCCGGTCGGGCGGCGCATCTCGATGAATTCCTCGATCTCGGGATGCCACACCGGCAGATAGACCGCGGCCGAACCGCGGCGCAGCGACCCCTGCGAGATCGCCAGGGTCAGGCTGTCCATGACGCGGATGAACGGGATCACCCCGGACGTCTTGCCGTTCTTGCCGACATTCTCGCCGATGGAACGCAGGTTGCCCCAGTACGAGCCGATGCCACCGCCTTTGGAGGCGAGCCAGACATTCTCGTTCCACAACCCGACGATGCCTTCGAGGCTGTCGCTGGCCTCGTTGAGGAAGCAGGAGATCGGCAGGCCGCGGCTGGTGCCGCCGTTCGACAGGATCGGGGTCGCCGGCATGAACCAGTGACGCGAGATATAGTCGTAGATGCGCTGGGCGTGGGCCGCATCGTCGCCGTAATAGCTGGAGACGCGCGCGAACAGGTCCTGACAGCCTTCGCCCGGCAGCAGATAGCGGTTGTCCAAGGTCGCCCGGCCGAAATCGGTGAGCAGCGCGTCGCGGGTCCGGTCGACGCGGACCTGATGCCGGCCCTGCAACTGCACCTCAGCCTCGAACATGTCCGCAGTCGCGGCTTCGCGTCCGTTCTGGTCGGACGAGCCGTGATCATGCGCGGTCGAGGTCTCGTTCAAGGTCATCGAATTCTCCGTAGGCCTAAGCGCCGAAATGGCAGATGAGACTGCCGCTCCGGACATCAACGCTACATCTCGCGTGCGTTGCGTCTTTGCCTACTAGATGATGTTTGCTGACCCATTTCAAGGCTGATCTGACGAGGGTCTTGAGCCCCTTGCCGCCTCAAGGCAGTAGCGGTTTCATCCCCGTTTTCCCCAGCCTGTGCCCGCCTTCCTCAGCCAGCGACGGAAGTGCGACTCGTGTCAGGCAGCGAGCAGGGTGCTGATCCTGGCCGAGAGCGCCCCGAGCGTGAACGGCTTGGTCAGCACCGGAATCCCGGGCTCGAGGGTGATGCCGCCCTTGGCATCGAAGGCGTAGCCGGTGATGAACAGGATCGGCAGGACCGGGCGCAGCAACCGGGCATGCCGTGCCAAACTCGACCCGTCTAGGCCGCCGGGCAGGCCGATGTCGGTGATCATGAGGTCGAACACATCGTCGCTTCGCAGCTTGGACATGGCGACGAAGCCATCCTCCGCTTCCTGCACCGTATACCCATGCTCGCGCAGCAGATCGACCACGAGCATGCGCACCGCCTCCTCGTCATCCACCACGAGGATGCGCGCAGCATTGGCCGCAGGTTCGGGATCGGTGATCTTGCCGGATGATGAAGCTTCGCTCATACCTGCCATTGTAGAGGTCCGTCCGGATACCGGACTCGTCGGGCCTTGCATCCGTCATATCTCTTGAATCGTGTAATGTAACGATTAAAACCCGTTCTCACGCGGGAGTGACCAGCACCGGATATCCGGAGGCAAGCGCCTGGAGATCGAGCGGCT
Organism: uncultured Acetobacteraceae bacterium; assembly: GCA_964235615.1. Lineage (GTDB taxonomy): Bacteria > Pseudomonadota > Alphaproteobacteria > Acetobacterales > Acetobacteraceae > Lichenicoccus. Next base: position 29,863 of record CAXSEE010000028.1, on the reverse strand, counting down.
GTTGCGAAAGCCATTCCAGGATCGTTTCCTCGTGCATCGGTCTTGCCAGCGGATAGCCTCGCAAACGGGTGACGCCGAGTCCTGGCTTCCTGCAGGATTGCCTGATCCGTCAGGATCTGGTGGCGGAGGGCGTTGCGGATAACTGCCGTCATGCCGCGATACCGGCCTCGCTCGTCGACGAGAAGAACGGCAATGGGAAGGTGATCCACATCGATGCGGCCGCTCCCGCACCGCACCCGTACCTGATGATTGCAACACAACCTTTCCTGACCAATGCGGGTCCGGCGCGCGATGGCAGCAGATCCAACGCCCGCAGGACCATCTCCTCGAAGTCGGCATCCTCCGGACGACCGGCGCCGGCGGCCGACAGTTCAGTCCTCCGCACGGCGCCCTGCATTTCATAGAATGCACCAATGAAATGAAGGATAGATGAACGTCGTCTCAGCCAGTTGGCGCTTCGGAAGTAGCCGAGCCGCGCCAAAGGTCGATGCCGCCATCGACTGCGTGGCGGTCGATCTCGGCCAGCTCGGCATCGCTGAACGACAGATTTTTCAACGCGTCCAGGCTGTCGTCGAGCTGCTGCACCGAGCGGGCGCCGATCAGCGCGGAGGTGACGCGGCGGTCGCGCAATACCCAGGCGATCGCCATCTGAGCCAGGCTCTGACCACGCTTCTGCGCGATATCGCCCAGCGACCGGACGCGGCCGAGCAGGTCGTCGGTGAGCAGGTCCCGCGAGAACGAGCTGTCCTTGGCAACGCGCGAGCCTTCGGGGATGCCCCCGAGATATTTGCTGGTCAGCAGCCCCTGGCCGAGCGGCGAGAAGGCGATGCAGCCGGCGCCGAGCCCGTCGAGCGTGTCGAGCAGGCTGTCCTCGATCCAGCGGTTGACCATGGAGTACGACGGCTGGTGGATCAGCAGCGGCGTGCCCAGGCCGCGCAGGATGGCCGCCGCCTTGCGCGTCATCTCCGGCGAGTAGGACGAGATGCCGACATAGAGCGCCTTTCCTTGGCGGACGATATGGTCGAGCGCTCCCATCGTCTCCTCGAGCGGCGTCGTGGTGTCGAGACGGTGCGAGTAGAAGATGTCGACATAGTCCAGGCCCATGCGCGCCAGGCTGGCGTCGAGGCTGCTGACCAGGTACTTGCGCGAGCCGCCGACGCCGTAGGGACCGGGCCACATGTCCCAGCCGGCCTTGCTGGAGATCACCAGCTCGTTACGGTACGGCTTCAGGTCGGCGGCCAGCATCTTGCCGAAATTCTCCTCGGCGGAGCCGTACGGAGGGCCGTAGTTGTTGGCGAGGTCGAAATGCGTGACCCCGCGGTCGAAGGCGCGCCGCACCACTGCGCGGCCGGTCTCGTAGACATCGGTGCCGCCGAAATTATGCCAAAGCCCGAGCGAGATCGGCGGCAGGTCGAGCCCGCTGCGGCCGCAACGGCGGAACTCGTGCTGGCTGTAGCGGTCGTTGGCGGGGACATAGGTCATGAGTGGGCTCCTTGTGTGAAATCGTTATGGTGGAGGCGCGCGAGCATCGCCTCGGCATCGGCATGCTCCGCAATCTCTACGGATCGCCATGGCAACTCGGTCAGGGCGCTGCCGACCGATGGGCTGATCGCCAGCGCGCGCACCGTGCCGAGCGACGGGTGCAGCCGAACGGGACAGAGCCGCGCGAAGCTCCGCGCCGTCTCGGTGGAGAAGAACAGCGCCGCCGCAAGGGTGACGGCCTCCAGCGCCGCCAGCCCGGCCGCCGGCATCACGGGTGGCGGACTGGCGCTGTAGATCCATTGGAGATGCACCTTATAACCCGCCTGGCGCAGGCTGCGGTCAAGCCAGACACCCTGCCCCTGGGCGGCCGGCAACAGCAGCGCGTCGCCGATGGCCTGCCTTGCCTGCACCAGGGCTGCGAGGTCCTGCGCGTTGCCGGCCGCACTCACGACCCGGGTGAAGCCGGCCGCCCGCGCACAGGCGGCCGTCCTGTCGCCCACGGCGAACAGCGGCAACTGCTTCAGGGCGGGGTCCCTGTCCGCATCTTCGGCGAGGAACGTCACGGCCTGCCTGCTGGTGATCAGGATCGCCTGCACGGCGGCGGCAGGCGGGCTGTGTGGGCAGGCGCGGATCTCCAGCATCGGACAGGCCACCGGCTCGAAACCCAATGCCGCGACCGCCGCCATGGTCTCGTCCAGTCCCGGTTGCGGGCGTGTGACCAGCACACCTATCGCCTGAGGGACCACCGGATCAGCTGAACAGGTCGGACGGGCTGTCGACGCGCAGGCTATGTCCCAGTTCGTGGCCGAGGCGGTGCGCATCGGCGGGGGCGCCGCTGATCGTGCGCTTGAGCAGGAACGAGCCATCCTCGCGAGCCACCAGGCCGGTCAGATGCAGCTCCGGCTCGCCGCCGGCGACCACCGGGATCAGCCGCGCGTGGCCGCCGATCGGCGTGCGGCAGGAGCCGTCGAGCTCGGCGAGCAACGCCCGCTCGGCGGTCGAGACGGCGCGTGCCTTGTAGTCCTCGATCGCCGCCAGCAGCTCGCGCAGGGCCACATCGGACTCGCGCACGGTCACGCCGACGATGCCCTGGCCCGCGGAAGGCACCATGATCTCGGGATCGAGCGGCACGTCGGCGCGGTCTTCCATGCCGAGCCGGCGCAACCCGGCCAGGGCTAGCAGGGTCGCGTCGCACTGGCGCGAGGCGATCTTGTCGAGCCGGGTCTGCACGTTGCCGCGCAGCATCGCGATCCTGAGATCGGGCCGCGCGTGCAGCAGTTGCGCCTGGCGACGGACTGACGAGGTGCCGACCGTAGCCCCCCGGCGCAGGCTGGCATAGGGATCGTCCGGATCCGGGGCCGTGCAGTCGGGCCCCAGGATCAGCACGTCGCGGGCGTCCTCGCGACGCAGGGTGCAGGCCAGCACCAGGCCCGGCGGCAGCGTGGTCTCCAGGTCCTTGAGGCTGTGCACGGCGAAATCGATCCGCCCGTCCGCCAGCGCCTCGTGGATCTCCTTGGCGAACAGCCCCTTGCCGCCGATCTCGGCCAGACGGCGATCCTGCACCCGGTCGCCGGTGGTGTTCATCGCATGCTCCTGGAACGCCCCCATGTCGCGCAGCACCGGGCAGAAGCGGGTCAGCATGGTCAGGAAGGCGCGGGTCTGCACAAGTGCCAGCGGCGAGCCGCGGGTGCCGACGCGCATCGGCAATTGCTGGCGATGCGGCGACACGCGGGACGGAGCGCCGCCGGGGTTGCGCGTCTCGGCATTGCGCGCCCCGGAGCGCGCCAAAGCCGCGGCCGCGACTTTCTGGAGTGCGGATGAAGGCTGTGCGGGACCCATGCCAGTGTCCTATTACCGGGCTGTTGCTAAGGAAAGCCGGGTTCCCGGATGAACGATGGGTCTCGACCGAAAGATGCTTCCCGGAGATATGTTCGCACCTGCCCCGGCACCAGTGCTGGCGCCCGTCTTGGCACCAGTCTTGGCGCCCGTCTTGGCAATAGAGTCGTCCTGCGACGAGACCGCCTGCGCCATCCTGGATGCCGGCGGCGCAGTGCTGGCCGAAGCGGTGCTGAGCCAGTCGGAACATGAGGATTTCGGCGGCGTGGTGCCGGAAATCGCCGCGCGCGCGCATCTCGCCCATCTGCCGGAGCTGATCCGCCGGGTGCTGCGCGAGGCCGGCCTGCAGCCCGCGGATCTCGGCGCGGTGGCGGCGAGCTGCGGTCCCGGCCTGATCGGCGGGCTGATCGTCGGCAGCAATGTCGGCAAGGGGCTCGCCTTGTCGCTCGGCATCCCGTTCGTGCCGGTCAACCATATCGAGGCCCATGCCCTGACCGCGCGTCTCCCTGGACTGGTCGCGGGAGGGGCGGCGTTCCCCTACCTGCTGCTGCTGGTGTCCGGCGGGCATTGCCAGTGCGTCGCGGTGGAGGGGCTGGGGCAGTATCGCCGGCTTGGCGGCACCATCGACGATGCGGCCGGAGAGGCCTTCGACAAGGTGGCCAAGATGCTCGGCCTCGGCTGGCCGGGCGGCCCGGCGCTGGAACGGCTGGCGCGCGAGGGCGACCCGAAAGCGGTGTCGTTGCCCCGGCCGCTGCTGGGCCGCGTGGGCTGCGACTTCTCGTTCAGCGGGCTGAAGACGGCGGTGGCACAGCGGCTGGCGCATTTGCCGGTCGGGTATGCGTTGCCGCGCCAGCAGGCGGCCGATCTCGCCGCGAGCTTCCAGGCGGCGGTGGCCGACGTGCT
>CAXSEE010000028.1:10684-25542 GCA_964235615.1 uncultured Acetobacteraceae bacterium | reverse complement strand
TGGGCTGCTCGTGGTCGCGGGCGGGGTGGCGGCGAACCTCGTGCTGCGCGAGCGGCTGGCTGGGCTGGCTGAAGCCCACGGCATGCGCTTCGTCGCCCCGCCGCTGCGGCTCTGCACCGACAACGCCGTCATGGTCGGCTGGGTCGCCATCGAGCGGCTGCGTGGCGGTGCCGCCGATGATCTCGACGCTGCCCCACGTCCACGCTGGCCGTTGGAGGAGATGGGGCCGCTCGATGAGATGATACCGTGAACTACCGGCACGCCTATCACGCCGGCAATTTCGCCGACTGCATGAAGCATGCTCTGCTGGTCTGGCTGCTGCGCGCCTTGCAACGCAAGCCGGGAGCGTTGTCCGTGCTCGACACCCATGCCGGCAGCGGACGCTACGACCTCGCCTCCGAGGCGGCAACCGCGACGCTGGAGTGGCAGCAGGGCATCGGCCGCCTGCTGGCTGGGAAAGCAGCCGAGGCGCTGTCGGACTATCTCGCCCTGGTTCGCGACTGCGGGGCGTTCTATCCGGGCTCGCCCTTGGTGATACGCAAGCTGCTGCGCGCGCAGGACCGCCTGACCTGCTGCGAGCTGCACGAGCAGGAGCATGCCCCGCTGCGCCGGCTGTTCCTCGGGGACGCTCAAGTGGCCGTGCATGCCCGGGACGGCTGGGCGGCGCTGGGAGCGCTGCTGCCGCCGCGCGAGGCGTCGCGTGGGCTGACCCTGATCGATCCGCCGTTCGAGCAGCCGGACGAGTTCGCCCGGCTGGCCGATGCCATAAGCGCAGCACGCCGGCGCTTCGGCAACGGCATCGTCGCCGCCTGGTATCCGATCAAGCATCGCGCCCCGGTGCGTGACTTCCACGACCGGCTGCGTGCCTCCGGGGAGCCCGACCTGGTGTGCGCCGAGCTGACCTTGCGTCCGCCGCTCGATCCGGCCCGGCTGAACGGCTGCGGCCTGCTGGTGGCCGGACCGCCGTGGGGTTTCGAGGACGCCGCGATCACCATCCTCGACGCTCTCGCCGATTGCCTCGGCGACAATCAAGCACGGGCCGGCATCACCCGCCTCACGCCGGAGCGGCTCCCCGCTTGAAGGGACACGTTGCCGTCATCGGTGCCGGTGCCTGGGGTGCGGCACTGGCGATGCAGGCCGCCCGCGCCGGCAGCCGGGTCACGTTGTGGGCGCGGAGCCCTGACGCGGTTCGGCCCGACCGCAGTCTCAGGCGGTTGCCCGGCGTGGCGCTCCCCGATGCGGTGACCGTCGCCGGCGAACTGCCGGGTGGCGCCGATATGGTGCTGCTGGCGGTGCCGATGCAGCATCTGCGCGGCGTCGCGAGCCGGCTCCGGCTGGATGCGCCGCTGATCGCCTGCTGCAAGGGGCTGGAGTGCCGCACCGGCCTGCTGCCGCTGGAGCTGCTGGCCGGACTGCATCCGCATTTGCCGCTCGGTGTGCTGTCGGGACCGAATTTCGCCGGCGAGACCGCGCGTGGGCTGCCAACGGCCGCGGTGCTGGCGTGCGCGGATGCCGCCCTGGCCGGCCGTCTGACCGGCCTGCTCGCCACCGAGAACTTCCGGATCTACGGCAGCGACGATCCGGTCGGCGTACAGGTCGGCGGGGCGGCGAAGAACGTGATCGCGATTGCCGCCGGGGCTGCTATGGGCGCAGGGCTGGGCGAGAATGCGCGGGCGGCGCTGATCACGCGCGGCATCGCCGAGCTGGGCCGGCTCATCGTCGGCCTGGGCGGCAGGCCGGCCACCGCGTCGGGCCTGTCCGGGCTGGGCGATCTGGTGCTGACCTGCACCGGCTCGGCCTCGCGCAACTACAGCCTGGGTTTCGCCCTCGGCCGCGGCGAGAGCCTGCAATCGATCCTGTCCGCGCGCACCGATGTGGCCGAAGGGGTCGAGACCGCGCCAGCACTCGCGGCCCGTGCCGCCTCCCTCGGCGTGACGGTGCCGTTGATCGAGGCGGTGTCGCTCCTGCTGACCGGCGCGATCGATCTGCAACAGGCACGAAGCCGTCTGCTTGCGCGCCCTGCCGGGACAGAGTGATCTGAAGGCCAGGGTGCTGCCCTGAACCCACCGGGGCGTAAACCCCTGGCCTACTTCCTGATGCGGTGGCCGTGGCCCATTGTCACCGGATCGGTACGACACGACAATTCCGCTGGGGACGGCGCATCTCATGTCTGCAATCACCCAAGCCATCCAGGAACTTCGAGCCGGCAGACCGGGCGAGGCGATCGGTCCGTTGCGCGAGGCTGCCGCGCTGCATCCGGGCAGCGCCAAGATCCAGCACGACCTCGGCCTCGCCTGCCTCGAGACCGGCGGGTTCCACGAGGCCGCCGACGCGCTCCGACGGGCGGTGGCACTGCAGCCCGGCTACACGGATGCGCATTTTCGCCTGGGCCTCGCCTTGGAACGGATCGGAGACGTTCGCGGCGCGATCATCGCCTATGACCGCGCGACCGAACTGCAACCCTCGCTGGCGGAGGCCTGGTATCGAGCCGGCTCGCTCGTGTTCACCCTAGGCCACCGCGAGGAGGCGATCGGATGCTTTCGTCGAGCGGCCTCGTCCGGGCGCAAGGGAAGCTTCGGGCGGCTGGGCGAGGCGCGCGCGCTGCTGGCCGAGGATCGTGATCCGGAGGCCCAGGGCGTATTGCGGCACCTGCTGGCGCGCGATCCGGGCAACGCCATGGCGCATGACCTGCTCGCCAATGTCCTCGCCGATGCCGGGCGGTTCGCCGAGGCGAGAGATTGCTTCGCGCGCGCCATCGCGGCAGGACCGCTGATGGCCGGAAGCTATTACGATTTAGTACGATGCCGGCGCATGACGACGGAGGATGCAGGCCTGCTGCCGCGGATGCAGGAGGCGCTGGCGATCCCCGACCTGCAGGCCGAGCCGCGGATCCGGGTGCACCTTGCGCTGGGCAAGACCTACGACGATCTCGGCGACCACCAGGCTGCGATGCGGCAGTTCGACAGGGCCGACACCGTCCGACGCGCGCTGATGCCGTTCGATCCCGCTTCGTTCGATACTCAGATCGACCGCCTGATCTCACGCTTCTCGCCGGAACTGATCGCGCGCGCCCGCGCGTCCGGCCGAAGCGAGGCGAGTCCCGTGCTGATCATGGGCCTGCCGCGCTCCGGCACTACCCTCACCGAGCAGATCGTCTCGAGCCACTCGAAGGTGGGCGCGGGCGGCGAGCTTAATTTCTGGAACGAACGCGGACCCGGATGGCTGGCCAAGGGTGCGGCGCATGCCGGCCTCGCCCTCGATCAGGTGTCGTCGGACTATCTGACGCTGTTGCGGACGACCGCACCGGGTGCGGCGCGCGTCACCGACAAGATGCCGTTCAATTTTCTCTGGGCCGGGCTGATCCATCTCGCGTTCCCGAACGCCATCCTGCTGCACTGCCGGCGCGCTCCCATCGACACGGCGCTGTCGATCCACCAGACCCTCTTCAACCCGCGCCTCGCGTTTCCGACCGGCGGCTCCGAGCTGGTGCGTTACATCCGCAGCTACGAGAGGCTGGCGGAGCACTGGCGCCGCGTCCTGCCGGGCGACCGCCATGTCGAGATCGACTACGAGGAGCTGACGCGCGCGCCTGAGCCGATGATCCGCCGGATCATCGAGGCATGCGGGCTCGAATGGGAGGAAGCGTGCGCGCGCCCCGAACTCAATCCCCGCACGGTGAAGACGCCGAGCCGGTGGCAGGCGCGGCAGCCGATCTATCGCAATTCGGTCGAGCGATGGCGGCGCTACGAGCCTTGGCTCGGCTCGCTCGGCGGTCTGCTCGACGATCGGATCGTTACCGTATCGTAGGCGTGATCGGTCGTCGCAGACCCATGACGCCGAAACGATCTCAGCTCGTGAGATTTTATCAAACTGTCATGAAGGGCGTGGGACGCCACAGCAGGGCTTTGCTATTAGCGAGGCCCGGCTCCTGCAGACAAAGCTGACAACAACCTGACGGATTGGTCAAGGGGAAATTAATGTCGCGCATGAAACGTCTTCGCCCGCTCGCCGGCCTGCTTGCGGCAGGCTTCGCAGCACCCGCGATCGCCGCTCCCTCCAACCTCTTCCCAGATTACACCGTAGGCCCGCAGAGCAACGGCTCCATCGTCGTCAGCAACGGCACGATCATCACGCCGGCCGGGACCCAGGTGAACCTCGGCAGCCCGGTCCGCGCGAAGGCGGTCGCGATCAACCCGAGGCCGAACAGCTACACCGCCGCGGTCCTCACCGAGGGCAGCTCCACCTCGGCGGTCCAGGTGTTCGACACCCGCACCGGCCAGGTGCTGCAGAGCTACCTGCCCTTCAAGGACAGCTCGGGAAGCTACGGCGGCATCGCCTACTCCCGCGACGGCAGAAAGCTGATCCTGAGCCAGGACAACAGCTACGTCACGGTCGCCACTGTCGGCCCGACCGGCCTGCTGTCGGACTCCGCGCACGTGTCGGTGCCACCCGACACGTCGTTCATCGACTGCTTCCCGAACAGCCCGATCGGGGATTACGGCGAGGCCTGCGGCCAGCTCTACACCACCTCCACCTCCTATCCCGGCGGCCTCGCATTCTCGAAGAACGGCAAGTCCGCCTACGCGCTGCTCAGCCAGAACAACACGCTCGCCACCATCGACCTGACACGGGCGACACCCACGATGGTCGGCCAGATCCGGGTCGGCAACGCTCCGAACAGCATCCTGCTGGACGGCAACACCGCCTATGTCAGCAACGAGGGCGGGCGTGTCGCCACCCAGGCCGACTTCCAGGTTCTGTCCGGCGGGACGCCCATCGTCGCCGACCCGACAGACGGCTTCTCGACCACGGGCACCGTGTCGGTGGTCGACCTGCCCACCATGAAGGTGACCGCGACGATCTCCACCGGCCTGCATCCGACCGGCATGGCCCTGTATGGTCCCTATCTCCTGGTTTCGAACACCTACGACGACACCATCTCGGTGATCGATACGCGCATCGACCGGGTGGTGCGCACGATCTCGCTCAAGTTCCCGCTGCCGGTGCCCGGCAAGGGCCCCGCCTTTGCCCTGGGTCCGACGGCGATCGCCGTCGACCGGCTCCGCGGCATCGCCTACGTGGCGCTCTACAACGCGAACGCGGTGGAGGTGGTCAATCTCAGCGGCGGGGCACCGACACCCTTCCTCGGCCTCATTCCCGTCGGCTACGCCCCGGGATCGCTGAAGCTCGACCCCGCCACCAACCAGCTCCTCGTCGCCAACGACAAGGGCACCGGCACGCAGGGGTCGCTCAACACGGCACAGGGGGTGACCGCCTTCAGCAGCTATCAGGATACCGGGACGGTGAGCCTGATCCCGCTTGGCAACCTGGCTTCCAAGATCTCCGGGTACAGCGTGCAGGTCGCGCGGAACAACCACTGGGACCGGCTGGGCAACTTCTTCTCCGCCGGCTTCGCCGATCCCAACGCGAAGCCGGTCGCGATTCCCGCCCATATCGGCGAGCCCTCGACCATCAAGCACGTCTTCCTCATCGTCCGGGAGAACCGCACCTACGACCAGATCCTGGGCGACGTCGCGGCCGGCAGGGGAGATCCGGCGCTCGCGGTCTTTGGCGGCAAGGACACGCCGAACGCCCACGACCTGATCAAGCGCTTCCCGCTGCTCGATAACTTCTACGACCCCAGCCGCCAGTCCGCCGACGGCCACCAGTATATCACCGAGGCGGTGGCGCCCTATGCGGACGACATCCAGTCGCCCGACTGGGTGCGCAGCTATCCGGGTGGCAATGCGGGCGACTCGCTGGCCTACCTGCAGCGCGGCTTCCTCTGGTCGCAGGCCGTCAATGCCGGCCTGCGGACGAAGATCTACGGCGAGTATGTCGAGAACGAGTTCTTTCCGACATCGCTCGGTCATCCGAACTGGTCGCAGTTCTACGCCGACAGCAAGGCCTTCGAGGCCGGCAGCGAACCGACGCTGCATTATCAGAACGTAATCAATACGGAGTCGTCGGTGCCGTCGGTGGAGTCGCTGCTGATCAAGAACTTCCCGCAATTCGACCTCAACATCCCGGATCAGTTCCGTGTGGACATCTGGCTGCAGGATTTCCAGAACGACGTCGCGCACGGCACCGTGCCGAGCCTGAGCATCCTGTGGGTGATGGACGATCACACCGGCGGCCCGCCGACGGTCGACGCGGAGCAGGCTGACAACGACCTCGCGGTCGGGAGGATGATCGACATCATCAGCCACAGCCCGGTGTGGAAGGATTCCGCCATCTTCATGGAGGAGGACGATGCGCAGAACGGCGTCGACCATATCGACGGACACCGCAGTCCCGGCTACGTCGTCAGTCCCTACGCGGTGCAGTACGGACCGACCGACCATACGACCTATACCCAGGTGAACATGACCCGGACGATCGAGCAGATCCTGGGACTGCCGCCTATGAACCAGTTCGACCTGCTGGCGACGCCGATGTTCACCGACTTCACGAACACGCCGAACTATGCTCCGTGGTCGCACCTGCCGAACCAGGTCCCGCTCGACATGGGCGTCACCGCCAGCCAGGCGCAGAACGCCATCATCAAGCCGGCCGCTCCGCTCGCGGTGCAGTGGGCGGCGATGAAGGTGAAGATGTTCGCTGGAAAAACGGCGAAGGCGGACTCCGTAGATCCAGACATGCTCAACCACTATGACTGGTATGCGGCCACCGGCTTCAGGCGACCCTACCCGGGCGAGGCCAAGGTGCGTCCTCCCAGCGAGTTCATGGCGCGTTTGACCCACCCGAACTACGACATCGACGACTGAGGGCGCGTGATGTGGCCGAGGCGGATGGCAAGGCCGGCCCAGGATCCTGACCCGCTCGGCGCCCCGCCCGCGGGCAGGAACGGTTTCACCGAGCGGAGCTGCGCGTAGGGTGCGGCATCCGGGCATTCGTTGGGCTGAGCATGGCCCAGATCAGGATGACCATGTCCCGTCCGGCCGATGGGAGGATGCCGCTGTTCTTGAGATCCTTGACCTCTCCATGGAAAGATATCAGCGCGCTGGCCGCCGCAGCGCTGTCCGGCGAGTTCAGGATGCTCGTGACCAGCGCGATCACGGAGCCCGACCAGGACGACGGACTGGCCGTCACGGCTGATCCAGCGCTTGAACAGGTTGAGCGAGCAGAGATCGGGAGCGCTGCGGCGGACGTCGGTCTCGGCCTGCACGCCCTCGAGCCAGTCCGGCGCGGGATGGGCGGCCGGTCGTATCTCGCCAAGTTGGAATTCGGGCGTGCAGCCGCAAAGTCCCAGCAGGAATGCCATCGTCAGCAGTTCGGGGAAACCGGAAGCGCGAAGCCTCCTTCGTCCGCACAGCATGACTTACCTTTGTCCGTATTCGTAATGAAAATACCATGACCCAACGGCCTTTCAGGAAATGCGCAAGGCTGTAGAACTGCTGCCGGATCCGATTTCAGGAGGGCATGATGAAGGCGATTGGCTACTACACGCCGCTGCCGATCGGCGATGAGCATTCCCTCATCGAGCTCGATCTGCCGGCGCCCGAGCCGGGTGCCCACGACCTGCGCGTGGCCGTGCACGCCGTGTCGGTCAATCCGGTCGACGTGAAGCAGCGCGCCGCCGCAGCGCCTCCCGAAGGCACCGCGCGGGTGCTGGGGTTCGACGCCGCCGGGGTCGTGGAGGCGGTAGGCAACGCGGTGACCCGGTTCGCGCCCGGGGACGACGTGTTCTATGCCGGCGCGCTGGATCGTCCCGGATGCAACAGCGAGCTGCATCTGGTCGACGAGCGGCTGGTCGGACGCAAGCCGGCGAGCTTGTCGTTCGAGCAGGCGGCGGCCTTGCCGCTCACCGCGGTCACTGCCTGGGAATTGCTGTTCACGCGCCTCGGCGTGGCGCGCAGCCCGGATGCGAAGGGCACGCTGCTGGTGATCAATGGTGCCGGCGGCGTCGGTTCCATCCTGATCCAGATCGCGCGCAGGCTGACCGGCCTGACCGTGATCGCGACGGCGTCACGGCCGGAGACCGTCGCCTGGTGCCGGGAGATGGGTGCCCATCATGTGATCGATCATCGTCAGCCGCTGGACCAGGGTCTGCGTGCGCTCGGGTTGTCCGACATCGCCTATGTCGCCGCCCTGACTTCGACCGGGCATCACCTCCCGGCCATCGTGGAGTTGATCGCGCCGCAGGGCCGGCTGGCGGTCATCGACGATCCCAAGACGCTCGACGTCGTTCCGTTCAAGCGCAAGAGCGTGTCGATCCACTGGGAGCTGATGTTCACCCGGTCGCTGTACCAGACCACCGACATGGCCGAGCAGGGTGCGCTGCTCGATGCAGTGTCAAACCTGGTCGATGCCGGGGTGCTGCGCAGCACGCTCACGAAGAATGCCGGCGGGATCACCGTGGCCAACCTGCGCCAGGTGCATGCGTTCATCGAAAGCGGACGCGGCATCGGCAAGACGGTCCTGTCGGGCTTCTGAAAGGAAAAGGCGATGGTAGAGGACAACCCGCGTTCCGGGCGTTTCGACATCGGCGAGATCGCGGCCTCCTTGCCGGAAACCGCAAAGACCTTGCTGATCGACCACTACATGACCAACCGGCCGGAGGCGAGTGCGCGGGTGTTCCGGGTCTACAAGGGGACGCCGGCGCATTACCACGCGACCTGCGACGAGTATCTCTACGTCTTCTCCGGGCGCGGCAGCTTCTGGATGGAGGACCCTTCGACGCAGGCGGAGTTCCAGCCCGGTCAGTTGCTGTTCTTCGAGAAGGGCGTGGTGCATGCGCTGCCGGACCTGTTCGAGGAACCGGTCGTATTCCTGTCGATCGACACGCCGCGCCGTGACCCGAAGGACATCATCTTCGTCAATCCCGAGGATGGCACGTCGGAAAGCTTCATCGCCTCCCGTGAATGACAGAAAGGATCTCTCCTTGAAGAATATACCGTTCACTATTCCGGGCCTCGCTACCCTCGTGATGCTGGCGGCCGCCCAGGCTGCGCTCGCCGATACCGGCGTTTCCGCCAGCGACAAGGCGTTCGTGGCCAAGGTCTCGCAGGGCGGCATGTTCGAGGTGCAGGCCGGCAAGATGGCCGCGGACAAGGCCGCCACGCAGGATGTGAAGGACAACGGCACCACCGAGGCGCATGACCACATGCTGGTCGGAGACAAGCTGAAGTCGATCGCCTCGTCGGTCGGCATCACCTTCCCGGACACGCTCAACGCCGACTTCCAGGGTCAGCTCGACAAGCTCGGTTCGCTGTCCGGGACGGCGTTCGACAATGCCTATATTACCTCGATGGAGCGCATCCACGCCAAGGACGGCGCGGCCTTCGCCAAGGAAGCCGGCACCGGCGAGAATACCCAACTGCGCGCGTTCGCCGCCGAGACCCACCGCATCGTGCTACGCCATATCGGTGCCCTGCATGGCGCCGGGCCAGAGAAGTAGATGAAGAACACTCAGGCCGCCGCGGCAGCCTGGGTCAGCTTGCGCAGCACCACCCGGCCATGCTCGGCGGCACAGCATAGGTAGGATGTCGGGCCACCTCCCGGCTCATCCTGCATCGGCCAGGCGGTCAGGCCGAGATCGTCATAGAGATGCAGAAGGGCAGGGCCGACCTGCCAGAACACCGGGTCGCGTCCCTCCTGCAGGGCGAGGTCGCGCAGGCGCCAGATCGCCGAGACCTGCTCGGCCGGGGTTCCGACCGGATCGCCGAGCGCCACCAGCAGGCCGCCATGCGGAAGATCGACCCGGGTAAAGGCGATGGCCGCACGGCCGGTCTCGCTGAACACCACCGCCGCGGGTTTCAAGCCGGGCTCGTCCCGCAGCCCGCCATCGGGCCGCTCGGCCGACGCGATATAGCGTTCCTGGCCTTCTCCCGGCCAGGGCAGGGTCGCGATCCGTCCTGGCGAGATCAGGCGCCACAACGCCACCAGCATGATCAGCACCGCGCAGGCGAGCGAGGCGCGCGTGCGGTTGGTCGCCCCCTCGCTGAAGACGACCGACCACCAGCTGTTGGCGTCCATGAAGCGCAGGTTCGGCTCGAGCCGGCCCAGGATCAGCACGCAACCGACCAGGAGCAGCAACGGCAGCGCCGTCCCCGGCGCGAGCGGTTCGCTGAGGATACGCGCATGGCGATAGTATGAGCTGCGGAACGGAGCGATCAGCAGCGCCGAAAGCACCAGTATGCCCGGGACCAGAGGCACGTTGCCACGCAGCGCGGTCAGGACGGCGGCGAGACAAAGCAGGATGATGGTCGTCCCCCAGGCCAGGGTAACGCGGTTCGACAGGCCGATCGCCAGCCCCATCAGCGCGGCGCCGATCAGCGACGGCACATAGTCGCCGGCAAGGCCGGTCAGCCAGGCGGCAAACCCCGACGGACCCTCGAACAGTCCGGGAGCGGGCGGGATGATGGCGTCGAGGTCGGACGCGGGGTCGAGCACGCCGAGCCCCAGCAGCATCGCCCCGCACAGCGAGACCGCGCCCACCGCGACAGTGACCGAGAAGTCGGCCTCGCTCTGGCGCACCACCAGGCTGGGCCGCGGCACGCGCGCGGGACCGGCCCGCGCACGCAACGGCGCCAGCAGCACGTCGCTTCGCAGCAGCAGCTCGTGGCCCGAGAACAGGATGCCGGCGAGGAACAAGGGCACGATGTAGTAGAAGATCCGGAACACGAAGATCATGCCCAGGATGCGCGGCGCCGGCAGCCAGGCGGACAGGCCCAGCAGCATGGCCCCGTCGAACACGCCGAGCCCGCCCGGCACGCTGGCGACCAGCCCCGTGGTGTAGGAGGCGATGTAGATGGCGAGGAACGCCGGGTAGCCGAGCCCGGGAGTGGACGGCAGCAGCGAATAGGCGATGGCGGCGGTGGCGGAGACGTCGAGGCTCGCGACCAACACCTGGCCGATCGCCATGCGCGGCCCGGGCAGCTCGATATGCAGCGGCCCGAGGTTGATCTGCTTGAGCCGCTTCGACAGCAGCACGTAGGCGATCACGATGCCCCAGGCGATGATCCCGAGCAGCCGCAGCAGAAGGGGATAGACCGCGCGGCCGAGGATCGGGATCGATCCGGGCTCGATGATCAGCACGCCGCCGATCAGCGCACAGGCTCCCAGGACAAAAGTCAGCGAGCAGAAGGCGATGATCTGCGCGATCTCGGCGGGTTTCAGCCCCCAGTTGCCATACAGCCGGAAACGCACCGCGGCACCCGACAGGGCCGAGAAACCGAGGTTGTGCGACAGCACGTAGGAACAGAACGAGGCGAAGAAGGTGCGCCGGAACGGGAGCTTGTGCCCGGCATGGATCGTCGCCATGCGGTCGTAGAAAGACAGGATGAAGTAGGACAGCAGGGTGAAGCCGGCCGAGGTCAGCAGCGCTCTGGGTGGAATGGCACTCAGGCCCTCGCGCACCTGGCCGAAGCTCAGGTGGCGGAACTCGCGCTGGACCACGAACACCGCCCCGACCAGAAGCAGCAGTCCGAGCAGATGCGGGAGCCGGACCAGCCTGCGCAGACCGCGCCTCGGTGGCGTCTTCATGTGCGTGTTGTTGCTGCCTCGATCAGGGCGACCGTCTCGGCGATGCCGTACAGGGCGATGAAGATGCCGAAGCGCGGTCCTTCCTGCTGGCCCAGCAGCACCTCGTAGAGGCAGCCGAACCAGTTCCGGAGCGGCTCGAAGCCATGCCGCTTGCCGACCTCGAACACCAGGTTCTGCACCATCTCGGGATCGGCCGGAGCCGCGGGATCGATCCCCTTCAGCGTCTCGGCGAGGTCGGCGAGGGCCAGGCGCTCGCGCTCGTCCGGGGGACGGAAGCGTTTCTGCGGACGCACGAAATCGCGGTAGTAGGCGATGGCATGATCGACCAGACGGGCGAGAAAGGGCTGGCCCTCCGGCGTCAGGCCGTCGCCGTAGCGGGCAAGGAAGGCCCAGAGCACATCCGGCGTCTCGGCGTTGGCGACCGAAGCCAGGTTCAGCAGCATGGCGAACGGCACCGGGCTGCCGCCGTCATCGGGCAGCTTGCCGCCATGGATGAACCAGGCCGGGTTGGCCATCAGCGCGTCGGGCTCCTGCGTGGACGCGCGGGCCAGGTTGGCCAGATATTCGTCCGCCGCCCTGGGGATCACGTCGAAGAACAGCCGCTTGGCACGCTGCGGCGCGACGAACATGTATTGCGCCAGGCTTTCCGCCGGAGCGTAGCGCAGCCACTCCTCGACCGAGATGCCGTTGCCCTTGGACTTCGAGATCTTCTGTGCCTGCTCGTCGAGGAACAGTTCGTAGGTCAGGCTGACCGGCGGCTCGGCCCCGAGCAGGCGGCAGATCTTCGTCGAGAGCCGGACGCTGTCGATCAGGTCCTTGCCGGACATCTCGTAATCGACGCCGAGCGCTGCCCAGCGCATGGCCCAGTCGGCCTTCCACTGCAATTTGGCGGCGCCGCCGGTCACCGGGGTCTCGAAGCGCTCGCCGGTCTCGTCCTGCCAGCGCACGGTGCCGGCGGCGGCGTCGATCTCGTCGATATGCACCTGCATCACCACGCCGGTGCGCGGATGCAGCGGCAGGATCGGCGAGTAGGTGGCCCGGCGTTCGGCACCCAGGGTCGGGGCAATGACCGCGACGATCTGGTCATGCACCTCCAGCGCGCGTCGCAAGGTCGCGTCGAAGCGGCCGGAGACATAATATTCGGTGGACGAGGCGAACTCGTACTCGAAGCCGAAGCCGTCGAGAAAGGCACGCAGCCGGGCGTTGTTGTGGGCGGCGAAAGACGGGTGGGTGCCGAACGGGTCCGGCACGCGCGATAACGGCCGGCCGAGGTGGGCCGCCAGCATGTCCCGGTTCGGCACGTTTTCGGGCACTTTCCGGAGCCCGTCCATGTCGTCGCTGAATGCCAGCAGGCGGGTCGGGCGGCCGGTCAGCTCGGTATAGGCCTGACGCACCCAGTTGGTCCGCGCCACTTCGCCGAAGGTGCCGATATGCGGCAGGCCGGACGGACCATAGCCCGTCTCCAGCAAGGCCGGCCGGTTCGGATCCCCCCCCTGCAGATCCCCTTTTTGCAAGCGGGCCGCAAGCTTGGCCGCCTCGTCGAACGGCCACGCCTTCGGGCCCCGGCTTGTCAGTGGGGTCCGGTCCGTGGAGATCTGGGTAGCCGCGTCGTGCTGAGATCCTGGCATGGGCGGAAGCTATGAACGCGACAGGGCTTGGTCAATCACCCTATGCTAAGCGGCTGATGCCCGAACCTCGCACGCCGCCTCCCGCCACCTCCAATCGAACCCGGCCGGAGGCACCGGACGAGATGCCGGCGGCGCTGGTGGCCGGATATGGCCGGGTCTCCTTGCTGACCCCGGATGGCGAGCTGCTCGAAGTATCGCCAACTGCGGCCGTCGAGACGCTTCGCGACATGGCACCGCCGTTGCTGGTGCATGCGCCTTCGAGCTGGCGCCGCCTCGGAACCGGGGTGCAGCCCTCGCTGGACCTGCTGGAATTGTTCGCCTTCGTGCTGCCCGCGCGCACGGCGGCTCCCACGCCGCGCGGGCTGGCGCTGGCGCTCGACCTTACCGACGCCGAGATCGGACGCGCCGATGCGGCCCTGCTGCCGGTGCTGGCCGGCATCCTGATGCAGCGGCTGGCCACGCTGAGGCACACCCCGTCAGGTGCGGACCTGCCGGCGCTGGCCCTGTTGATGAACAAGGCCGGATGGAGCTGGGGTCCCTCGGTCTGCGCCGCCCTCGGGTTAGGCACTGGCCCGTTGCCGTCGGAGCTGATGCAGACCTCTCAGGCTATAAAAGTCTGGCGCCGGCTGCCGAAGTGGGAGGAGACCGCGCCTCGGCCACCGCCCGGCAATGCCGAGGTGACACCCATGGAGGCGAGGGTCCAACTGACCCGCCTGCTCGGTCCGGATGCCGAGCAGCGCGCGGGACAGGCGGATTATGCCGACGCCGCGGTGGACGCTTTCCGGGCGCGGACCACGCGTGGCGACCCGCATCTGGTCCTGGCGGAAGCCGGCACCGGCACCGGCAAGACGCTCGGCTACGTGGCGCCTGCCAGCCTGTGGGCCGAGCGCAACGGCGGCACCGTCTGGATCAGCACCTACACGCGGCATTTGCAGCGGCAGATCGAGACCGAGCTTGCGCGCCTGCATGCCGATCCGGCCGAGCGGCGGCGGCGCGTGGTCCTGCGCAAGGGCCGCGAGAACTACCTCTGCCTGCTCAACCTGGAGGAGGCTGTGAACATTGCCAATCAACGAAGCGGCAACACGCCCGCCTCGCTGATCCCGCTGGGATTGCTGGTGCGCTGGGCGATGGCGACGTCGGACGGCGATGTCCAGGGCGGCGACCTGCCCGGCTGGTTCGGCGAGATCTTCGGCCACGCCTATGTCGGCGGCCTCGCGGATCGTCGCGGCGAATGCATCCATGGCGCCTGCAGCCACTATCAGCGCTGCTACATCGAGCATGGCATACGACGCGCCCGCGAGGCCGACCTGGTGGTGGCGAACCATGCGCTGGTGCTGACCCAGGCAGCCTACCATGTCATGTCCAGTGGCGGCGCCGACGAGGACCAGGTGCCGACGCGCTACGTGTTCGACGAGGGCCACCATCTGCCGGAGGCCGCCGACAGCGCCTTTTCCGCCGAATTGTCCGGCATCGAGGCGGCGGAGCTGCGACGCTGGCTGCTCGGCGCCGAAGGCGGGCGCTCGCGGGCAAGGGGCCTGAAGCGCCGGCTCGATGATCTGGTGGTGGGACAGGCGGAGCTGGAAACCCCGCTGGACGCGGCGTTGCTGGCGGCGCGCGCGCTTCCGGCCCCCGGCTGGTCGATGCGGCTGAGCGATCCGGAACCGGCCGCGGATGGGCGCAACCCGACCGAAGCGCTGCTTCTGCTGCTGCATCGACAGGTGCTGGCGCGAACGCAGGGGAGCA
>CAXSEE010000028.1:3117-10584 GCA_964235615.1 uncultured Acetobacteraceae bacterium | reverse complement strand
GAGTGCGACCTGCATCCGATCAGCGAGGAACTGGTCCTCGCCGCCGCCATGCTGGAACGGGCTCTGGTCCGCATCGCCGAGCCGCTGCGCCACCTGGTGGCACGCCTCGGCGCCCGTCTGGAGGAAGCGGCCGACAGCCTGGACTCCGTATCGCGCGGACGCATCGAGGCGATGTGCCGCAGCATCCATCGCCGTGCGATCAGCCGGCTGGAGGCCTGGATCATCATGCTGCGCGCGGTGCCGGAGCCGCCGGACGCGGACCGCACGCCGGACCATGTGATGTTCCTGCGGATCCGTCGCGAGGGCGGGTCGGGCCAGGATGTCGGGCTGCATCGGCACTGGCTCGATCCGACGATCCCGTTCGTGGCGGCGCTCGCCACTCCAGCGCACGGCATCCTGATCACGTCGGCGACCTTGCGTGACGAGAGCGGCGTCGATGCGCGGGCCGCATGGGAAGCCGCCGAGGCGCGCGTCGGCGCCAACCATCTGCCCTCGCCGGCCTTGCGCGCGGCCCTGGCCAGCCCGTTCGACTATGCACGGCAGACGCGGGCCTTCATCGTCAATGATGTTGCCCACGATGATCCCGACCAGCTTGCCGGCGCCTATCGCGCGCTGTTCATCGCCGCAGGGGGTGGCGGGCTCGGGCTGTTCACGGCGATCAGCCGCCTGCGCATGGTCCAGCAGCGGATCGCGAAACCGCTGGAAGAAGCCGGCATCCCGCTGTTCGCCCAGCATGTCGACGCGATGGACAACGCGACCCTGGTCGATGTCTTCCGCACAGAGGTCAACTCCTGCCTGCTCGGCACCGATGCGATGCGTGACGGCGTCGATGTGCCCGGGCGCGCCCTGCGGCTGGTGATCTTCGAGCGCGTGCCATGGGCGCGGCCGGATATCCTGCATCGCGAGCGGCGCATCCACCTCTCGGGAGGTGCGCCCACGCTGTACGACGACCGTATCGCCAGGCTGCGCCTGCGTCAGGCTTTTGGACGGCTGATCCGCTCCTCGACCGACACCGGCGTGTTCGTGCTGCTTGACCGGCGCACCCCAACCCGGCTGTTATCCGGCTTTCCGGACGGCGTATCGGTGCAGCGCCGTGGCCTCGCCGACGTCGTGTCGCAGACGCGCGGCTTCTTGTCTGACCCGTCGCAGACGCGCGGCTTCTTGTCTGACCCGTCGCAGACGCGCGGCTTCTTGTCTGAACCTGGCTAGGCACAACATCAACTCCTCCTGGAACACGGCGTTGACTGGTGTCAGGACGGTGAGGAAACCAGATCATGAGCGATACGACCCCGGACCACACCACCATTCCCATCCTTGGCGGCACCGTGCGCGAGGTGCAGGGCCTGCTGCCGGACGAGGGCACGCTGCAACAGGCGATCCAAGCCTTGCTGACCGGCGGTTTCGACCGCGGCGACCTGAGCCTGCCGGAGCCTCAGTCGGCCCACCCCACCACCACGCAGGGAACCGGGAACCCCGCCGACGAGCATGACGCGCGCCAGGCACGCACTCTGGCAAACAGCACGATCGGTGTTGCCGCCGCGTTGATCGGCGGCACGGTGGCATCGGTGGTGACGGGCGGTGCCGCGATCCCGGTTGCGGCCGTGGCCGTGGGTGCGGCAGCCGGAGCCGGTGGCCTGACCCATCTCGGTTTTCAGAATGCAGCCGACAAGCGCGAAGCCGGACACGACGCCCAGGGTGCGAGCGGCACGCTGATCCTGGCCGCGATCGTCAGGGATGACGAGCATGAACAGAAGGCCACGGCTATCCTGCAGCAGTCAGGCGCCACCAAGGTCGAGACGGTGGAGCGGACCGGAGCCGAGACGCGGCTCGCCTGAACCCTCAACTGGCCTTGAGGTTGGTGGCTGCGGCCTTGCCGCGCTCCATCGCGATCTCGTAGGTGACCTTCTGGCCCTCGTTGAGACCGCGCAGGCCGGCAGCCTGCACGGCGGTGATGTGAACGAACACATCCTTGCCGCCGTCGTCCGGCATGATGAAGCCAAAGCCTTTCGTGGTGTTGAACCACTTCACGGTTCCAGTTGCCATTGACCGTGTATCTCCTCATCCCATCCGGACACCGCACCCGGACTTCTCCATCCCTCAGACCCGGTCGAAGATCTTCGGTTACCCTACCGTAATGGGGCCAGAAAATTTTATACGAGTCAATTGTAACCGTATGGGCGGGAGCCGTACAGGAAAAGGGCGGCCCGTATGGACCGCCCTCATTCTCGTGACGCTTGTTCGTGCGGCGCCGGGAGCCTGGATCAGAAATCCATGTCGCCCATGCCGCCGCCGCCCGGAGGTCCGCCCGCTGGGGCCTTCTTCTCGGGCTTCTCGGCGATCATCGCCTCGGTCGTGACCAGCAGGCCGGCGATGGAGGCCGCGTCCTGCAGGGCGGTGCGGACCACCTTGGTCGGGTCGATGATGCCGGCGTCGATCAGGTTCTTGTACTCGCCGAGCTGGGCATCGAAACCCCAGGCATACTCGGCATTCTCCAGCACCTTGCCGGCGATCACGGCACCATCCTCGCCGGCATTCTCGGCGATCTGGCGCAGCGGCGTCTGGATCGCCTTGCGGATGATCTCGATGCCGAACTTCTGGTCGTCATTCTCCGGCACGAGATGCGCCAGCATCAGGGACGCGCGGGCCAGGGCCGTGCCGCCGCCGGGAACGATGCCTTCCTCGACCGCCGCACGGGTCGCATGCAGCGCGTCGTCGACGCGGTCCTTGCGCTCCTTCACCTCGACCTCGGTCGAGCCGCCGACGCGGATGACCGCAACGCCACCGGCGAGCTTCGCCAGACGCTCCTGCAGCTTCTCGCGGTCATAGTCGGACGTGGTCTCCTCGACCTGGGCCCGGATCTGGGCGCAACGGCCCTGGATGTCGGCCTTCTCGCCGACACCCTCGACGATCGTGGTGTTCTCCTTCTCGATATGCACCTTCTTCGCCTGGCCGAGCATCGCCAGCGTCACGTTCTCGAGCTTGATGCCGAGGTCTTCGCTGATCACCTGGCCGCCGGTCAGGATCGCGATGTCTTCCAGCATCGCCTTGCGGCGATCGCCGAAGCCTGGCGCCTTCACGGCCGCGATCTTCAACCCGCCGCGCAGCTTGTTCACCACCAGGGTCGCCAAGGCCTCGCCATCGACATCCTCGGCGAGGATCAGCAACGGACGGCCCGACTGCACGACGCTTTCGAGCAACGGCAGGATCGGCTGCAGCGAAGACAACTTCTTCTCGTGGATCAGGATGTATGGCTGATCGAGGTCAGCGATCATCTTCTCCGGGTTGGTGATGAAGTAGGGGGAAATATAGCCGCGATCGAACTGCATGCCCTCGACGACGTCGAGCTCGGTCTGGATGCCCTTGGCTTCCTCGACGGTGATCACGCCCTCGTTGCCGACCTTCTGCATGGCCTGGCTGATCATCTCGCCGATCTCCCTCTCGCCATTTGACGAGATGGTGCCGACCTGCGCGGTCTCGGCGGGCGTGGTGATCTTCTTGGTGTTCTTCGCGAGCTCGGCAACAACGGCCGCAACCGCCTTGTCGATGCCGCGCTTGAGGTCCATCGGGTTCATGCCGGCGGCTACCGCCTTCATGCCCTCGCGGACGATCGCCTGGGCCAGCACCGTCGCCGTGGTGGTGCCGTCGCCGGCAATGTCGTTGGTCTTGCTGGCGACTTCGCGCACCATCTGCGCGCCCATGTTCTCGAACTTGTCGTGCAGCTCGATTTCCTTGGCGACGGTGACGCCGTCCTTGGTGATGCGCGGCGAGCCGAAGCTCTTGTCGATGACGACGTTGCGGCCTTTGGGTCCGAGCGTCACCTTTACCGCATCGGCCAGAATATCGACGCCGCGCAGCATGCGGCTCCGGGCATCTCCGCCGAACTTCACGTCCTTGGCAGCCATGTTTGTTTCTCCTGTTTACGGATCAGCACCTATCGGAAATCGACGGAACTAGACGGCGATGTCGACCACGCCCATGATGTCGCTTTCCTTCATGATCAGCAGCTCCTCGCCGTCGATCTTCACTTCGGTGCCCGACCACTTGCCGAACAGCACCCGGTCGCCTGCCTTCACGTCCAGGGCGACGATCTGGCCCTGCTCGTTGCGCGCGCCGGCGCCGACGGCGATGATCTCGCCTTCCATCGGCTTTTCCTTGGCGGTGTCGGGGATGATGATGCCGCCGCGGGTCTTCTCTTCGCCGGTGATGCGGCGGACCACAACCCGGTCGTGCAGGGGACGGAAACTCGCCATTTCGGATCGCTCCTCGATCATGGGGCAGCGCCCTTCCACAAAGCGGCGCCGCGGTTGTTGGCACTCCAAGGCACCGAGTGCCAAAAGGTCACGGGCGATCTAGGGGATGGCCATGCCGAAGTCAAGGGTCTGGCAGCACTCCTAACCTACGAGTGCTAACGTCCTGATCGATCATGTATTATTTAAGTTGAAATGAGGAAACGGGATAGGCCAGGATCGCTTTCTGTCACGAAAGCTTCGCTTCCTGGAGACGTTCATGTCCCTCTCGCAGCAGCTCAAGGACTACCGCCTCACCACCGCCGAGATCCTCTATCACCTGCCGGACCATCCGGCGATGCTGCAAGCCTATATCTGGCAGGAGCTCGATATTGCTCCTTCCTACCCGATCCTGCACAAGTTCCTGGAGTTCTGGCGTCGTGAGATCGAGGGCCGGCTGCATTCGGTGCGGGTCGGATCGCTAACCCTGCTCCAGGCGCCGAGCATCCGAACGCCGGCGATGGTGCTCCGCCTGCATTAGCGGGAAAGGGAATGACGGATCGGCGGTCAGTGGCTCAACTCGCGCGTCATGCGGTCCAGCCCGTCCAACGTCAGCGGAAACATGCGCTCCTGCATCAACTGGCGTATCAGTCCCATTGAACTTCCGGCACGCCAGTCCTGCTCCGGCAACGGGTTCAGCCAAGCGCTGCGGCGGAAATGGCCGGTCAGTCTTTGCAGCCAGACGCTGCCGGCTTCATCGTTGAGATGTTCCACGCTGCCGCCAGGATGGGTGATCTCGTACGGGCCCATGCTCGCGTCTCCGACGAAGATCAGCTTATAGTCGGGGCCGTATTTGCGCAGCACCTCCATGGTCGGCAGCATCGCCTCGCGGCCACGGCGATTGGTTTTCCACACGCGTTCGTAGGGACAATTGTGGAAGTAGAAATGCTCCATGTGCTTGAACTCGGCCCGAGCCGCCGAGAACAGTTCCTCGCAGACCCGCACATGGCTGTCCATCGAACCGCCGACGTCCAGGAACAGCAGGATCTTCACCGTGTTGTGCCGCTCGGGGACCATGCATAGATCCAGCAGTCCGGCCCGGGCGGCAGTCGCGCGCACCGTGTTCGGCAGGTCTAGCTCCGTCGCCGGTCCCTGACGGGCGAAGCGTCGCAGACGGCGCAGCGCCAGCTTCAGGTTGCGCGTGCCGAGCGTCAGCGTGTCGTCGAGATTGCGGAACTCGCGCTTATCCCAGACCTTGACCGCCCGCTGGTGACGCGAACTGTCCTGGCCGATGCGCACGCCTTCGGGATTATAGCCGTTGGCGCCGAAAGGCGAGGTGCCGGCGGTGCCGATCCATTTGGACCCGCCCTCATGACGGCCCTTCTGTTCTTCGAGGCGCTGGCGCAACGTCTCCATCAACTGGTCGAAGCCGAGGGCATCGATCCTCGCCATCTCCTCGGTGGTCAGGATCTTCTCGGCCAGCTTGCGCAGCCACTCTTCGGGGATTTCTTGGCGCAGCTCCCCAGGCGGCAATTCCAGGCCCTTGAAACAATGGCCGAACACGCGGTCGAACCGGTCCAGGTGGCGCTCGTCCTTCACCAGCGTGGCGCGGCTGAGGAAATAGAAATCCTCCACGCTATACTCCAGGATCCCGGCACGCATCGCCCCGAGCAAGGTCAGATACTCGGTGATCGAAGCCGGGATTCCGGCACTGCGCAGCGAGAAGATGAAGTTCGAGAACATCGGCCGCCCCCCTCCTGAGCGCCGCGTCCTAGGCGCCGCGTCTGGACAGGAAGGCGAGACGCTCGAACAGATGCACATCCTGTTCGTTCTTGAGCAGGGCGCCATGCAGCGGCGGGATCACCAGATGCTTCTCCTTGCTCCGCAGGGCCTCGGGAGGCATGTCCTCGACCATCAGCAGCTTCAGCCAGTCCAGCAGTTCGGATGTCGCCGGCTTCTTTTTCAGGCCGGGCAGGTCGCGTATCTCGAAGAATACAGTGAGCGCCTCGCGTGCCAGGTCATGGCGGATGTCCGGATAATGCGTCTGCACGATGCGCTCCATCGTGTCGCGTTCCGGGAAGCGGATATAGTGGAAGAAGCAGCGGCGCAGGAAGGCGTCCGGCAACTCCTTCTCGTTGTTCGACGTGATGATCACCACCGGCCGCTGCCGTGCCACGATGGTCTGGCGCGTCTCGTAGACGAAGAACTGCATGCGATCGAGTTCCAGCAGCAGATCATTGGGAAACTCGATATCCGCCTTGTCGATCTCGTCGATCAGCACGACGACGGGTTCGTCGGCCTCGAATGCGTCCCACAGCTTGCCGCGCACGATGTAGTTGCCGATGTCATGCACCTTGGCGTCGCCGAGCTGGCCGTCGCGCAGTCGCGATACCGCGTCGTACTCGTACAGCCCCTGCTGCGCCTTGGTGGTCGACTTGATGTGCCATTCGATCAGCGGGCGGTTGAGAAAGCCGGCGACTTCATGCGCCAGCACCGTCTTGCCGGTGCCGGGCTCACCCTTCACCAGCAGCGGACGCTGCAGGGTGACCGCGGCATTGACGGCGACCTCCAGGTCGCGCGACGCGATATAACGGTCGGTGCTCTTGAAACTTGCCGTCATCGCGGATCCCCTCGCAGTCGGTCAGCCATTTGCTTGAGAATGGTCCCATCAGGGCAGTCAGGCTACAAGGCTTGCTTCCTTGCAAGTTCGAAGTGACGCCGGCTTCGCCTCAGGTGATCCAGTGCCGCCTTGCGCGTCTCGATGGGCCTGCAGGATGGCCTGATGCTCCTGCCGCAGCCGGCGCAGATATTCGTCCAGCTCCAGCGTCGGCATCCCCTCCAGGCGGATCCGCTGGCGGGGGATGATGTGGTTGCCGAACACGTCGAAGGCGCGGGTGAAGTACGGGTTGCCGGTGGCGGCCAGGATGGCGCGATGGAAGGCGAAATCGCATGCTCCACCGAGCGGACGCCGACCAGCGCGGTCTCGACCTGGGTCGGCTTCGGAAACAGCTTGAGCGAGGCCGCGGTGATCACGCCCAGCGTGCCTTCCGCCCCGATGAACATCTGCTTGAGGTCGTAGCCGCGGTTGTCCTTGCGCAGCCGCTTCAGCCCGTTCCAGATCCGCCCGCCCGCGAGCACGACTTCCAGCCCCAGCCCCAGCCCCAGCACCAGGTCGCGGGTCATGCCGTGATGCAGCACGTTGAAGCCGCCGGCGTTGGTCGAGACGTTGCCGCCGATGCTG
>CAXSEE010000028.1:0-3017 GCA_964235615.1 uncultured Acetobacteraceae bacterium | reverse complement strand
AGACCGCCCTGCGGCACGACGCGGATGCCGCCCAGGCTGCACTGGCGCAGGATCGCCGAGACCTGCTGGGTGCTGGACGGACGCGCCACCGCGAGCGGCCGGCCGTGATGGTCGCCGGACCAATCGCGGCTGTATCGCTCTCGCTCGGCGGGCTCGGTAAAGTGGAATGGCCGCGCGCGGGGAAGACGTTCATGCGGCAATCCGGTTCAGGACGATCATCATCGTTGGGTTCATACAACAGACCGATCGAGGCAAGATGGCCCTGCGATCCCGATCGGGAACAGGCGGGGCCTCAGGACGTGTGCGATTGTCATGAGATGACGAGGCGGATGGAACAGCGGATTACGATCGAGCAAGCCGGCAGCGTCGGCTGGAAGAAGATGGTGGCACTGCGCGATCAGGTGCTGCGGGCTCCTCTGGGCCTCGCCTTCAGCGACGAACAGCTCGCCGCCGAGACTGGACAGATCCATCTGGCGCTGTGGCTGGAAGACATGCTGGCCGGCACGTTGCTCCTGTTGCCGCCTGACCCGCAAGGCGAGGCCAAGTTGCGGCAGATGGCGATCCGGCCCGGTCTGGAACGACAAGGTTTCGGCAGGCTTCTCGTACGCCACGGCGAGGCAGAACTCAGGCGTCTGGGTGCGACGAGCGCGCGGCTGGCGGCACGCGAACGTGCGGTCGGGTTCTATGCGAGGCTTGGCTATGCCGTCGAGGGAACTCCCTTCATCGAGGTGACGCTGCCGCACCGGACCATGAGAAAGCCCCTCTTCGACGCCGATTGACAAGTGCGTGACCGCAAGCCGGTCAAGCGCGCCGCGGCAGGGCGGCCCCGGCGAACGCGCGCGACAGGAAGTCGAGGAGATCGCGGTTGGAATGGTCGGCGACGGCGTCGTCGCGGCCGATCGGCCAAGGGCGGCTGCCGGTGCAGAGTGCCAGCGCCAGGCCCCGCGTGAACGGATTGCCCGTGGCAAGGCCGGTAGCGGCGTCGTGGACCATGCCCTGGCGACCGACGCGGAAGCTGCAATCCGCGAGGTGGCGGCCGATCAGGCGGGGAGCCATCTCGCCATCCCATTGGTGGACTGCCCGCGGGTAGTCGATGATCGAGACCTGGCTTCCTCCCGCGCGCAGGTCGCCGGCGATCTGGCCGCAGCGATCGGGATGGATGAGCTGGTCGCGGCCGCCATACAGCATGAGCAGCGGCGCGCCGGTCGTCCGGCTGTCGGCGAAACGGGCGACGCAGGGTGCGTAATAGGCGACATGGGCGACAAAGCGTGGGCCGTGCGGCGCCAGGCGGTCGGCGACCGTGTCGTAGAGGGCATAGGTCGTGGCCATGCCCCCGTAGGAGAAGCCGACCAGTGCGACGTGGGCGATGTCGATGCCCGGGCGGGTCGCGAGAGAGGCCAGGCCGGCATAGGCATCGGCGTCGAACATGGTCTCGGTGATGTTCAGCGCCCGGCCGGTAAAGGAGGTCGCGAGGTCGGCGCGCGAGGCGTAGGTCTCGGGCACGAGCACGGCGATGCCGAGGGCGGCGAGCGGCAGGCCGTAGCGGTAGCCGCGCTCCTCGAAATTGCCGACCGAGCCGTGCAGCAGCACGACCGCCGGCACCTTGTGCATGGGGGAAGCGCCGGGCGGCATGTAGAGCAGCGCGCGCACGAGGCGCGGCTTCGCATGGACGATATCGGCGGGGGTGAAGGGATCGCTGCTCGCCAACTCGATCTCGATGGGAGCCATCCGCACTGTCTCGGGATCGGGCCAGGCTGTCTCGTGATCAGGCGGGCGCCGGCCGACCGTCTCGGCCTGGACGGGCGGCGCCGGGCATAGCGCCGCGAGCAGCGCCAGCATGCGGCAGAAGCGACGCAGGCTCGTGTCAGCCGCCATTCTTCGGCGCCAGGGCGGCGGTCTCTGCGGTGTCGCCGCCGAGCCAGTCGGGATGGTGGGCAGTGCCGTCGAAATGGTCGGTGGTCTTGAACAGCTCGAAGCGGCCGGCGCCCGCCTGATCCGCGGTCGCCGCGAGGATGCGCGCCTCCTGCGCCTCGCTCATCGGCGAGAAGCTTTTCGCGGCTGCGAAGGCCTGATCGAGTGCGTGGTCGGTGTCGATGCCGGTGATGACGACCGAGGTCGGGCGGTTCAGCGCATAATGCAGGCAGTCGATCGGCTGGATCGCGGCACCGCTCTTGAGGATCACGCCGTCCGAGCCGCCGAACGCCTTCATCGTGATGACGCCGATGCCCTCGCGCAACGCGACCGGCATGGCGAGCCGGCCGAACGAGCGGAAATGGGCGTCCATGACATTGGACGGCATCAGCACGACGTCGAACTGGAAGCCGTGGGCGCGGGCGACTTCCATCATGTAGACGTGGATGCGCGGGTCCTTGTGGCCGGTGAAGCCGATGTAGCGGATCTTGCCGGCCTGCTTTGCTTCGAGCGCCGCCTCCAGCGCGCCGCCGGGGGCGAAGATGCGGTCGGGGTCGTCGAAGCGCAGCACTTCGTGGAACATCCACAGATCGATGCGGTCGGTCTTCAGGCGCGACAGCGATTGCTCGAGCTGCTGGTTCGCGACCGTCTTGGTGCGGCCGTCGACCTTGGTCATCAGGAAGGCCTTGTTCCGGTAGCCGCCCTGCGACAGGGCGAGGCCCATGCGCTGCTCGCTCAGCCCCTTGTTATAGTCCCAGGCGTTGTCCATGAAGGTCATGCCGCGATCGATCGCGGTGTGGCAGAGCCTGAGCGAGGTCGCCTCGTCGATCCCGGGCTTGCAGAAATGCGAGCCGCCGAAGCCGATCGCGGAGACCATCTCGCCGGTGCGGCCGAGCGGGCGGTACAGCATCTCGCCACGCAGCTCGCCGGCTTGCCGGACACGCGGCAGCGGCGGCAGTAGGCCAGCGGGTCCGATCTGCGTCGCCGTGCCGGGGGTGGTCGCACCGATGGCGGCGAGCGCCCCGGGTCCCGCGGCGGCGCCGAGCAGCCCGGTCGCCGCGGCGCGGCGGAACAGCGTACGTCGATCCATGCCCTCAACTCCTTAG
>CAXSEE010000027.1:0-31523 GCA_964235615.1 uncultured Acetobacteraceae bacterium | reverse complement strand
TCTTGAAGGCGCCAGTCTTGAAGGCGTTGGTCCTGCTGGGGAGCTGGCTTCCGACCGGCGTCGCCGCGGCGGCGACGCTTCAGGTGACGGTGCGGGGCGTGCGCAACGACCACGGCCATATCCGCATCGGGGTCTGCCGGAAGCCGGAGTTCCTCTCGGAAATCTGTAACTATAACGCCATCGTTCCGGCCCGTCCGGGAGATGTCGAGGCTTCGGTTCCGGGTATCGCGCCGGGCCAATATGCAGTGGCGGTCTATCAGGACGAAGATGGGTCAGGTAGGCTGAAGCGCAACTTCTTCGGTATGCCACAGGAGGATCTGGGCTTTTCACGTGACCCGAAGCTGGGACTGGGAGCGCCCTCTTTCGCCAGCAGCGCCATTGCAGTAGGCAGCGGCAACAACCGGATCATTCTGACGTTGCGTCATTTCGGATCCTGAATAGCCGACAAGGAGACTTCATGAAGACTTTGTTTCCAGCCGTGATCCTGTGCATCGGGTTGTTCGCGACGGGCCTGGTCACCCATGCCCAGGCGCAGCCGGTGCCCGGCTATCATCGGCATGGACCGCCTCCGAGACATCGGCATCACCGGCATTATCACCGTCCGCCGCCGCCGCCGTATCGCGGCCGCGAGTTGCCTCCCCGCTGATCCCGGAACGATGCCATGGAACTGCTGCACTGGACCCTGATACTTCTTGTCGTGGCGCTCATCTTCGGCGCTCTCGGTTTCGGCGGCTTCGCTGCCGCCTTCGCCAGCGTCGCCAAGATCCTGTTCTTTGTCTTCGTGGTATTGTTCATCATCAGCCTGTTCTACGGGCGAGGCCGCGGGACGAGGCTATGATAAGGCACTGAAGCGGGCCAGAGCCGCATTTGGTGCGTGGTGGCGCACTAAATGCGCGGAGGTCACGGTCGGCCACAACTTGGAAAATCCTCGCCATGCTCGGCTAGACCCGCGCGTGGCTCCGGTTCCTCTGAGCGCCTTTCGAGCGGCCGTTTGTCCAGTCCGAGGGAGGGACTCTGGGGCTTCCTCGGAAAGAGGAGATATCAGTGCCAGAGAATGCTAGGCTGAACGCCATGGACGTCGCCCTTCGCAAGCCGATGACTGTCGACCAGTTCCTCGTCTGGGAGGAGCGGCAGGAGCTGCGTTACGAGTTCGATGGCTTCCAGCCGCTCGCCATGACGGGCGGAACCGCTGCCCACTCGGCGATCCAGCGCAACCTGATCTACGAACTGACCGGGCGCCTGCGCGACAGCCCCTGCCAGCCTTACGGTAGCGAACTGAAGATCAGGGTCGCCGGGCGTATCCGTTACCCTGAGGCTTTCGTCGTTTGCACGCCTGTTCCGCCGCGGGCCAAGGTCGTAACCGATCCTGTCGTGATTTTCGAGGTCGTCAGCGAGAGCAGCGTCACGACCGACTTCGTCATCAAGAATGCGGAATACAGGGCCACCCCGTCCGTGCAGCGCTACATCGTGCTGCAGCAGACCAAGGCGGCGGCGGCAATCTTCTCGCGCAAGGGCGATGATTGGGTTGCCGACCTGCTCGCCGGCGATGACGCCATTCTTCGCATGCCCGAAATCGGCATCGAAATCCCGTTGCCGGAGATTTATCGGCGCATAGAATTCGAGGTCGAAAATGGCGATGCCGAGGACCGGCAACAGCCATAGGCGGTTCGATCGATCGTGCGGACAGACCTATGATTCTCGCCCCAGGCCGCGCCACCAACGCAGACGCCTGATATCTTGGGTCCGGGGAGCAGCGGAACGGAAAACCTATCAGACCGTCCGAAAACTCGCGCTCTGGTAGATGATGGTGATCCGGGCGGCAGCATTTATTGCATGGTGCGAAAAAGCTGACTCTATCGGCCTGGAAGGCATTGGTTCGGGGTCGAGTAGGTCTTTTCGAAGGTGGCCGCGCCAGGTGGATAAATGCCCGCCGTTCGGGAGTAGGCCGCCTTCATCATCGCTGGGACACCGACGATGGTGATGGCGCGCGTGAGATTATAAGCGAACGCGGTCAGGCCGAATTCACCGCTGACCTTGGACAGATCTATCACCAACCTCCTCACAGGCGGCGATGTCCTCGCCTCGGTACCGGCGGCGAATCCAGTTTCGGGTTTTCGGACGGTGTGAGATGTTTGCCGCTGCCGGAGCAGAACGGCGGCGTAGAGCGGAATGGCTGGTTACGCCCCCTGGTTCGCCTTTGCGACGCGATTCCGACTTCCTCAAACCTGCCGCTCGTTCAAGAAGCATGTGCATCAGGGCGGTGACGCCAGCTACCTAGCTTCCTTGCCACGCAGTTGTGGTGCGACCTCGCGCACTAGCTCGGCGACAAGCGTTACTGCTGGGTCCATGTCAGTGCGATGATGCCGGACGAGGTGCAGCGAAACCGGCGCAAGGGTGAGGGGCACGGGACGGGAAGTCAGCCGAGCGGCGGCGGTGCTTTCCATGACGCCTACCGGAAATGCGGCCAGCAGTTCCGTGTCGCACAGCAACTCGAGCGCGTGCAGAAAGGTGGGTGCAACAACGGCGACGCGCCTATGGCGCCCGATTCGGGCCAGCGCCTCATCGACCGAGCCTTGCCGGTCCCCGCGGCCGGAAACGACGATGTGGGGAAAGGCTAACCAGCAATCGAGGTCGAGCGTCTCAACCGCTGCCGCCGGGTGGTCGCGTTGCATTACGATGGCGTAGGGGTATGTGCCCAGAAGTTCGGTACGCAACGATCCGTGTGAGGCGGACGCGACGGTAATTACGAGGTCCACCTCGCCGCGTTCAAGTCGCCGGACTTCATCACCGGCGTGCCAAGGGTGGAAGATCAGATCGATACCTGGTGCTCGCTTCGCCAACTCCGCAGTCAACGCGGCGCCGAGCGCGGCGGCTGGAACGTCGGATGCGACGAGCCGGACCGCCCCACGAAGGTTGGCCAAATCCGGAGGACCGGTCGTGACGATCCTGGCCAGATCGGCGAGCGCGGTCCGCAGAGGCTCGCGCATCGCCTCGGCGCGCGGTGTTCGGCGCAGCCCGTTCGGCCGCGCTTGTACCAGCAGCGGATCGCTGAACAGCGCCCGCGCGCGAGCGAGCGCGTTCGAGGCAGCCGGTTGGGATAGTCCGAGCCGCTCGGCAGCCCGGCCCACATGCGCTTCGTCCAGCAGCGCATCCACGGTCACGAGCAGGTTGAGGTCGATGCCGCGTAGCTTCATCACGTGAATGGGATAGCATAACAAACATCACTTTGACCAATGCCTCGCTACCCACCATCTAGGAGCGTTCAAGGAGGTCTCGCACTTGACCACCGTACTGCTGCTCGCTCACCCCGATTTCGCCGCCTCCCGTGCGAACCGCGCGCTGCTCGCTGGGCTGAACGACCTGCCCGAACTCGAAGTGGCCGAACTCTATGCGCTCTACCCCGATGGCAAGATCGATGCCGCGGTCGAGCGTGAGCGGCCACTGCGCGCAAATGTAGCTGGCTGTGGCAAGCGCCGCTTGCCGTGCACGACGTCCGCAATCTCGATGACGCGGCCCTGTCTCGGGCGGCCGAGGATTACAAATCCGTCGTGCTTTCGGCACCGATGCTGGAGCGTTGAGCCGTCGAGACGATAACAGCTATGATACAGCCGTTTAAAATAAGGGTTGATCCGGATGTGCTCGATGATCTTCGCCAACGATTGAGAGCGTTCCGTAGCCCTCCTTTCATCGAGGATCGGGGCTGGGGCGATGGAGTGGACCTGCGATACCTGGCCGAGCTGGTCGATTACTGGCTCCATCAGTTTGACTGGCGGGTGCAGGAAGCGGCGCTCAACCGGTATGGACACTTCATCGCCGACGTTCGTGGCACGAAACTTCACTTCGTTCACGAGCGAGGTCTCGGAGCAGCGCCGCTTCCGCTGGTTCTCGTCCACGGATGGCCGGATGGGTTCCAGCGCTTCGACAAGCTCATCCCGCTGCTGACCGATCCGGGCGCACATGGTGGCGATGCCGCCGACGCGTTCGACGTCGTCGTCCCGAGCCTGCCCGGCTGCGGGTTCTCCCCCCGGAGTTCGGATGGCCCGTCTTTGGACGAGTTCGGCGCGGTGCTCCACAGCCTGATGAGCGACGTGCTGGGGTATGATCGCTACGGCGCACATGGCGGCGACGTCGGCGCGATGGTTTGCGACCAGCTCTGCCGGGATCGTGAAACCACATTGGCGGGCGTTCATTTCACCAACGTGCCCGCGACAAGGGGCGTCCCGGGCTTTGACGGCCTTACCGCCGCCGAGCAGGACTTTCTGGCGAGAAGGCAGGAGTTTCTGAAGCTGGATGCCGGCTATATGCACATCCAGGGCACGAAACCCTGGACGCCCGCCGTCGCCCTCAACGACTCCCCCGCCGGGCTGGCGGCCTGGATAGTCGAGAAGATCCAGGCCTGGAGCGACTGTGGCGGCGATATCGAACGACGCTTCACCAAGGACGAGATCCTCACGAACGTGATGCTCTACTGGATCACCCAGTCGATCGGTACCTCGTTCCTGGGCTATCGCGACCTCGCCAAGCCAAGGCACGGGCCGCCCAAGGCCACCGGTGAAAACCGGTCACGAGGTGCGGTCGTGGGCTTCGCCATGTTCCCCAAGGATATCGCCAACGCGCCACGGGAGTGGGCGGAACGCTTCTACGACGTTCGGCACTGGTCGGAGATGCCGTCCGGCGGTCACTTCGCGGCATGGGAGGAACCCGGTCTGCTAGGGGAGGACATTCGCACGTTCTTCAGACTGCTCCGCTGAGGTCGACGATGTCAGGCCGACGGGAGCCGAGAGCAAGCGCCAGGAACACTAAGTACCGATGGAGGAGACGCCATGAAGTTGACCGACCAAACGCTCGTCGTGATGGGCGGAACGTCCGGCATCGGCCTTGCGACGGCCCATGCCGCCGTCGAGGCCGGTGCGCATGTGATCGTCGCGGGACGGCATCGGGACAAGCTCGCGCTGGCGGTCACCGGGCTCGGCGACACAGCGCGTGGAGAGTCGATCGACGCCTCCGACCGCGCGGCCCTCGACGGCTTCTTCGCGCGCACCGGTCACATCGACCACCTGGTGATCGCCGCATCCGGTGGCGTGGGTGCGGGTCCTTTCGCCACGCTCGCCCGCGACGACCTGATACGTGGGTTCGACGCCAAGTTCTGGGTCCAGTGGCAATGCGCGCAGGCGGCGCTGCCGTACTTGCGCGAACAAGGTTCGATCACCTTTGTCATCGCCAACTCGGCGCGCATGGGCAATCCGGGCACCTCGGGGTTGGCCGCGATCAACGGGTCGCTCGCGGCGATGGTCCTGCCGCTCGCGCACGAGCTTGGCCCCATTCGGGTCAACGCGGTCTCTCCGGGCGTGATCGATACGCCCTGGTGGGACAAGCACCCCGAGGCGCTGAAGCACCGCATCTTCGAGCAGATCACCGCTTCCGTGCCTGTGCGGCGGATCGGGCGCGCGGAGGAGGTGGCCGACGCAATCGTTTTCCTCGCCGGCAACGGTTACGTCACGGGCGTGATCCTCGACGTCGACGGCGGAATGCGAGGGGCTTCGCCTGGATGAAATCGAGGCGCTGGACACGCGCTTCGGACACCGGCCGCGATCTTGGCGGCTCCTGAACCCGCCCGGATGCTAACCACCAATTCCGGCCACAGGAACTACGTCGGCTCTTACATAGGTTTTCCGTTCGCTGTCGAGGTCGACCGGCGCCACAAGGCCCAAGGCCCAAGGCATCCGGGCCACTTCAGTCCACCCGGGCGCGGTGCTGACCGAAACAGCCCGCAAGCTGATCGAAGCCCACCCCGCGGCTGCATCGGCCTACACGTGGAAGACGATCCAGCCGTATCCTCAGGCGTCCGCTCCTATGCCCTGACACCGAACGTGCGACTGCGCTCTGGCTCAAAAGCGAGCAGATCGTCCGCGCGACGCCGTAACCCGAAGCCTAGTACATCGATCCCATGAAACGTCACCATTCAGGCCACCTGTGGAGAGTGTCATCTGATACCGAGGGGCGGTGACATTGACCGTTGGAAGGTAAGGCTGGGCTCTGCCCAGACCCGCCAAAGGCCTTGGCCTTTGGAAACTAATTCATGGATGTGATCGGATTCTTAAGGCTTCGCTGGGGGGGGCCAGGGCAGAGTCTTGGTCTTTCATGGATCAAGCTCAAGGCCGGTTGGTGATTAGCTATAGGAGTCGTTCTTTGGAAACGCCGTACTAGACGATCTCGCTCACCGCGATCGCCACCTTGCAGCCGGTCTTGATGACGCGCGACAGCAGGCGATAGGCCGGCGCGAGCTCGGCTTCGTTGGCAAGGCCGATGTCGCGGTGCTCTAACTCCTCGAGACGAAACACCTCGATGGTGTCGCGCAATTCGCTCTCGTCCTCGCCGAGGCTGGCGGCCTGTTCGGCGTAATGCTCGTCGATGGCTTCCTCGACGGCGACCGTGCAGGCCATCGCCGCCCGTTCCCCCATGGCCGCGGTGAACGCACCGAGAGCGAAGCCGGCCACATGCCAGAGCGGCAGCAGGGCCGTCGGCCGCACCCGGCGCTTGGAGATCAGGCCGGTGAACACCGTCTTATGGTTGGTTTCCTGCGCCATCATGTGCCGCAGCAGATCGCCCTTCTCGCCACGGCCGAGCACCGCGAGCTGGCCCGCGTAGATCCGCTCGGCGCCATACTCGCCGGCATGGTCGACACGGATCATGCGGCTGATGCGCGTCGAGGCGTCCGGCTCGCCTGGCTGGGCACTTGTCCAAACACCTGGCTGGACACCTGACTGGATTGGGGACTTGAGGCTCTGGCTCATGAGTATCTCCGCATGCGTGCCGCGACGCCGATCAGCACGGACGCGAGCAGTGCATAGATCAGGTCGAGCGAGGCCATCGACAACGGCAGGAACTCGAACAAACGGTTCGGCGCATCACAAGGCTTGGCGGGACGCAACGGCATCGAGGCCAGGCGCTCGGACATGCTGCCGCCGTGGAAACGCGGCGCCATGCACTGCGGCAGCGGATCCGGCCACCAATGCTGCTCTACGCCCAGGTGGGTCAGGGACAACCCGATCGAGACCAGCAGCGAAACACCGCATAACGGCAGGATCAGCCGCGCGAGACGTGCCGGGACCAGCATCGCCGCCAGGCCGAGGACCAGCAGGGCGCGATAGGGCCAGCGCTCCAGCAGGCAAAGGGCGCACGGCGCCATCTGCAGGCGGTGCTCGGCGAACCAGGCGACCAGCAAGGCCGACGCGCCTGCCAGCGCCGCCAGGCCGGCGGCCCGATGCTCAGGCCGCATGGAGCTCCTGCTGGTTCAGCACGGCGAGGAAGTCCCGCGCCCAGCTTGCGGCGGTTACCTTGTGCACGGCCTTGTCCAGCGCCTCCCAGCGAGACCGGCGCTCGGCTTCCGGCATGCAGAGCGCCTGGTGCAGCCCCTCGGCGATCTCGTCGGGATCATAGGGATTGACCTGCACCGCCTCGGCGAACTCCGGAGCGGCGCCGGCAAAGCGCGACAGCACCAGCACACCGGGATCGGCGGCGTCCTGGGCGGCGACATACTCCTTGGCGACGAGGTTCATGCCGTCGCGCAGCGGCGTCACCAGCGCCACGCGGGCGAAGCGGTGGAACCCGGCCAAGGTAGCCCGGGGGATGGCGCGGGTAATGTAGCGGATCGGCACCCAGTCGAAATCCGCCCAGGAGCCGTTGATCCGCCCGGCCTGCTCGTCGAGCTTGCGGCGCAGCGACTTGTATTCGGCGACATCGCCGCGCGAGACCGGCGCCACCTGCAGGAAGGTCACCTTCTGGCGGTGCTCGGGGAAGCGGTGCAACAGCCGTTCGTAGCCCTGGAAGCGTTGCGGCAGCCCCTTGGAGTAATCGAGCCGGTCGACGCCCAGGATCAGCGCGCGTCCGGCTAGGCTCTCCTTCAGGCGCACCAGCTCGGGTCCCTTGGTCGCCTTTGCCGCCTGGCGTGCGAACTCGTCCGGGTCGATGCCGATCGGGAAGGCGCCGGTCACCGCGCGGACCCCTTCGGCCTGCAGCGACTGGTCGAGATGCTTGCGGTCCTCCTCGGTCTGCAGGCCGATGAGGTCGTAGGCCGCCATCGAGCGGATCAGCTGCGGCGCTCCGGGCAACGCGCCGAACAGGGCCAGCGGCGGGAACGGCGTGTGCAGGAAGAAGCCGATCCGCGCCTTCACGCCGAGTTGGCGCAAGGCGGCACCCATCGGGATCAGATGGTAGTCCTGCACCCAGATCACGTCGTCCGGCTTGAGCAGAGGTGCAAGGCAGCGGGCGAACAGGTCGTTGACCGCGAGATAGCTCTCCAGGTCGTCGCGGCTGTATTCGACCAGGCCCATACGATAGTGGAACAGGGGCCACAGGATGCGGTTGGAGAAGCCTTCGTAGAAGCCCCGGTTCTGCGCCGGCGTGAGGTCGATGGTGGCGAAGCTGCTTCCAGCTTTGGTGCTGATCTTCGGCTTCGGGTCGGCGTCGTTACCAGAACCTGAAGGAGGGGGGCTGATCTGTCCGGACCAGCCGAACCACAGGCTGGGCTGGCCGCGGATCGCATCCTTTAGTCCGACGGCGAGGCCGCCTGCCGGATTGCCGCGCTCGCGTGGCGACGGCACCCGGTTGGAGACAATGACTAGACGGCCCACGCACGCTCCTCTCCGGCGGCCAGCAAGGTCAGCCAGCGCCTAACCGACTCCGGCTCGTCGAAATCATCCGGTATGCGATAGCCGGTGCCGCCGAGCGCGATCGCGGCCTGGATGCCGTCCTCGTCGGTCAGGTCGTCGCCGACGAACACCGGCAGCCGCCCCGCGAACGGCGCGTGCTGCATCA
Source organism: uncultured Acetobacteraceae bacterium (assembly GCA_964235615.1). Taxonomy (GTDB): domain Bacteria; phylum Pseudomonadota; class Alphaproteobacteria; order Acetobacterales; family Acetobacteraceae; genus Lichenicoccus. The sequence continues at coordinate 22,706 of CAXSEE010000027.1, read as the reverse complement.
GGGTGCGCACCGCCGTTCCCTTGTCGATCCCGTGCGGGCGGATCTCCCATGCCATCTTCGCCGACTGCACGTGGAAATGCCCTCCCGCCTCCGCGACCATCGCATCCGCTGCCAGCTTGAGCAACGCGCCGGCCTGCGGGTTGGCGCGGTAGTGCAGCACGAAGCCGGTCGCCTTGCGCTCGACGCGGACGCCCCCGTGCAGGGTGGCAAGCTTCTCGCCCTCGACGAGCCAGTGCGGCGGCACCGGCGGCAGCTCGGGACGCTGGATCGCCCCGCCCGGCGCGAGACGGACGGCGATGCCATGCTCTCCGGCAACGGCGAACGGCACGTCCGGGAGGTATTCGTCGATCTGCGCGATCGGCCGGCCGGTCACGATGGCCAGGGCGTCGCCGCACAGGGCACGCAGCCGGAGCAGCACGTCGGCCAGGTCGGGAGCTACCCGCACGAGCTCGGGAGCGGGTGCGATATCGACCAGCGTGCCGTCGAAATCCAGCAGGAAGGCCGCGCGGCTAAGCCTCGGCAAGGCGGGACGGGCGGATATTGGCTGTGTCATTGATCGTGAACCTGATCGTGAACCATGGCGGGGCGTTGCTGTTTCAAGTCCGTTCCGGCCGGACCTTCAATCTGAAGGCGGGGTCGAAGGCGGGGCCGGACCATCGGCGGGAACGGGCGGGTCGGGGGTTCCCGAAGGATAGACCGGATTCGGCGCATCGGGACCAGCCGGCGTGTCGGCATCCGGAGCCGCGTTGGGATCGGGCGTCGCCGGCACGTTGGAGGAGGGCACGCTGGAGGGAGATGGCAACAGCGGCGGTGCCACGGGAGCCACATCGGTGCCGCTGCACGAGACCAGTTGCACGCCGTAGACCGGGCTCTCGAACACGGCGATGAACGGCTCGGCGGCGAACATCCAGGCGGCGAACGGCGCGCTGGCCGCATGTCCATCCTGGACGGTCAGGAAGGCGGCGGCATCCGGCGACAGCCCAGGCGGATGCTGCAGGCAGCTTCGCACGAGGATCCCGAGGCTCTTGTAGCTGCCGCTCTGCCCGGCCGGGATGGTCAGGGTCTCGACATGGGCGTCCAGCTTGTCGAGCACCCGCACGACGGCGGTCGAGCGTCCCTCCCAGGTATCGGGGGGATAGATCGGCGGCGGCGTGACCGGCTCCGCGGCGATCACGGAGCCGCCGGATCCGGCCAGCGCCGCCAGCCCCAGGACCGTCAGGCACGCCCGCCATGGTCGCGTCATGCGGCCGGCTTCGGGGTCTTGAGCCGCTCGACCATCGCGACCAGGATCCGGCGCATGGCGGCCTCGTCCACCCCCATCAGCACGGCGTCCTCGAACACGTCGCGCAACACGCCTTGCAGCTCGACATGGTTCTCCTCCAGCATGCGCAGCTTCTCGCGGCAGGAGACGGAGGTCCCATCAGGCATTGGCCATGCTGGAATGGCCTGATCTGGCATCATGGACGTCACGGCTTCGGCGGATTATCCGTGGCGGGAGTGCCGGCCTGCTTCTTGGTCATCGTGTCGGTGACGGTGAAGATGAACTTGCTCAGCAACTGCTCCAGGCTGATCGCCCCCTGGGTCTGGGTGATACGGCCGCCGGGAGCCAGCATGGTGTCGGCGCCACCGGGTGCCAGGGCCAGATACTTGCCCCCCAGCAGGCTGTCGGAAGTGACCACCACCGAGCTGTCCGTCGGCAGCTTGATGTCGGGGCGCAAGGTGAGCGTCACCACTGCCTGGTAGTCCTTCGGGTTGACCGTCTCGCTGGTCACCTGCCCCACGGTGACGCCGGCCAGGCGCACGTCGGAGCCGACATCGAGCCCATCGATGTGGTCGAACTGCGCGGTCAGCGGAATGCCCGACGAGCTCCTGCGCCCGTTGCCGATGACCGCGGCGATGATCAGCCCCGCCAGCAGGGCCAGCACCACTATCCCCGCCAGCAGCTCCACCGGGTCGTGCCGCCGTCCCACCGCCGCCTGGGTGTCGCTCATTGCCGCCTACCCGGTATCGTCAAGCGTCCGGCGACCAGGACTCGTAGTCGCCGCGCGACGTGCGGCGCCGGCCACCGAGATAGTCGCTGCCGGGAGGATGGTAGCCTGCCGCGTCGCCTGTGTGGTTGGGCTCGAACGGCAATTGCCAGGGGCGGCGGGCGGTCGCCGGAAGCGGCGCGTCGTCGGCATAATGCAGCCAATTCCACCATTCCGCCGGGACCGCGGAGGGATCCTCTCCGGGCTGGTAGATCACCCAGCGCCGCAACGGACGGCCGCCTGGCCCCATTGCGCGACGGTCCTGGTAATAGGCGCGGCCATCGGCATCCTTGCCGATCAGCCGTCCCCTGAACATGGTGAAGAGCCGTGTGCCGATGGTTGTCATGCGGCAAGATATACGCAAGCCGGAGACGGCGGTCCATCCGCGACCCGGTCCAGGAGAGTTATCCCGGATATCCACAAGATCCTGTGGCCATCCGCGCCGCTGGACCTCAACATACAGCTTGGGATCGGATGGAGCGGCGCGTAGCATCGCGCCATGGATGCTCCCGATGCCCGTGCAGGACACAGCCCGCTGAAATCGAAGCCCCCGGCGACAGGTGCCGCGCGTATCGCCGCACTTTGGCACGGCGTGCGCATGCGCCGCGTCCATGCCGGCGCCGATCCGGATGCCGCGGCGAGGCTGGTCACCCTGCCGGCGGACTGGGAAGACGACGCGGCCGCCGCACTCGCCCAGCTGGCGCCGGCCCGACTTGAGTCGAGTCATGCGGGCGTCTCCCTGGCCCAGGCCGCGACAGCCTGGATCGCCGCGATCGGCGGGTCCGATGATCTGGCGGACCGGCTGGCCTCCCTGTTGCTGCGTCGTGCCGCTGCTCCGAACCAGGCCGTGTGGCAGCAGTCACGCGCCGATACGCCCTGCTTTACCGTCAATCTCGCGGCCTTCGTCGAGGCCGGCGCCGGGTTCGACCTGGACGGCTTCGTCGCCGCCATCGGCAGCGTGACCGAGGCGCTTCGGCTTCTGATCGGCAGCGGCGGCCCCGGCCGGGTCCTGCTCGGCAACCTCGATGCCTGCCTGGCGGGTCTGGGTCTCGACTACGACAGCGAGGCCGCCCGCAACACGGCCGCATGCCTGGTGGCCATCGCCACGATCTCCGTCCACCCCGGTCGCCTGCCGCGACATGGGGCCGGTCGCAGCCTCCCCGCGCATTGCGCCATCCCGGGACTGGCATCGGCGGCCCGCCTGGCCTGGGAGGCACAACAGGACGCCGGAGTCTGGGAGTCTGGCCAGATCGAGACCGGCTTCTCCACACCCGCGCCCGCCGATGCGCTGCTCGGTTTCGAGGCTTGCGGCATCGGCCCGATCTTCTCCCCGCTGCGCGCGGACGGCAGGCTCGCCGCCAGCACGCTCGCGCGCCTGGCCGCGCGCGGCATGGGTCCGGAAGCGGCATTCGCCGCCAGCCTGGCCGGGGAGACCGTGCTCCGTGCCGCCGACTTTGCTTCGTTACAGGCCATGCACCGCGCTGTCGCCGGATTTGTCGACCAGAAGCTTGGCGTCGACCAGGGTCCGATCCATCAGCTACCGGCTGTGGCCTCGGTCATGCCGCCGACACGGCGTGAGCTGCCCTCGCGCCATGGCGGCTTCACGCAGAAGGCGTCGGTCGGCAGTCATCGGCTCTATCTCCGCACCGGCGAGTATGCCGACGGCAGCCTGGGCGAGATCTCGATCAGCCCGGTGCGGGACGGTCCGGCACAGCGCGGCCTGATGGACGCGTTCGGCCAGGCAGTCAGCATCGGCCTGCAGCACGGCGTGCCGCTGGAGGCATTCGTCGAGGCCTTCGCCTACAGCCGCTTCGGACCGAACGGCGCCGTCGAAGGCGATCCCTCGATTGCCACCGCCACATCGCCGCTGGACTATGCGTTCCGCACCCTGGCACAAGCCTATCTCGGACATGTCCTGCCGGACGCCGCACAGCAGGTCCCTGAAGCAGCGGAAGCCCTGCTGCCGCTCGATCTGCCAACGGTCGGCGATGCGGCCAGACCCGAAGTGAGGCCGAAGCCGGGGGTGAGGTCCGGGATACGGCAGCGTCATGGCCTGCGGCTGGTCGGCTGAACCCCAAGCAGGAGTGCCGACAGGTGAGCGAGAGCGAGTTGGACCGGCGGCTGGCCACGTTGGGCATCGTCCTGCCGGTCGCCGCGGCGCCGGTGGCGAATTATGTCGCTGCCGTGATCACCGGCAAGCTGCTGGTCGTATCGGGACAACTGCCGCTGATCGAGGGACGTCTCAGCGCCACCGGCAAGCTCGGGGGCGGCGTCAGCGTCGAGCAGGGTTCGCTGGCGGCACGGACCTGCGCCATCAACCTGCTGGCCCAAATCCGTGCCGTGCTCGGCTCGCTGGATCGGGTCGGCCGCGTCGTGCGGCTCGGCGGCTTCATCGCCTGCACGGCCGACTTCACCCAGCATGCCACCGTCATGAACGGTGCCTCGGACCTCATCGCGGCGATCTTCGGCGAGGCCGGACGGCATGCGCGGTCCACCATCGGCGTCCCGTCATTGCCCCTGGACGCCCCCGTGGAGGTGGAAGGCCTGTTCGAGATCGCATGAATACCGTGCGATCCCTGGCCAGCTGTATTAGATACCCCACCTGTTTTGAATATCGCCCCGGCATTCCATATCGGCTGCATGCCTGACCGAACGCTCTCCCTCAGCCTGCACCCGGCCATCAAGTCGATCGATCCCGCCCAGTGGGATCTATGCGCCGGGGACGACAACCCGTTCGTCAGCCACGCCTTCCTCTCGGCGGTAGAGGATAGCGGCTCGGCCGGCACGAAAACCGGCTGGATGCCGCGTCACGCCACCTTGCACGACCGGGATGGCCGCCTGCTGGCCGCGGCACCGATGTATGCCAAGGCGCATAGCTACGGCGAATATGTGTTCGACCATGGCTGGGCCGCCGCGTTCGAGCGCGCCGGCGGGAACTACTATCCCAAATTGCAGGTCGCCTCCCCGTTCAGCCCGGTTTCCGGCCCCCGCCTGCTGCTCCGCGCGGACATCCCTCCGCCCGAGCGCGCCGGCGTGATGCGGGCAATGGCCGACGCGCTGAGCCAGGCCTGCGGCGAGCTGAAGCTGTCCTCGGTGCATGTGACCTTCTGCAATGCAGAGGAATATGAACAGCTCGGCCAAGCCGGCTGGCTGCAGCGGCTGGGCACCCAGTTCCACTGGGAGAATGCCGGCTATGGCACGTTCGAGGATTTTCTCGCCAGCCTGAGCTCGCGCAAACGCAAGTCGGTGCGTCGGGAGCGGCGCGATGCGAACCAGTGCGGGCTGGAATACCGCACCCTGCGCGGGTCCGAGATCACGCGCGCGCACTGGAAGGCGTTCTACCGCTTCTATACCTCGACCGTGGACCGCAAATGGGGCAGCGCCTATCTCAGCGAACGGTTCTTCCCGCTGCTGTCCGAGCGGCTGGGCGACCGGGTGGTGCTGATGCTCGCCGAACACGAGGGCCGGCCGGTCGCCGGCGCGCTCAATCTTCTGGGCGGCGACACGCTCTACGGACGCAACTGGGGCTGCATCGGCGACTGGCCGTTCCTGCATTTCGAGCTCTGCTACTACCGGGCCATCGACTTCGCGATCGAGAATGGCCTGGCCCGCGTCGAGGCCGGGGCGCAGGGCGAGCACAAGATCCAGCGCGGCTACCTGCCGCGGCCCACCTATTCGGCACACTGGATCGCCCATCCGGGCCTCCGCCACGCGGTTGCCGCTTTTGTCGAAGAAGAGCGCGTGGCGCGACTGGCGGAGATGGAGGAGCTTGCTACCCTGTCGCCCTATCGCCAGGACGATTGACCATTGCGGCCTCGAAGACCAACAACGAACACCAAGCGGGATCGATGAATTCTGCCGGATCCGGGATCGACGAACCATGAGTGACGAAATCAAGCGGACTGACGAACGCGTCCGGGTAAGGGCCTACGAGCTGTGGGAGAAGGACGGGCGCCCGCATGGCCGCAACGAGGTCTATTGGGAGGAAGCGCTGCGGCAGATCCAGGAACAGGACCGCCTGAAGGACGCTTCCTGATGAAGCGTCCCGCGCGATGCGACAGGCGGCATGCCGGGATGCGCGCCCGGCGGTAGCGGATCTAGCGCTTCTGGATCTCGGCCTGGAGATTCTCGTCGATCTTGGCGAGGAAATCCTCCGTATTCAGCCACTTCTGCTGCGGGCCGATCAGCAACGACAGATCCTTGGTCATGAACCCGGCCTCCACCGTATCGACGCAGACCCGCTCCAGCGTCTCGGCGAAATGCGTAACATCGGGGGTATCGTCGAAGCGGCCGCGATAGATCAGCCCGCGGGTCCAGGCGAAGACCGAGGCGATCGGGTTGGTGCTGGTCTGCCGGCCGCGCTGATACTCGCGATAGTGACGCGTGACGGTGCCATGCGCCGCCTCGGATTCCACCGTGTTGCCGTCGGGAGCCAGCAGCACCGAGGTCATCAGTCCCAGACTGCCGAAACCCTGCGCCACGATGTCGCTCTGCACGTCGCCGTCGTAGTTCTTGCAGGCCCAGACATAGCCGCCGGACCATTTCAGCGCGGCGGCCACCATGTCGTCGATCAGGCGATGCTCGTAGGTCAGCCCGGCTTGATCGAAATCGCTCTTGAACTCGGCGTCGAAGACCTCCTGGAACACGTCCTTGAACATGCCGTCATAGGCTTTCAGGATCGTGTTCTTGGTCGAGAGATAGACCGGCAGCTTGCGGTCGCGGCCATAGGTGAAGCTGGCACGGGCAAACCCGGTGATCGATTGCTTGGTATTATGCATCGACATCGCCACCCCCGGTCCCTTGAAGTCGTGCACCTCAAGCTCGAGCGGAGTGCCGCCGTCGGCTGGCTGATAGGTCATCGTGAGCTTGCCGGGGCCAGGGATCTTGGTCTCTACGGCGCGGTAGATGTCGCCATAGGCGTGACGTCCGATGACGATCGGCTGGGTCCAGTGTGGCACCAGGCGCGGCACGTTGGAACAGATGATCGGCTCGCGGAAGATGGTGCCGTCCAGCACGTTGCGTATGGTGCCGTTCGGCGACCGCCACATCTTCTTGAGCTTGAACTCGGTGACGCGCGCCTCGTCGGGGGTGATGGTGGCGCATTTCACGCCGACACCATAGGTCTTGATCGCGTGGGCACTGTCCAACGTCACCTGGTCGTCGGTCGCGTCGCGATGCTCGATGCCCAGGTCGTAGTATTTCAGGTCGATGTCCAGATATGGCAGGATCAGCTTCTGCTTGATGAAGCTCCAGATGATCCGGGTCATCTCGTCGCCATCGAGCTCGACGACGGGTTCCTTCACCTTGATCTTGGCCATGTGTCCGTCCTGCTCCGGTGCTGGCCGGCTTCAGGCCGGCATTGATCCGGGTTCTCCTTCGCATCCCGGATCGCACGCGGCAAGGGTGCCGGCTGGCCGGAAGCCCGCCCGGCTGGTCAGTCGGCGGCTTCCGCGGGCTCGCCTGCGTCCTGTTCCTCGGGAGGCGTCAGCATGGCATTCGCCACCACGCCCGACTGTTCGCGAATGCGCTTCTCGATGGTCGCGGCCATATCGGGATGGTCGCGCAGGAACTGCTTGGAGTTCTCCCGTCCCTGCCCGATCCTCTGGCTGTCGAAGCTGAACCAGGCGCCGGACTTCTCGACGATGTTCGCCTTCACGCCGAGATCGATCAGCTCGCCCATCTTGCTGACGCCTTCGCCATACATGATGTCGAACTCGACCTGCCGGAACGGCGGCGCCATCTTGTTCTTGACCACCTTGATGCGGGTCTGGTTGCCCACGACCTCGTCGCGCTCCTTGATCTGGCCGATCCGCCGGATGTCCAGGCGGATGGAGGCATAGAACTTCAGCGCGTTGCCGCCCGTCGTGGTCTCCGGGCTGCCGAACATGACGCCGATCTTGGAGCGTATCTGGTTGAGAAAGATCAGCATCGTGTTCGAGCGCGAGACCGATCCGGTCAGCTTGCGCAAGGCCTGGCTCATCAACCGCGCATGCAGGCCGACGTGGCTGTCGCCCATGTCGCCATCGAGCTCGGCCCGCGGCACCAGGGCGGCCACGCTGTCCACCACCAGCACGTCCACCGCGCCGGAGCGCACCAGGGTGTCGGCGATCTCCAAACCCTGCTCGCCGGCATCGGGCTGGCTGATCAGCAGGCTGTCGAGGTCGACTCCCAGCTTGCGCGCATAACCGGGATCGAGCGCATGCTCGGCATCGATGAACGCGCAGGTGCCGCCGCGCTTCTGCGCCTCGGCGATCGCATGCAAGGCCATGGTGGTCTTGCCCGAGCTCTCGGGGCCATAGATCTCCACGATCCGGCCGCGCGGCAGGCCGCCGATGCCGAGTGCGATGTCCAGCCCCAGCGAGCCGCTGGAAATGACGTCCGCGACCTCGTTGGAGCGCTGACCCATGCGCATGATCGAGCCCTTCCCGAAGGCCCTTTCGATCTGGCTGAGCGCTCCCTCGAGCGCCTTCGACTTGTCCATGTTTGCTTCCCCAGACCCGACACTGAAGCGGTCGAGCCAGAATTGTGTCCTACGAGGCAGGATGTCCCGTGCAGGATGTCACAGAGCGACCCCGACCCGCAACCAAAGCCGCCTCATCCTCATTTCGACTGGTTAATATAAATTAAGCGGTCGTTCGCATATGTTCTACGAGAACAAAACATGTCCATGCAAGGCTCGAAATCAAGTGCCATCCTGATCCTAGCCGCTCTAATCGGTTCTAATCAGTCCTGATCAAGCTATCGAACCGGTGGTGCTCCCGGCGGCGGACGGCGCAGCCGCCAGACGTAGGCGATGATCCCGGCCACCATCTGGAAATGCTCGCGCGGGATCTCGGAGTCGAGCGGCAACGTATAGAGCGCGCGCGCCAGCGGCGGGTTCGAGACCACCGGCACCTTGTTGTCCTGCGCCACCGCACGGATGCGGGCCGCCAGGTCATCCATGCCCTTGGCGACGATCCTGGGCGCCGCCTTGCTGCCGGTCTCATAGACCAGGGCCACCGCATAATGCGTCGGGTTGGTCACGACCACCGTAGCCTTGGCGACTTCGGCCATCATCCGCTTGGCCGCGCGCTGCCGCCGCAGCCGTCGGATCCGCTGCTTCACCTGCGGATCGCCCTCGCTCTCGCGATGCTCGTCACGCAGTTCCTGCTTGCTCATGCGCAGTTCGGCGGTGTGCTTGTAGCGCTCCCAGCCGACGTCGATCATCGTCACGACCGCCTGCACCGCCAGCACCATCAGGGCGGCACTCAAGGCCAGCCGGGTCATCCGGCTCGCCAGGGTGGCGGCATTCCAGCCCACCGAGTGCATCAGCAACGGAAACAACCCGCCCAATACATGCCACACGGCGAAGCTGAAGGCCGCCAGCTTCAGCACCGACTTCAGCGCCTCGACCGCGGTGCTGCCGCCGACGATGCGCTTCAGGCCTTTCATCGGGTTGAGCCGTCCCGGCTGCGGCATCAGCGCCTCGAACCGGAGCAGGAACCCTGTCTGCACCACGGTTGCGGCGATCACCCCGGCCGTACCCGCCAGCACCACCGGACCGGCCAGCATCACGCAAGACCCGAATGCATCGTGCAAGACGGTGAACGCACCGCCGCCGGAGACATCGACGCGCGCGGCATTCTCCATCAGCCCCCGCATCTGGAGCACGAACCGCTCTGCCCGCGGCGGCAGCAGCATCACCAGGGCCAGGATCGCGACCCCCAGGCTGGCCAGGGTCTGCAACTCGCGCGATATCGCAACCCGCCCCTCCTCGCGGGCGCGGGCAAGCCGCCGTGCCGATGGCGCTTCGGTCCTGTCTTCCTTGTCCGCTTGCGGCATCGCTAACGTGTCATGATTTTACAGCCCGGGCAGGCTGGCAAAACTCGCTCGCATCGCCTGCATCCAGACCATCAGCATCGGGCTGATCAGCAACGCCATCAGCAACAGGCCGCCCAGCACCTGGCCCGGCAACGACAGGCTGTAGACCTGCAAGGACGGCACCATCTTGGCCAGCAGCCCAAGCATCACCTGCCAGACGAAGCCGGCCAGGATCAGCGGCGCCGCCAGACGCAGCGCGAGCGAGAAACAACCCTCGGTGGCAATCGCCACGCTCTGTGCGGCATCGCCGACCGAGAATAATGTCCCGGGAGGCACCAGATGATAGCTGCCGGCCAGGGCTGCGAGCGGCAGCGCATATAATCCCGACGACAGGATCAGGACCGGTGCTGCCAGCGCCAGCACGCGGCTGACCCCGGTGGTCTGCGAGCCAAGCTCCGGATCGGGCTGCAACACGCTCGAAAGCCCGATCATGGTCGAGATGAGCTGACCGGCGATCGGCAACGACAGCACCATCAAACGCGCCAGCCAGCCCAGCAGCAGGCCGAAGCCGAGTTCCGAGGCGATCATGACCAGATCGCGCAACGCCGAACCGCCGGAGAGCGGCATGACCGCCTGCACTCCGGGAAAGATGAGCACGGTGATCCCGACCGCGAGACCCACGCGCAGGACCACCGGAACCTCGGTCTCGCCGAAGCCCGGCAACACCATCACGGCGGCACTGATCCTGCACAATACCAGCATGACCCCGAACGCGAGGTTCGGCAGGCCGGTCAGCAGCGTCAGCTCTCCGGAGGTCATTGACCGCCGATTGCGATCAGCCGGTCGAAGATCGCGTGCGAGTAATCGGCCAGCGTCGCGTACATGAACGGTCCGGCCAGCATCAGGACCGCACCCAGTGCCAGCACCTTGGGCACGAACGCCAGCGTGGCCTCGTTGATCTGCGTGACACTCTGGATCAGCGAGATCACCAGACCCACCACCAGCGCCGTGCCCAGCGCCGGCGCACCCAGTTTCAGCACCACGATGAACAGATCATGCAGTACCAGCCCGACATCACCTTCCTGCATCGCCCAAACCTTCCCGCATGACCAGCATTCCGGAAGGTCAGATCGACATCTTCATGATGTCCTGATAGGCCTGCACCACCCTGTCGCGTATCGCCACGGTCGATTGCAACGCGAGCTGGGCACGCGAGACGGCCATGACCACGTCTGTGATGTTGCCTTCGCCGGACATGCCTTCGACGGTCTTCGTATCCGCCGCATGGCCGGTCTGCACCACATCCTGAAGGGCGCGCTGCAACGTCGAGCCAAAGCTGGAAGTATCGGGTGCGGATGATCCGTCCGCTGCATCGTCGTCCACACCAAGACCGCTGCCGCCCTGGACGCGGGAGTAGGCGCTGGCAACGCCCGATGGCGTCATCGAGAGCGGATCCGCACTCATTTCAGCAGGTCGATCGTTCTGGTCAACATCGAACGCGTGACCTGCATCACGTTGAGGTTGGCGCTATAGGAACGTTCCGCCTCGCGCATGTCCATCAGCTCGACGAAACTGTTGACGTTGGGCATCTTGACATATCCTTGGGCGTTAGCCGCCGGATGCGACGGATCGTATTTCAAGGTGAAGTCGCTCATGTCCTTGCCGATCTTCTTGACCGACACTGTCTCCGTTCCAACCTCCGGGTCCATCGTCTCCGCGAACGTCACGGTCTTCCGACGATATGGATCGGCACCCGGAGACGAACCCGTCGTGTCCTGGTTGGCGAGATTCTCGGCAATCACGCGCAGACGGCTGGTCTGCGCATCCATGCCGGCCGAGGAGATGTCGAGAGATCCTGAAATATCCATGGCCTAGCCCTTGCCCAGTGCCGTGTTGAACATCGCCATGTATTTGCTGTAGAGGTTGGTGACGAACCGCTGCTGGTTGTCGGTATCGGCGACCTTGGTCATCTCCGTCTCGATTGAGACCTGGTTGCCGTCGGGCGCGCGGCCGTTGCTGCTTACCCTGACGACACCCCCCTCCTCATTATTGGCCGACATGTGCATGGGGTTGGTCTGCACTGGCGTGATGGTGAAGGCGGACAAGGCGCTGGCGAAAGGCTGCTCGTCCCGCGGCTGGTATTCCGGAGTATCGGCATTGGCGACGTTCTGCGCCAGCACGCGCTGACGATCCTCGAGCCAGCCCAGCTTTCGCTCGGCAAGTCCGAACAGATCAGTCGAAGACACGTCCATGCCGGCGAACCTCCACGAGCCAATGCCGCATTCTGACGCGGAACTCCCTTCCAAGAAGTTAACGAACCGGAACATGGCCACTGCGGACTCGCGGGCAGAGGCACCGATAGATCGATCCGTTATCAAAATGTTCATCTTTTCGTGTCATGCTGAACTCATGACCCATGCCGTCGCCCGCATCACGTCCGTGCCGATCGACGCCATGGCAACACTTGGTGAGGCAGGCCGAACTTGATGCAACCTCTGCTTTCGCAATCAGGCAAGGGGCCGCGGCATGTCCGTCCATGACATCCTGACCACGGTCGCGGCCCTGGCCGCCGTCATCGTCATGATCCTGCTGATACGATACGGCAGCCGCTTCACGGGTCTTGTTCCGCGCCGCGTCCTGCCTCGCGGGGTGTTGACGCTGAATGCCTCGCTGTCCCTCGATCCGAGACGGCGGTTGAGCTTGATCGGCTGCCAGGGACATCAACTGCTGTTGCTGACCGGGGGACCGTCCGACGTGTTTCTCGGCTGGCTGCCTCCCGCGTCGCCGGCCGCGGAGCCCAGGGGCGGATTATCCGCGGACGGCCAGGCATGACGTCCGGGCGGATCACGCTCCTGCTTGCTCAGGCAACCCTCATCCTCATGGCAGTCCTGCTGCTCGCTCCCGACGCGGCTCATGCCCAGTCGGTCAACATCGACCTCGGCCACGCTGGAGAGACGGGTGCCACCGGCCGGCTGGTCCAGCTCACCGCCCTGATCACGATGCTGTCCCTGGCGCCAAGCCTGCTGGTCATGGTGACGGCCTTCACCCGGATCGTCATCGTGCTGTCACTGCTTCGTGGCGCTCTCGGAGCACAGGGCACTCCGCCCAATACCGTCCTGATCGGCCTCGCGCTGTTCCTGACCTTCTTCGTGATGCAGCCGGTCCTGCAGCAATCGTGGGATCACGGCGTGGCCCCCCTGCTCGCCGGCAGCATCGGCGAGATGGACGGCCTGCGCGCCGCGGCAGAGCCGTTCCGGCATTTCATGCTGATGAACGTCCGCCCGCCCGACCTCACCCTGTTCCTGGACATCGCCAAGCTGCCGCCACCGCCTGCCGTCGACGACACACCCTGGCGTGCCCTGGTCCCCGCCTTCATGATCGGCGAGCTGCGACGCGGCTTCGAGATGGGTTTCCTGCTCTATATGCCGTTCCTGGTGATCGACATCGTCGTCGCCAGCGTTCTGATGGGCCTGGGCATGATGATGCTGCCGCCCAGTGCCATCTCCCTGCCGTTCAAGCTGATCTTCTTCGTCCTGATCGACGGCTGGCACATGATCGCCGGCAGCCTGGTGCAGAGCTTCGCCACTTGATGACTGAACTACAGGATCGAAACTTTACCTGGCTGGCACGTTACCGACCGATCATAGGAGGAGCCGTTACGTGAAGCAGCCCCATACGGAAGAGAAGATCGTCCACACCGACGACGAGCAGGACACCGGCAACCACAAGACTCCGGATGCTGCGGATGCGAAGGGAGCGGATCGCTTCGGCGGAACCCGTGCCGGCGCCGAGAATTTCGAGAAGACCGACGTCAAAGACGATTGACGCCATTATCGGGGTCTGGGGTTTGAGACCCCAGTGGGTCCAGGGCAAAGCCCTGGCCTGAACTTACTCAACCGTAACAGACTTGGCTAGATTACGTGGCTGATCGACGTCGGTGCCCTTCAGTAACGCGACCTCGTAGGCCAGCATCTGCACCGGGATGCTGTGCAGGATCGGCGCGGTAAAGGCGTCCGCCTCGGGCAGTATCACCATCTCCTCGGCGATGCCGCGCAGCCTCTCGGCGCCGGCCGCATCGGTGAAGACCATCAGCCTGCCGCCACGGGCGCGGGCTTCCTGCAGGTTCGATGCGGTCTTGTCGAACAGCCGACCGCTGGGCGCGATCGCCACGATCGGCACGGTGCGGTCGATCAGCGCGATCGGGCCATGCTTCATCTCGCCGGCGGCGTAGGCCTCGGCGTGTATGTACGAGATCTCCTTGAGCTTCAGCGCGCCTTCCAAGGCCACCGGGAAATAGGCGCCGCGTCCGAGATAGAGCACGTCGCGCGCTTCCGCGACGATGGCGGCGATACGCTGGACATCGGCGCGAAGCGCGAACAGCTCGGCGGCCTTGCCCGGCAGGTCGAGCAGGGCTTCGACCAGGACGACCTCGCGTTCCGCGGAGATGCTGCCGCGAGCCCGGCCGGCCGCGATCGCGACGCAGGCCAGCACCGAGAGCTGGGCCGTGAACGCCTTGGTGCTGGCGACGCAGATCTCCGGTCCGGCAACGGTGTTGAGCACGACATCGCTCGCGCGGGCCATGGTGCTTTCCGGCACATTCAGCACAGACATCACATGCTGGCCGCCGGCACGCAGCACGCGCAACGCGGCCAGCGTATCGGCGGTCTCTCCGGATTGGCTGATCATCAGGGCCAGTCCACCGGCGGCGAGAGGCGCGTCGCGGTAGCGAAGTTCGCTGGCGACATCCGCATCGGTCGGCAGCCGGGCTTCGCTCTCCAGCCAATGCCGCCCGAGCAATCCTGCGTAGAAGGCCGAGCCGCAGGCGGTGATGGTGACGCGCGGGATGCGGGCAAGATCGAACGGCAGCGCCGGCATCACCACCCGCCGCGTCAACGGGTCGATCATGTGCTGCAAGGTCTGGCCGATCACCAGCGGATGCTCGTGCAGCTCCTTTTCCATGTAATGCCGGTAGCCGTCCTTGCCGATCGAGCCGGCGATCAGGGCCGTCTGCTTGATCTCGAAGGCGACCGGATTGCCTGCGAGGTCGAACATCTCCGCCCCATTGCGCGTGACGACGCTCCAGTCCCCGTCTCGCATGTAGGCGATGCGCCGGGTCAGCGGCGACAACGCCAGGCTGTCCGAGCCGAGGAACATCTCGTTGTCGCCGAACCCCACCGCCAGCGGGGCGCCGTGACGGGCGCCGATCATCAGCTCGCTATGGCCGGCGAAGATCATCGCGATCGCATAGGCGCCCTGCAGCCGCTTGAGGCATTCATGGGCCGCCTCGCGCGGGGCCATGCCGCGCTTGAGGTTGCGGTCGATCATCTGCGCGACTGTCTCGCTGTCGGTCTCGGTGGTGAACGACTGACCTTCGTCTTCCAGCTCGGCGCGCAGCTCCGCGTGATTCTCGATGATGCCGTTATGCACGATGGAAACCAGCGCGGTGCCATGCGGATGCGCGTTGCCCTCGGTGGGCGCGCCATGCGTCGCCCAGCGCGTATGGCCGATGCCGGTGGTGCCGCTGAGCGGCGCGCGTTCCAGCGCCGCGCCGAGGTTGAGCAGCTTGCCCCCAGCCCGCCGGCGCTCGATATGCCCATTGACCAGGGTCGCGATGCCGGCGGAATCGTAGCCGCGATATTCCAGCCGCTTCAGCGCCTCGAACAGGACTGGTGCCGCGGGCTCGGAGCCGATGACGCCAACGATCCCGCACATCAGAGTTTCTCCTTCAATCGTTTCCGGAAGCGTTTCGCAAGGCCGGGCTTGTTGACCTGGCGTGCGCGTCCGAACGCCATCGTATCGGCCTCGACCGCCTCGGTGATGACGCTGCCGGCGGTGATCAGCGCGCCGTCGCCGATCCCTACCGGTGCCACCAGTATCGCGTTCGAACCGACGAACACGTCCTCGCCGATCACGGTGCGGTGCTTGAACACGCCGTCATAGTTGCAGGTGATGGTGCCGGCGCCGATGTTGCTGCGCGCGCCGACGCTCGTGTCCCCGAGATAGCTCAGATGGTTCGCCTTTGCGCCGGCGCCGAGATCGGACGCCTTGAGCTCGACGAAGTTGCCGACATGGGCCGCGTCTCCGACACGGGTGCCGGGACGCAGCCTGGCGTAGGGACCGATCAGCGCGCCCTCCCCTATGATGCAGCCTTCGAGATGACTGAACGCGCGGATCTCGCTGCCGGAGCCGACTTTCACGCCGGGGCCGAACACGACATGGGGATGTACCAGCACATCGGGTTCCAGCCGCGTGTCGGCGGAGAAGAACACGGTCTCGGGGGCAACCAACGTGGCGCCGCCATCCATCGCGGCCAGCCGCAGCCGGTGTTGCATCTCCGCCTCGGCCGCGGCCAGCTCGGCGCGCGAGTTGATGCCGCGCAATTCCGCCTCCGGGGCCTCGACGGCGCGGACCACGGCGCCCTGCAGGGCGGCCAGCGCCACCACGTCGGTGAGGTAGAACTCGCCCTTGGCATTCTCGTTATCGACCGAGCGCAGCCATGCGGCGAAGTCCGCGGCGCCGGCGCACAGCACGCCCGCGTTGCACAGCCCGACCGTCCGCTCGTCGGCGGAGGCGTCGGCCCACTCGACGATACGCTCGACGCGGCCTTCGCGCGCGATCACCCGTCCATAGCGTGCCGGATCCGCGGGGCGCATGGCCAGCAGGGCGAGCCCGGTGCGGCCGGTCCGGCGGGCCTGCAGCAGCCGTTGCAGGGTGGCCGCCGAGATCAACGGGTTGTCGGCATACAGCACGGCAACGTCGCCGTCGCCGAACAGCCCCGCCGCCTGCAACGCCGCATGGGCGGTCCCGAGCCGTTCCTCCTGGACGACCACGCCGTGCGGTGCCGCGATCGCGGCGAGCGCCTCCATGCCGGGCCCGACCACCACGACGATGCGGTCGAACACCGCCTCGCAGCTCTCGATCAGGTGACGCAGCATCGGCCGTCCGGCGAGCGGATGCATTGCCTTGGGACGGGAGGATTTCATCCGGGTCCCGAGGCCGGCGGCGAGCAGGATGGCAGTGGCGTGCATGACCTGTTGCGGGTACCGTCGCCCGGGCCGGGCTGTCAAACCCGCCCGATGCTGTCGCCAATCACGAACCATTACGGGATACTGCACATTGGACCAGAGCAGCCATCCATCAGGACGCCCGCTACCAGGACGATTGATCGTGTTCGACCTTGACGGCACGCTGGTCGACACGCTCGACGATCTGACCGCCTGCGCCAACCGCCTGCTCGCGCGCCTCGACCGTCCAGCGGTCACGGTGGAGGAGGTCCGCCCGATGGTGGGCGATGGCGTGCCGACCCTGGTCAGGCGGGTCCTGGCGCATTCCGGCCTGCCGGCCGACGACCCGGGAGTTTCTCGGGCAATCGAGGATTTCGCCCGCGACTACGCCCGCAATGCCGCTCACGCCTCACGCAGCTTCCCCGGTGTCCCAGAGACGCTGGCACGCCTGCACAGGGATGGCTGGCACCTCGCAGTCTGCACCAACAAGCCGGAACAGGCGGCGCGGGTGCTGCTCGATGCACTCGGCCTTGCGCCCTACCTGGCCGCGATCGGCGGCGGCGACAGTTTCGCGACACGAAAACCCGATCCGGGCCATCTGCTGGGCACCATACGTGCCGCCGGCGGCGACCCGGCGCGTGCCGTCCTGGTCGGGGATCACGCCAACGATGTCGCGGCAGGGGTCGGCGGCGGGGTGCCGTGCATCTTCGCGCTATGGGGCTACGGACCTCCAGCGATGGCGGCAGGGTGTGCTGCCTCGGCCGAGACGATCGAGCAGGTGCCCGAGCTGGCCGCCAAGCTGCTTGCCAACTAGCGGAGGCTACCCTCCGGGAGCGGCCGGATTCGCCTCCACCTTGGTCAGGAACATCGTGGCACTGCCGAGCTTCGGATTCTCGAACATGATCCGTATCGGCAACGCCGGCGCTCCCGGCACGATCACCGCGACCCAGGCCGTGCCTTGCTGGGGCTTGCGCATCTTCGCCTCGTCTTCGTCATGCAGGAAGCCGCCGACCTCCAGGCTCTCGAAGTCGCAGCGCAGCGCGGTCCCGCCGTAGGGCGAGCGGCTGTCTGGCGGCACCGTCTGCTGGCCGACGGTGCGGGAGTCCACCTGGCTCAGACGCAGGCCGTCGAAGACCGTGGCCTTGCCGTCGCAGCGCCCGGTCTGCTGCACCTGGCGCACCAGGGCGGCCATGGCGCTCAGCGTGTCGATGCTGCCCCGGGCGCTGGCGATGTCGACCGGATCGCGCTTGGGCTCCGCCGGCGTCAGGAGCTCGACCTTGGGATTGCCGTCGATATAATCCAGCACGATGTTGCGCCGAGCGCCGCGGGAGTAGCCGGAACTCTCGAAGTGCACCGGCTGCACGCCGGGCTGGCCGGCCTTGAACCTGCCCGTCGCCGTGGAAGTGACATTGGCATGCAGCATGAGGCTGAGGAAGCCGACGCTGTGGTCGTGCAAGCGGACCGAGTAGGCATCGGGCGTGAGGCGCATCTCGACCGTGATGTCCAGGACATGGAAGCCGTGGCCGTACAGCTGGTAGCTCAGCCCGATCGACTCGGCCGCATCACCACGACTGCCCTGGGCCATTGCCGGCGGTGAGAAGGCGGCCATGGCCAGAACGGCGAGGATGGGTCGGGTCTGCCTGAACATGACCGGATCGTGCCCAGGCTGCCCTCAATGTCAAGCAACCGCGGGGCTGGTACTGATCGAACCCGAAATCAGCCAGTGTCGAACGTAGCCCGAGCTTGAACGTAGCCCAAGCTTGAACGTACCGAAGCGTCACGATGGTTGCGCACGGAGCGCCGAATTGGTCTGATGAGGGAATGCAGAGAGCATCGCCCGAACTCGTGGAACCGAGCCTCCCCCAATCCAGCGAGGCCAGCGGGTCGCGCAAGCTGGGCCTGGGGGTGCTCGTGCTGCTGGTGGCGATGGGCGCATGGGTCCGCTTCTCCGACCAGATCGCCGGCTGGGTCCCGGCGCTGGCCGCCCCGGTCCAGGACGTCTCGAAGTCCGATGCGGTCGCCGGGCTGCTCGAGCTGGGCCTGACACCGGTGGCGTCGAGCATGGCCGCCGTGCAGACGATGGGTCTGCCGGCGCCGGACCAGATGGCCCTTGTTCAGGCTGTCCAGCGGCGGCGCGTACGGCTGGTGCAGTTGCCTCTGTTCGAGCGCGACGGCGGCGCCGGCGCGGCGGTGCAGGTGAATGCCAACGGGCTGACCCGGATCGTCCACCTGACCCCTGAGCCGACCGTGCTGACCATCCCGATGGCTGAGGTGGGCACCGTGACCTTCCGCCTGGTCGGCAGCGCCTCGCCGGTCGGCATCGGCGCGATCACCCTGACCGGCCCGATGGTCCTGCCGACCCTCGCCCCGGGACAGCTCCTGCAGGTCGGGGTGGTCGCCCAATGAAGGGGTTGCTGCCTGCCGCCACACGGCTGATGCCGCTGATGATGCTGGCGTTCCTGACGCTGGCGACGGTCCAGATCGCCATCCAGATGCATCTGTCGCCGAGCATGATGCTGGCCGGCCTGCTGTCCTGGCTGACGCGTCTCGGCTGGGTCTATAGTGCGATCGGCGGCGGCGCCTGGACGCTGGTGCTGGCATCGGTGCTCTATGAGTGGCGGGCAGGCCCGGTCGGTCGCAGCATCGGCGAACGCCAGGCTGGCACACGTCGGTTGAGCGCCCGGCAGATCAGGCGTGCCGAGCGTCGCCGGGGCAAGCCCGGGGAAAAACCCGGGGGAAAACAACGTGGGTGGATGATGGATATTCTGGCCAGGCTGACCAATCGCGCCGCCCTGGAGCTGCTGCTCTCGCAGCAGGAACGCGCCACCTTCATCGACGCCAACGCGCTGGCCGACACGCTCCGCCACCAGGTGATCGGCCAGGACCAGGTCTGCGAGGACATCGCCCAGCAGTTGCGCCGCCGCCTCGCCCTGCTGGTGCGCGGCAAGCCGGTCGGGGTGTTCCTGCTGGCCGGTCCGCCCGGAACCGGCAAGACGTACCTGGCCAAGAAGCTGGCGCTGGCGCTCGGCCGCAAGCTGCTGCATTTCGACATGACGCAGATGAGTTCGCCGCACGCCTCCACCCAGCTGTTCGGCTCGCCCAAGGGCTATGTCGGCTCCGACACCTACGGCAAGCTCACCGGCGGGCTGAGGGAGACGCCGGACAGCGTCGTGCTGCTCGACGAGATCGAGAAGGCGCATCCCGACGTCTTCAAGAAATTCCTCACCGCCTGGAATGACGGCCACGTGACCGAGGCTTCGAACGGCCAGCCGGTCTCGACCACGCGGGCGATCTTCATGCTGACCTCGAACATCGCCACCGACACGCTGATCGACATCGCCGGAAGGCTCGGCCATGACGCCGAGGCGATGCGGGCTGCTTCGGTCGACGCGCTGAAACTGGCCGGGTTCGCGCCGGAAGTGCTGAACCGCATCGACCGCATCTTCGTCTTCCGCAAGCTGGAGGGACTGGACATCGCCCGCGTCGCGGCCCTGGAGATCGAGGCGATGATCGCCCAGTACGGCCTCGAGATCGCACCGGGCGGCATCGACGCGGGCCTGCTGTTCGAAGTGATGCAGAAGCAGGACCGGCTCGGCACCGGGGCCAGCGCGCGCGACCTGGTGCGCTCGATCGAGGAAATGGTCAGCGACGGGCTGATCGAGGCCAGGCAGAAAGGTGCGAGGCGAGTCCGTCTGGAACAGTCCGAACAGGGCGTCGTCACCCGGATCGCCGACCTGCGCGCCGTGGATCACGAGGAGGCGTTATAGGTCGGGTCCGATGACCGTAATCGGGCGCCTCTGGCGACGGGCTCCGGCCTTTCGCGTCTGCGTGGTCCTGGCCATTGCCAGCAGCGCGCTCGGCGCGATGTTCCCGCCGCATCTGCCGGCGTCGATGCGGGCCAGGCTGCAGGGTCACGGGGATGGTCTCGACGGGCAGGCCCACTACACGCCGTCGGCCGACCTGCCGCCGCCGGATTACAGCCTCGTCGACCTGCCGCCTCTGCGGGACGGCCGGAGCGGCGTGATCCCGTTCGCGGGACGACAATTGCCGCTTCCTGCGGGCAAATGGGTGGAGATCGCGCTCGCGCGCGACCATGAGGCCCCTCCCGTGCAGGCCATCGTGCTGGGGCGCATACAATCCGGCGCGATGACCGGGATGATCCTGGTCACCGGAACACCGCCGGTGGTGCCCAACGCTCAGGCTCCGCCTCGGTTCAGTCCATGCGATGGCACCGGCCAGGCGATCGCCGGACAGGATTGCTGGAACACCGGCCAACTGATCACGACGCAGTTGCGACGTCCGGAAAACGCGGAACTGCTGCTGAAAAAGTCGCTCGACCGGCTCGACAGCCTTGGGATAATCCTCCCGGCCCGTCTGACGGCGGGCTCCTATGTGCGGATGAATGACAGCGGCGGCCTGACCCTGAAGCTGCTGTTCGCGGAGCCGGCGACGGGTGCCGCCATCATTAGCGCGAACCGGCGGATGGAGGCCTGGATGCGCCGGTGGGTGCCTCTGCTGCATCGCGGCTTCGACGGCACGCTCAAGCCGGCGGACGTCACGGCCCAGCTTGCGCATGATCCCGGGGCTGAACCGGGGCCGTCCTAGTGTAGTGCTCGACGGCGCAGCTTGGCGCGAGTTGATTTGTCCTCCCGATGCAGGCCATATCCCGAACGGCTGAGTAATCCGGCGAGACGTCCGGATCTTCGGGAGAGACGGCATATGAGAACTCGATCCATCCGCCATGGCATGCATCTGCTTGGCCTGCTTTGCGCCGCTGCCGCGTCTTCGGCATTCCTCGCGCCGGGTGCCTTCGCGGCCGACACCTATCTGCCAGGCTGCTTCCGGGCCGCGTCCGGCACCGATACCGTGGTCAAGCTGCCGGCCAAGCCGGGTCCCTACCGGATCGCGTTCGCCAACGGCTTCATCGGCAATGCCTGGCGCGTGCAGATGATCCAGACGCTCAAGGCCTACGCCGCCGTGCCCGAGGTGGCGTCGCAGATCAAGGAATTGCGCATCGTCAGTGTCGGCACGGATGTTTCGGCACAGATCGCGGCGATGGATAACTTCATCAGCGCCGGCTACGACGCGATCCTGATCGATGCCAACAGCCCGACCGCATTCAAGCCGGTGCTGCGCCGTGCCAAGCAGGCCGGCGTCATCGTCGTCAGCTTCGACAACACGCTCGACAAGACCGGGCGCGAGACCGGGCTGGTCCAGGTCAACCAGGACCAGACCGAGATGGGCCACATGATGGGCGACTGGCTGAACCAGACCATGAAGCAGAAGACCCATGTGCTGGAAGTCCGCGGCGTGCCCGGCAACAGTGTCGATCGGGACCGGCATGACGGCTTCCGCGCCGCGATGGCCGCCGATCCGGGCATCAAGATCACCGAGGTGGTCGGCAACTGGGACGACGGCGCTGGGCAGAAGGCGGTCGCCGACGCCCTCGCGGTGAATGGAAGCTTCGACGGGGTCTACACCCAGGGCGGCAGCACCGGCGTCACCCGCGCGCTGCTCGACAGCCACAAGCTGATGCCGATTGCCGGAGAGGGCGAGAACGGCTTTCGCAAGCTGATCGTCGCCCACGCCAAGGACGGCCTGCTGGGAGATAGCGCGGGCCAGTCCCCGGCCCTTTCGGCGGTCGCGCTGAAGGCGGCGATCTCGGCACTCCAGGGCCAGGCGTTGCCGCAGGAGATACGGGTGCCGATCCCGGTCGCCAACTACAAGACTCTGGTCGCCGGCAAGACCTATTTTCCCGCGCTGAGCGACACCTTCTTCGCCGCCAGCGATTTCCCGGTCTGCTCCATAAACCTGACCGCGCAGCAGATCACGGGCCAAGCTGCATCGCAATGACAGGCCGCATCGCAGTGAGCAC
>CAXSEE010000026.1:22488-32594 GCA_964235615.1 uncultured Acetobacteraceae bacterium | reverse complement strand
AGCTCAAGACGCTGCCGTTCATCATGATCACCGCCGAGAGCAAGATTGAAAACGTCGTTGTAGCCAAGCAGGCAGGCGTCTCCAACTATATCGTCAAGCCGTTCAACGCGGAGACGTTGCAGGGCAAGATCGAGAAGGTCTTGGCTCATGTCTAAGTCCGCGTCCGATCTCAAGACACTGTCCGAGAAGCTGGCCACCATCTGTGCCGCCTACCCTACCGTCCGGCCTCAGATGGTCGCTGACGTGGTGCGTGCCGTAGTCGATGCGCTGGGAAGCGAATTGTCGGTTCATGAGGCGGAAATCCTGAGCCAAGTTGCGGATCTGGGTCGGATCATCGAGTTGGCCAAGGAGGAGATAGCCGCATTGAAGAACCACGACCTGCCTGGAGCGGACGTCTGTTCGGCAAGCGATGAACTCGATGCCGTCGTTGCACATACCGCGGACGCAACCAACGCCATCCTGGAGGCGTGCGAGCTTCTTGATGAAACTGCGACCAGTCCGACCGGCCCGGCTGCCGCAGTCGTGCAGGAAGCGACGATGCGCATCTACGAAGCCTGCAGCTTCCAGGACATCACCGGCCAGCGCATCACGAAGGTCGTCAACACGCTCAAGGCAGTAGAGGCCAAAGTTATGGTGATCGTGGAGACCTTTGGGCTTCCCCGTTGGGAGTCTGCATCGCCATCACCCTCTTCTGGTCAGGTCAAGCCCGACTCACATCTACTCAATGGTCCGCAGATGCCGGCAGCGGCTATGGCTCAGGTCGATATCGATGCTCTACTGGCGGATTTCTGACAAGACACATCCGGAGTCGGGCAGATTTGCTGCCGGAATGTCCGGTAAAGCGCCAACGCTCCCATTGGAACGTCATCAACGGCAATTGCCGCTTACGGCTTTCGGCTAATTGCAGCAATATTGTACAACAGGATCATTTGCCAGTGTCATCCCGGCGCCTGGTCGCGGGCCGGCGCCTCGACGATGTCCGGCCAGCGGCGCGTATCATGCGCAGGAAACTCGACGCGGATGCGCAGCAGATCCGGTAGCGTGTCATCCCCCCAGTTGCGGGACCATTGCTTCTTGCTGTCGGACCAGTAGCTGAGCTGCAAATCCGCGACATGCTCCTGCAGCACCGAAACATGCGGAGCCGGTGCCGCCTGCAGGCGCTGCGCATGCACATGCGGCAGCCACGACAGGATGAGGCGGCCGTCACGGTCGACCTGCAGGCTCATATCGGCTTCGGATGGCGCACCGTTGGGGCCGATCGGCAGGATGGACGTGAACGCCATGGCGTGCGGCCGGCCGCTCAGCTTGGCGCCGTCGCGTTCGGTGCCGGGATAGGCCTGTTCGATCAGCCGGCGCAGGGTGCGGTCGGTAGCCTGCAGCGTCTCGCCGGTGCGCAAGGTCTGGTCCTGCCTGCCCCAAGCCGCGAAACCGAAATGCACCCCTTGCGACAAGGTCACCAGCAGCACGCCGAGCACTACCAGGGCGACGATGACTTCCAGCAGGGTAAAGCCTGCCTGTCCATCGTGTTCGGGCTTCATTGTTGTGCGGCCGGAGTGATCGCGACGCGGCGGGTGACGAGCGTGGTGCCACGCTTGCCTTGCAGAGCGTCCCAGTTCTCGGTCACGCGGACCTCGAACAGGGTCTCCTGGGCCGGATGCTGGGTGTCGCCACCGGTCTGGTTCAGCGGCGCCGATGTGAGCGGACGGATGGCGAGCGACCAACTGAAGCCGCTGCCATCCTCGCCCTGCTGCGTCTGGGTGCGAAGCGGGATGCCGTGTCCGACGGCCGCCAGATGCGAGCGCGCGCAAGTCAGCGCCTCGGTGGTGCGGTCCGCCAGCCGCACCGAAGCCAGCCCCTCGATCGCCCCCTGGAACAGCACGCCCAGAGCCAGCGCCGCGATGACAAACGCCACCAGCACTTCAAGCAACGTGAACCCACCTTCGGACGGAAGAGACCGTTCGAGAATTCGTTCTGGTGGGTCGCCCAGCGCGGCTATCGAGAACCGGAGCGGAGCGGACCTTGATGGTCCGTGAGCACCGGAAGCGCAGGTAGCCGCGTTGGGAGACCGCCAGAGCGGATTATCGAGCGGTCTCTCAGGAGGCATCGTCGCGCCGGATGGGTCCTTGGGTGATCCGGCCGGTCAGCCAGTCGATCGTGATGCTGATCAGCTCGTGGCCTTCGGTCAGGACGATGCGGGCGCCGTTGGCACCACCGTCCGGATCGAAACGCAATATGCCGTCCTGACGCGGATCGTCGGGCGGGCTGTGCAGGGCGAGGGCGATCGGTCCGGCCTGGTTGCGCGACGCCCCGTGCGCGACCGCCTCGCGAGCCTGGGCGGCGCTGATACGCACCGGCCGATCGGTGGCGATGGCCTCGCCGCGAGCGTGGCGCATCTCGTCGGTGAGGGTGCGCGAGGCGGCGTTCAGGTCGATGGTCGCCGAGCGGGTCGGGCCGCGCGCGACCAGGATGCCGATCGTCAGCCCGAGCACGACCAGCACCACGATCATCTCGATCAGGGTGAAGCCGGCCTCGGGGTCCCCACTCCCGGGGTCCAACACAACGAACACCAAGTTATTGCGCGATATCATTCAGGCTCAGCATGGCGAGCAGCAGCGACGAGACGATGCCTGCCACGGCGACGCCCATGACGATGGTGATCACCGGCACCAGCAGCGCCACCATCCGCTGCACCTGGATGCGCGTGGTCTCCTCGTGGATCTCGGCGGCACGCAGCGCCATCGGGCCGAGCTGGGCGGTCTCCTCGCCGAGACGCAGCAAGTGGATCATGCGCGCCGGGAAGATGCCGGTCTCGCCGAGCGTGCGCGACAGTCCGGCACCCCCCTTGGCGCTCTCGGTCGCGCGGTCGATCGCGGCCAGGCCGGCACGGTTGCCGATCACGTCGCGGACGATGCCGAGGGCTGCGATCAGCGGCACGCCGTTGAGCAGCAGGGTGCCGAGCGTGCGGGTGAAGCGCGACGCCAGCACCTCGCTCAGCAGCCCGCCCATCACCGGGATGCGCAACACCAGGTAATCGCTGCGCATGCGCGTCACCGGATTGCGCAAAGCCTGTCGCAGCAGCAGCCCGATCGCCACCAGTCCCAGCAGCAGCCACAGCCCGTCATGGCTGATCAGCGCGCCGGCATCGACGAGGAGCTGCGTCGACCGCGGCAAGGCCACACCATTCTGCGCGAACAGCGGCGTGAACTGCGGCAGCACCTCGGTCAGCAGCAGCACGATCGCGCCGATCGCGGCCAGGGTCAGCAAGGCGGGATAGATCATCGCCGAGATCAAGGTCGCGGTCAGCGCGCGCTCGCGCTCCATCAGGGTGGCGATGCGTTCCAAGGTGACGCCGAGATTGCCGCCGGCCTCGGCGGCGCGGACCAGGCCGATATGCAGCCGGGGGAAGCTGCCGGGGTGCTTGGCGAGTGCGGCATGCAAGGTCGCACCATCGCGCACCTGGTTGCGCAGCGACAGGATCACGGCCCGCACGCGCGGGTTGGGTGCTGTCTCGTCGAGGAAGCGCAGCGCGCGGTCGAGGTCCTGGCCAGCGCCGAGCATCACCGCCAGCTCGCGGGTGAAATACGTCACCTCGCCGCGGCTCATGTTGCGGCGCGAGAACTCGAAGCGCAGCAGCGTGTCGAGCGTCGCACCACCGCCCTTGGCGGCATCGGTGCGCATCGGGATGTTGCCCTGGCGGCGGATCAGCGCGATCACGTCGGCCTCGGTGGCCGCATCGGTGACGCCGCGTACCAGCGTGCCGGCCGGCGTGATGGCGGTGAAGCGGTAGCTCGGCACGCTAGTTTTCCGCGCGTATGGAACGGGCGACTTCTTCCAGGGTGGTGCCGCCGGCCAGCGCCGCCTCGATGCCGGCGTCGAACAAGGTCACCATGCCGCCCTCGACGGCGGCGCGCTCGATGGCGTTATGGTCGGTGCGGGCGAAGATCAGCCGCTCGATGGCGCCGTCCGGCACCAGGAACTCGGCGATCGCCTGCCGTCCGCGATAGCCGGTGCCACGGCAATGCGGACAGCCGCGCGCGTGGAACAGGATGATCGGCCGCTGGTTGGTGCGCCGGTCCAGGCCGAAGCGCTCGATCAGGGCCGGGGGGGCCTCGAACGGCTCGCGGCACTCGGGGCACAGCCGGCGCACCAGCCGCTGGGCCAGCACGCCGCGCAGCACCGCGGTCAGCAGGTAATCCTCCACGCCCATGTCGCGCAGCCGGGTGATGGCGGCGGCGGCGGAGTTGGTGTGCAGGGTGGACAGCACCAGATGGCCGGTGAGGGCCGCCTGCACCGCGATCTGCGCGGTCTCCAGGTCGCGTATCTCGCCGACCATGATCACGTCGGGGTCCTGGCGCAGGATGGAGCGCAGCAGCGAGGCGAAGGTGAGGCCGATCTGCGGCTTGGTCTGGATCTGGTTGATGCCGCGCAACTGATACTCGATCGGGTCCTCGACGGTGACCACCTTGCGCGTCACCGCATTCAGCCCGAGCAGGCCGGTATAGAGCGTGGTGGTCTTGCCCGAGCCGGTCGGGCCGGTCACCAGCACGATGCCGTTGGGCAGCTCCAGCCGCTCGCCGAGCTGGGCCACCACGTTGGGGGCGAGGCCGAGCTTGGCGTAGTCGAATGTCACGGCGTTGCGGTCGAGGATGCGCAGCACCACGGTCTCGCCATGCAGCGAGGGGATGGTCGAGACGCGGAAGTCGATCTCCTGGCCGCGCACGGCGAGCTTGATGCGTCCGTCCTGCGGCAGGCGGCGTTCGGCGATGTCGAGCCGGGCCATGATCTTGACGCGGCTGATGATCGCCGGGATCAGCCGGGCCGGCGGGCTCTCCATCTCCTGCAATACGCCGTCATGGCGGTAGCGGACGCGGAGGCGGTCCTCGAACGGCTCGATATGGATGTCGCTGGCCTGGGTCTCGACGGCGCGCGAGATGATCTGGTTGACCAGGCGGATCACCGGCGCCTCGCTGGCGAGGTCCTTGAGGCGTTCGGCATCCTCCTCCAGCGGGGCGTCGTCGCCGCCATGCGCGTGGTCGGCGGCGGTCTCGCTCGGATATAGCCGCTCGAAGGCGGCCTCCAGCTCGATCGGCACCGCGACCTCCCGTCGCACCGGATGCAGCGTCGCGGCGGCGATGGCGGCGGGCACGAACTTGTCGAGCGGGTCGGCGCAGGCGATGATCAGCGTGCCATGCTCGAAGGCGACCGGAAGGGCGCGCACCTCGTGCAGGAAGCGCGGGGTCAGGCGGTCGGTCAGCATGGGCTCGGCGGGATAGCGTTCCGGTGTCGCCAGCTTCAGGCCGAGCAGGGTGCAGTAGGCGTCCGCCAGCCCGCGCTCGGAGACCAGCCCGAGCTGCAGCAGCGCGATGTCCAGCCGCGTGCCGCTTTCTTCGGCGACGCGCCGGCCACGTTCGAGGGTGCGTGCATCGCATTGTCCGGCATTGAGCAGCAGGGCCGCGAGCTGCTCGACCGGGTCGTCGTTCTGAAGCTGCAGGATCTCGTTCATGCGCGGACGATTGCCGCCGCCACGGGGGAAGCGCAAGCCTTTGTATGGAGGATCTGATGCATGGGGGCTCTGGACATGGCGTTGCCGGCGCTGCTGGTCTCGCCGTTCGTCGGCAGCTTTCTCGGCGTGCTGGTGCAGCGGCTGCCGCGAGGTCGAAGCTGGGCCTGGTCGCGTTCGGAATGCGAGCATTGCGGGCGCGTGCTGAGCCCTGCTGAACTGGTGCCCCTGCTCAGCTACGCCATGCTGCGTGGACGCTGTGCCGGCTGCGCATCGCCGATCGGCTGGTTCCATCCGGCGATCGAGCTGGCGGCGCTGGCGGTGGCGGTTGCGGTGGCCGCGTCCGGCGGCGGCGCTCCGTGGGTCCTGTGGCCAGGATGCGTGCTGGGCTGGATCTGCCTGGCACTCGGGCTGATCGACTGGCGGCATTTCCGGCTGCCGGACGTGCTCACCCTGCCGTTGCTGCTGCTCGGCCTGCTCGCGACCGCCTGGCGGCAACCGGACCAGCTCGGCGACCACGCATTGGCCTGCCTGCTCGGCTGGCTGGCGTTTCGCGGCATCGCACTGCTCTATCGCCGCCTGCGTGGCGTCGAAGGGCTAGGGCAGGGCGACGCCAAGCTGCTGGCGGCGGCTGGTGCCTGGCTCGGCATGCTGGCGCTGCCGATGGTGGTATGCGGCGGGGCGATCCTCACACTGCTCGCAGTGCTGGCCCGAGCGCTGTGGTCCTGGCAGAAGCCGGACCGGCATCGGCGCGTTGCTTTCGGACCCGGGCTGGCGGCCTCGCTGTTCGGATGCTGGCTGATCAACTAGCGCCATATCTGCCGCTACTTGTTACAAATTTGCCCTTCCGCACTGGTGCTATTGTTCGGCCCGTTCGAGCACAGGTCGTAGTCGTGACCTTCCCGCGACGACGGGTTATGATAGGAATAGGGATGGTTCCAGGGGTCGAGCGGGACCGTGTCGCCCTTCACGTAGGGACCGTTCCAGGCCTCGGCGTCGCTCGGCCGCGTGACCAGCGCCTGCATCCCGTCCTCGGTGCTGGGATAATTGCCGACATCGAGCTTATAGGTGTCGAGGATCGAACCCATGCGCTCGATCGACTGATGCGCGATCGAGATCTTGGCGCCCCCGAGCTGACGCAGCACCGCGGGCGCAACCAGGCTGATCAGCAGCCCGAGGATGGCGATCACCACCAGCAGCTCGATCAGGGTGAAGCCCTGCTCGCCACCTTCCAGCTTCATCTTATCCCTGTGGCGCCGCGCGCGCGTCTTTGACGAGGTCCGCGTCGACATCAACGCTGACATTCGCTACGAACGCCCATAATCTGGGAGGGGCTGGTCCTGGTTCCGTATCTGGCCTGCATGGCGCTGGTTGCCTCGTTGTATCATCTGCCACCGCGTGTGCTGCCGGCCATCCATGTAGTGGAAGGCGGGCAGCCGGGGCTCATCCACCCCAACGCGGACGGGACCCTAGATCTGGGGGTGATGCAGATCAATACACGCTGGCTGCAGCCGCTCTCGCGCTATACCCATACCCCTGGCGTCACCGTGTTCCGGCGCCTGCGTGACGAGCCGTGCTACAATATTGCGGCAGCCGGGGCGATCATGCGCACCTATCTCAACGAGACCAATGGCGATCTGCTTCGGGCGGTAGGCGACTATCATTCGCATACAATTCGGCTGAATCTGGCCTATCGGGCTCAGGTGGCACAAGCGGCGCATGACATGTTCGCATCGTCCGGACGCTGAGGGTCCGGCGGAGATAACGGCTGCCGGACAGCCGTCGATCAGCAGAGTTGAAAGTCGGCTGGAACCGGAAGTCAGCTCCAGCCGACCAAGATGGTGCTAGCGGATGGTGCCGTTCATCCCATTCGGGAAGAACAAGCCGCCGACGCCGGCAGCGCCGCCGCCGTAGACGATGTTCAACACCTGAGAGGTCGTGCGGCGGAAGGTCAGGCCGTTGCTGTCGTTCACGACGAAGTTGTAGGCGTTGGTATAGCCAGGCGTCACCAGAAGCGTGCCGGCATCGTCAGCCTCGCCAGAGAGCGTCATGCGCAGGTTGGAGATCGCATCCGTGGCCGCGCCCGCTCCGAGATCGGAGAGCAGGGTCCGGATGGCGCCGGCGTGATACGCCTCGATCGCGAGGATACTGGCCGCGGCTGTGAGGTTGTCCGGGTTGGTTATCAGGGCGGCTGCACCACCATAGGCGGTCACACCGACATCCTCGAAGATGTAGGAGCCGAGCAGGAAGCTGACGTCGTCGGCGAACGGGTTGAAGGTCTGGCCCTGGGCGATGAGGCCGGCTGCGACCGCCAGGGTGGTGAAGCTCGTCACCAGGTCGATGGTCGGCTCGGCGACGGCGCTGGCGCCGAGCACGTCATGGATGAAACGCACATGCGACAGCTCGTCGACGGCGATGCGCTGGGCGTAGGCGGCAATGGCCGGGCTGACGAATGGAACCAGACCGCCGCCGGTGACGGTGCCCTGCGTGCCGGTGCCGGTCGTCAAGGCGGCGGGAAGACCGCTACCAGTGGCGGCGCGCAGGTAGAACTCGGCCTCGAGATACTCGAGATTGAGGGCAAAATTGAAGATGTCGGCGTCCGTGATTGCCGCAGCCTCGGCCTTGGTGCTGGACAGGGCAACGCCACCCGCGGAGAGGGCGCTTACTGCCGCGGCACCTGCGAGGCCGGCACCGGCGCGCTTGAACAGCGAGCGGCGCTCGAAGCCGGAGGCCTGCGATACATCTTCCTGGACGACTTCAGTCGACGACATGACTTACGCTCCACATTAGCTGGCAGTGTGTTACGGCCGGCAACGCATTGATAGATGCATCGACTGACCGGATTTCTTGGTGAGTCTGATCACCTGAGCGTGTGCCTGACGATCAGATCAACATCCGTTGCGGATGCACCAAAAGATGCTGCTTCGTCGCATCGGCCAAGGCTAGAGGGAATAACTGGTGTTCAAGTTTAGTTGATTTGATATCGCAACGCTGCATATCCGTCCATCCGGATGTGGCGGTCAGGCTTCCATACCCCCGCCGCCCCTGGTAGCAGGCGTTGCCAGCTATTCCTAATGTCCGGCGGGCTGCCGAGGCATCGCTCGAGCCTGGTAGCGGCTGCTCCCTGCATGCCACGGCACCGCCGTTCATCCTGGTGCCAAGGGGCACATCAGGCTGCATATCCGATGCGGGCGGACAAGCCGGCATCGTCTTGCGCTGGGTTTGAATCGTCTTTATGGCGTTTTTCCGAGGCCCAAGCTGCTCGGAACAGCCTTGAGATCGATCATAGTCGAAGGAGGTCCGGCGCTTGATGCTGTCCTATGCCCAGAACGGCGAAGATGTGGTCCTGGCTCGCGCGTTCGACGGTCAGCAGCTCGGCTTCTACATCGACATCGGGGCCTGTCATCCGGTCGAGGATAGCGTCACCCTGCATTTCTACGAGCGCGGCTGGCACGGGTTGAACGTCGAGCCCGATCGCGAACTGCACGAAGTTCTCCTGAAAGCCCGGCCGCGCGACGTCAATCTCTGTGCCGCCGTCGGGCGGACGCGAGGACAGGTGGCGTATCATCCCACCGGCACGCGCGGCCACGGCACCCTAGACGCGGCCCTCGCCTCGGATCGCAGCACCGGACGCCCGGTCGAGCGCGTGCCGACGATGCCGCTCAGCGACGTGATCGACTGCTACGGGTCCAACGGCGGCGAGATCGACTTCCTCAAGATCGACGTCGAGGCATGGGAAGCCGAGGTGATCGCCTCGGCGGATTGGACCCGGCACCGCCCGCGCGTTCTGGTGATCGAGGCCGTCGATGACAAGGGGCTCGCCACCCATGACGCATGGGAACCCAGCCTGCTGGGCGCCGGCTACCAGTTCGCGCTGTTCGACGGGCTGAACCGGTTCTACTCCCGCCACGAGGACGCCGGGCTGCTGCTGCCCCGGCTTGTTGCGCCCGCCAACGTGCGGGACGGCTGGCGGCGCGCGGACGACGTGCGGGCGCACGAGAGCACGGCCAGGCTGCAGATCGAGGCGGCATCCGCTGTCCGCCTCGCGCTGGAGGCCGAGGATCGGTCGAATGCACTGGGCCTGGACCTGGAAGAGGCTCGTGCCAGCGAGCGGGCCGCCGCGGCGCATGCCCAGGCGGCCCTGCTGGAGGTGGACCGGCTGGCGGTGGACGCCTCTCGCGCCCGCGCCGAGGCGGCGGCGGCGTTGCGGCGCGAGGAGGCGGCCGAGGCAAGCATGGCCTCCCTGGAGATGGACCTGGTTCGCCGCGATGCGGAACTGGTCCGCCGCGACGCGGAGCTGGTTCGCCGCGACGCGGAGATAGCTGCCGCGCAGGCGCGCGCATCGGCCCTCGAAGCGGAGGCCGCGGCGGCGCACGCCCGGATCATGCTCGATCAGACGGCGATGGAGGCGCACGTGGAAGCGTTCGGAGCCCAGGAGCGCGCGCTGCGTGCGGCACACCGGCACAAGGCGAAGCAGGCGGATGACGCCGAAGCCTGGCTTGCCGCCGTGCGGACTTCGACCTCATGGCGGGTGACAAGACCGTTCCGCGTCGGCACACGGCTGCTGATGGGTATCCGTGGCAGGCGTTGAGCCCCAGGGGCAGCC
>CAXSEE010000026.1:11358-22388 GCA_964235615.1 uncultured Acetobacteraceae bacterium | reverse complement strand
TGGGCTGGACATGCGGATCGATCCGTCGCTCGACCCGCTGTCGCCAGCCTATCGAGATACCGTCCTGGCGCATTATCGGCGTCTGATGGGGACGAACCATCCAGTCATGTCGCATCGGGACGCATCGGAGGCGCCGCCGATCCGGATCGACCGCGACCATGATCTTGTGGTTCGGCCTTGGCCTTACAGCACGGGCGCCGGGATAGAGGCAGGGCAGTTCCTGCAGGCGATCGGCTTCATCATCGCCACGTGCCGGCTGCGCCGCGGCCATCGTGTGTTGCAGATGGGCGTCGGTCCGGGCGGGCTGCCGTTGCCGCTGGCACAGCTGGGCTGTCCTGTAACCGTGCTCGATGCCGACGCGCACGGCCTCGCGGTCATCCGCCATCGCGCCGAACGGGCTGGCCTGGCGCTGCGCGTCGTGCAGGCCGGTCTTGCCGATGCGGCGGATGCGCTGGAGGGTCGGCGCTTCGATTTCGTGGTGTTCCACAACACGTTCCACCGGAGCGACGACCATCTCGCCCTGCTGCGGCTCATCCGGGAGCGGCTGCTCGCACCCGGCGGACGCCTCGTGCTTGCCGGCGAGCCGTTGCTGGAGGCGGCGCCCTTGCCCTGGGGCCTGGATCCAGGCAGCGGCAGCATCTCGACCATGCGGCAGGGCGGCGGCCCCGTGCTCGTGTTCCGCCCGAGCTACCTTCTACAGGCACTTGAGGCGACGGGTTATGACGCCACCCTGAGCGTCTGCCAGCAGGCCGCGCTGGGCAACGTCATTCTCGCCGTGCGGCAGTGATGAGATCCACGCTCCAGGAACGCTGGGACATGTTCGGCATGGTCCATGTATCGTTCGAACGCGGACTGCAAAGCTAAGGAGCTGTCTTGCTTAAAGCGATATGGCGCAGGTTTCTCGCCGACAAGGTAGCCCGCTCCATCGAGGCGAGGATGGCGCCGTCCCTCGACGCCCGGATCGATGCGATCATGGAGCGGATCGAAGCGCTGATGTCGAGGATGCAGGCGTCCCAAAGCCAGGCGCAGGCGTCAGCAAGCCAGCGGATGGAGGACCTGCATGTGGCGGCGCGACAGCATGCGGCAGAGTCCGTTCGCTCTCAAGCCGACCTGTTTCGAACCGAACTGACCGAGATGGCAGGAGAATTGCGGGCCGAGATCAGGACAGTGAAGGACGGTGTTGGTCTTTCCGATGAGACAGCTGGGACACTGATCAGCCGGCTCGAACGGGCAAAGCCGTGGGCACGGACCATGTTCGTGCCGAAAATCGGTTTGGCGTCAGCCGTCGATCTGCCTTTCATGGCCTATTCGACATGCTCCGCCGCCGACTGCCAGTCCGAGGCGTTCGCCGGCCTGTGCCGCGAGATGGCACACACTCCCATGTATCATCGCAAGCTCTGGGAATTCGCCTTCATCATTCATCACCTCCGGCGCCTGGAGGCGGTGGGGCCGGGGAAGCGCGGCCTGGTCTTCGGGGTCGGCACCGAACCGCTGCCATCCATCTTTGCCATGCAAGGTGCGCGGATCATGGCCACCGACGCCCCCGAGGAAATCGGCGTCAATACCGGTTGGAACATTACCAATGAATATGCTTCGAAGGCCGAGGATATTCGCAATCCCGCCATCATCGACCAGGAGCGGTTCTCGCAACTGGTAAGCTACGCGACATGCGACATGAACAATATCGGAGAGGACTTCACCGACTTCGATTTCTGCTGGTCATCATGCTGCTTCGAACATCTGGGCAGCCTGGAGGCAGGCATCGAGTTCGTCGTCAACAGCGTGGAGAAGACATTGAGGGTCGGCGGCATCGCCTGTCACACGACCGAATTCAATCTCAGTTCGGACGAAGAGACTGTCAGGGATGGACAGACGGTGATCTATCGCAAGCAGGACATGGAGCGGCTTATCGCTCGGCTGCGGGATCGTGGACATAGGGTCGACGACCTCAGGATCGCACCGGACAGCCATCCGCTCGATTTTTTCGTGGACGTGCCGCCCTATGCCCAGAAGGCCCATCTGAAACTGAACCTGATGGGATATGTCTCGACTTCGGTTGGACTGGTCATACGCCGTGGCCGCTGATCCCCTTCCAGATTTGTCCGTCGGCTTGACGCCCACGGACGCTACTGGCTCCGAAGAGAATCTTGCGCAATAACCAATTTCAGGAAAAAGTTGTCGCATAAGAGGTAAAAGGGACCGCATGTCCGAAGATTTCAACAATCTCGACGATCCCAAGAACGCCGCTCATAGCAAGGAAAGCCCATTCGAGAAGCAGCAGCCAGCCACCTCTGGCCATGCCGAGATAAACGGTATTTCCGCCCCTGAGGAAATGATTATCGGCAACTCGGAGAAAAAAAAGACCGCAGAGTTTGATGCCGTGGCACCTTGGCCCATGCCAGGCGCGAGCGAATGCGTATTTTATCACGCGATGCGCTATCCCGATGGTGAAACCATCGATGGCACCTGGGATATCCGAGATCTGTTTGACCAGTACATCGGTCACTATCCGATCAGCGGAAAGACCGTACTTGACGTTGGAACCGCCGGCGGCTTCCTCGCTTTCGAAGCCGAGCGCGCTGGAGCTGAAGTGACTACGTTGGACGCGGCGCACGGCTCCGACTTCGATCGTATCCATTTCAAAGAATCTCTTTACGACGTGGATCGATCGGCGCACGACGCGCAGGCAGAGGCATGGTTGAAAACGTTGAAAAACGGTTTCTGGTATTCCTGGCACCGTTATCGGAGCAATGTAGAAGTGATCTACGCGCCGCTTGCTAGGTTGCCATATTGGGATCGTCAGTTCGATATTGTAATTGCTGGTGCAATTCTTGAACATCTCGCCGATCCAGTCGGAGTGATAGGCAATCTTGCCCGTCTGGCAAGAGAAGCCGTCATCATTGCCTTTACACCGGTCGCTGAAGCCGATGCGCAGTTCATGGAAACGGCGAATGACTGGAGCGATCCTATACATAGTTTCACCTTTTGGACGCTGTCGCGCGGACTATACAAGCGAGTATTTGCCAATCTCGGTTTTACAATTGAGTTTGTTCCTGCGCAGGCTCGCTTCAGAGAAGTGACGCTAAGCCGCCCGACGATCGTCGCCCGACGACTCGATCCAAAACGAGGGTATTTTGAAAGCCAGGTTGTTGATTTGCTGGCCAAACTCGCTGACAATACAGCCTTGCTCGATCAAGTAACGCAGCAAGCTGCGGCAGCGGAACAAAAAGCTGCCAGCTTCGAGAGGGAGATGGAAGCTCTTCGCGTAGACAAGATCGAGAAATCGCAGAGAATTGCGTCGTTAGAGGCCGAAAGAAGCGCTTTACTCGCATCCACCTCTTGGCGCCTGTCTGCACCCGTCCGGTGGGTTAAAGCAGCCACGTTGCGCAAGCTGGCTTGAGATGACCCAATCCTGCTATGGAAACAGGCCGTAGCGCGCGAACAGGGCAGCGGGAGGTAGCGGATCGGCAACGACGCGTCCCGCCTGCCACGCGTCCACATAGGCATCCAGCACCGCCGGCAGTTGCTCCTTGAAGATCCCGACATGCTTGGACCGTTCCAGAAGCCGTGCCACAGAGACCCCGCTTCGGATCGCATCCTCCGGATCATTGAGGGCCATGCGGACCCACTCCCCGGCGTTCCAGCAATGCTTGGCGCGGTGACGGTCGACGCGCACGGGATCGATCCCCGCCAGCTCCGCGGCATCGAACAGGTCCGGCATCCGCTCCAGGTGCCAGAGCAGCACCCAGCGCAGCCACGAGACGTTCATGTTCACCACCAGTGCTGGTTTGCCGACCCACCAGGCCGGGCGGTCCTGAAGTGCCGCGAGGGCATAGACCGAAGATGGGATGCAGGTCAGCAGCGAGGAGAAGGGCGGTCCGGAAACATCCTGCTGATAGGCCCGCAAGGCATGGTCGCGCCGGAACGCGCAGGCATAGATCGCGGTGAACAAGTTCTCGTTCAGCGCCGCTACCTCGCGCAGCGCGTCGACGCGCCGGTTCGCACCACCATGGCCGAGCGCATGGGCCGTAATCACGATATCGTCGGCATTCGCGAGCTGTTCCGGCGCATCGAAGTTCGTATAGCCATAGTTCAGGTATGCCATCTCGACATCGGGATGCGCCTCCAGCCCGTCCAGGACCGAACCGATCGCGCCGTCGACGATCAGGTCGTCGTCGCCGATCAGCCAGACATAGGCCCCGTTCGAGGCCCGCACCGTAGCGCCGAGATTGCCGAGCATGCCGACATTGGCGCGGTTGCGCCGGCTGGAGAAGCCCGGCATGCCGGCGAAGCGCGCGACTAGCTCGGGCGTGTTGTCGGTCGAGGCGTTGTCGCACACCACCACCTCGACCCGGTCGCCATAGGGTCGCGCCGCCTCGACCAGGCGCGGCAAGGTGTGCGTCAGCCAATGCGCCCGGTTGTAGGTGGTGACGGCGCAACTCAGCAGTGGTCGCGAGGCATGTTTCAGGATGGCGGGCAGCGGCCATCCTGGTGCTGCTCCGGCGCGCCCTAGGGCCGAGAGGACGTCTCGGGCATACTCGTCCCAGTCACGGATCGGCCGCTCGACCGCTTCGCGCCGCAGCCGGTCGAGCAGCCCTTCCTCGGCGGCGAGCCGGGCGATCGCCCGTGCCACGGCCGCCTCCTCCAGCATGTTCACCGCGATGGTGCCGCCGCCGGGTGCGACCTCCGCCATCGCGGAGCCGTCATGGCAGAGACAGGGCAGACCGCGCCACAGGCTTTCGAGCACGGGCAGCCCGAACCCTTCCTCCCACGAGGCGAAGATCGTGGCATCGCTGCGGTCGACCAGGACCAGCAACTCGGTGTCGGATACATGTTCGGGCAGATCGACGTCGCCTGCCTGAAGTGCCAATCCTTCGATCTCCGCGTTGAGATCGAGGAACTCGGCCCGGCGCCCGACGATGGTGAGATGGATCGGCCGGTCCGGCACCAGCCGGCGTGCCCGCATCAGGGCGCGCAGCACCATCACGTAGTTCTTGCGTGGCTCCCAGGTGCCGATGGCCACCAGCCGCAGAGGTGCCGCCGGATCGCCCTCGCGCGGGGTCCGCTGCCGCGCAGCACCGGGCAGGTCGCCGGCGAGCGGGCAGACAGCGAGCGGCGGCACTCTCAGTCCCCGCTCGCTCAGGTAACGGCGCAGGTCGGCGGCGACCGTCCACGAGATCGGCAGAGCAAGGTCGAGTTCAGCGAAAAGCGGCCAATATTCGCTGAAGGCCGGCAGCATGGCCGGATACAGGCCGCTCATCTTCAGGGGGATGAGATCGTAGAAGATCGCCGCCGTCCGCATCCCGAGCGCGCGTCCATGACGCGCGACGTTCGAGCCGTGCGGAAGCACCGGAATGGTGATTTCCGGCAAGACGAGCCATTCGCCGGCAAGCCGTTCCGGCAGCGGCGCCGGGGGCCGTGCCGGGGGTCCGTTCCATTGCTCCAGATGGGCGGCTTCGCCGGCGTCGAGCGGGCTCATCCGGCCGCTTGCCTCGTCCCACTTCACCGGCACGACCTCGATGCCGAACTCGCTGAGGACGCGGCCGAGTGCCCGCGTGACGCGCTGGACCCCCGTGTTGAAGGGTTGGATCGCGGTCAACCCGGTCCAGTAGAATATCCGGCCGGGTATCCGCGGCGCGCCTGCGGCGGCGATGCGCGGTTGTTCGGCCGCGATTTCGCCCAGGATCGCGCTGGCGTCCCCGGCGACGCGGAAACGGTGCCGTAACGTGGCCGTGCGCGGCAATGAACGCAGGGCGCGATCGAGCGCGAGGTCGCGTTCGGCTTGGGTTGCGAACAGCACGAGGTCGGCGTGCGCGAGCAGCATGAGCTCCGGGTCGCCGACCGGCTGGCCGGCATCCATCGCGATCGCCAGCTTCAGCCCCAGGCCGCGCGCCTCGTCCTGGATCCGCATGCCCTCGGCCGGACCGGTCGTGCTGGCAAGCGGCAGCAGGGCCCAGAGCCCGCGCAGGTCGCCACGGCCGATACCGCCGGACACGCCGCCTGTTCGAAAGCATGGCAGGATGGCTTGTGAGTCCTCACGCCAATGATGCCGCCACACGCGCGCGGACGCGGCTTCCAGTGCCGTCGCGACGGCTTCACCGCCACCGCGCCTGCCCTCGATGACGGCGAGCAGCGGCACCGGGGAGACGGCATCGAATGCGGCCAGGATCGCCCGGGCGTAATCCACCCACCGCGACAGGGGACGGCTGCGGGCGGTATCGGCGAGTTCGGCGCGCAGGCTGGCGTCTTCGGCAAGCCGTTCGACGCCGCGCTCTATGGCGCCCGCCTCGTGCGGGTCGACGCTCAGGCAGCCGCCGCCCAGCGCGATCTCGGCCATCGATCCGATATCAGAACATAAACAGGGTTTGCCATGCCACAGGCTCTCCGCGACCGGCAGGCCGAAACCTTCGGCATGCGATACGAACACCGTGACGTCGCAGGCCTGCATCAGGATGTGCAGCTCCGCATCGGGGAGAAACCGATGCAGCCGGATGCGGCCATCCGATTGCGCTGCCTGCTGCTCGACGGCTGCCGCTACGGCCTCGTGCAGCCTGCCAACCACATCCAGCCGGATGTCGAGTTCCGGGCGGCGTTGTCGCAGCCGGTTCACCGCCTGCATCAGTGCAAGCTGGTTCTTGCGCGGCTCGACCGTGCCGACAGCCAGGAAGCGCGTCGGCGCACGCTGGTCTCCGGCAGGATTTCCTTCGGCCTCTCGCACGGGCGTATCGGTTTTCGTCGCGCGCGCCACGCCAACCATCTCGGCCGCCAGCATCACCGGATGCAGCGCCGGCAAACGGTTCGGATCGCGTCCCTGCTCTCGCCACCACTGCAACAGGTCGGCCGCGGCCGTGCGCGAGATCGGCAGGATCAGGTCCGCCGCCGCCAGCGCCGCCGCGTAGGCCGCGTGGGACGCCGCCATGGTCTCGTATCCCGGCACGCGCAACGGGATCAGGTCATAGAACAACGCGGCGATACGCAAGCCGTAGTAGCGGGCGTAGTCCAGTGCCACCGGCAGCATCGGGCCCGGTGCGTCGAGCGCGCCGCCCTCGACATGCGGCACTTCACCGAGCAGTAGCCAGGCTCCCTTCAGCTGCTGCTTGTCGCCGGACGCCAGATGCAACGGCACGTCGGCTTCGGCAGTCTGCGCGAGCAGCGGGCCGCCATAGCATGCCAGTCCGGCGGTCCAGGCGCTGCCGGCACGCACGATCGCTTCACGCTCCGC
Organism: uncultured Acetobacteraceae bacterium; assembly: GCA_964235615.1. Lineage (GTDB taxonomy): Bacteria > Pseudomonadota > Alphaproteobacteria > Acetobacterales > Acetobacteraceae > Lichenicoccus. Next base: position 15,166 of record CAXSEE010000026.1, on the reverse strand, counting down.
GCACCAGCATACCGGCACGAGTTCCACGCCGGGCATGTCGTCGAGGGCGATGCCGAGGGCGCGCACGACACGCTGGACACCGGTATTGCCATCGTAGCGGCCGGTGTGATGCACCCAATAGTAGATACGCCGGATGGCACCGTCACGAAGATCGCCGGTCATGAGCTTCAAACGATCTCGATCTCCGGGAATGGGAAGATCATACGGCCGCCGCGCGCCAGGAACTCGGCCTCGCGCCGTACGATGCCGTCGCGGAAATGCCAAGGCAATACCAGGAAGTAATCTGGCTGCATGGCTCTTGCCTCGGCTTCCGATACGATCGGGATGCCGGTCCCCGGCGTGAAGGCACCGAATTTCTCCTCGTTGACTTCGGCGATGCAGGAGACGAGCGCGGGGCCGATGCCGCAGAACTGCAGTATCACGTTGCCTTTTGTCGATGCACCGTAGCCGATGACCTTCCTGCCGTCGGCGGCGAGCGCTTCCAGCAGGCGTCGCAGGTCGGCGCGATGCCGGTAGACGCGATCCTCGAACTCGCGATAGGGCCGTGGCGTCGACAGCCCCATCCGGTCTTCCTGCTCGAGCAGCCAGGCGACCACCGGCTGCGCCACGCGGGTGCGGTCGTCCTGCCGCACGGCGGTCACGGCGAAGCTGCCGCCGTTGACGTTGTTCATCTTCACGTCGATCGCGCGCATCCCGGCATTTGCCAGGATCTGCTGCACCACGCTCAAGGAATAATATTCGAGATGCTCGTGGCAGACCGTGTCGTAGGAGGTCATGCGCAGCATCGATGGCATGTAGCTCTGCTCGAAATGCCAGATACCGCCGGGTGCCAGCACGAGTTCGACCTCGCGCACGAAGCCGATCGGGTTCTCCAGGTCGTAGAACATGGCGATCGAGGTGACCAGTTGCGCAGGCGCCGCACCAGTCGCGCGATAGGCGTCCGCGGAGAAGAAGTCGGGTATCAGTTCGATATCTTCGGAATAATACTGGCGGAACTTCGACCCGGACGGATCGATGCCGATGCGCCTGAGCGAAGGCGTCCGGTAGGCCTTGAGCAGGGTCGCGTCGTTCGAGCCGATATCGAGCACGGTGTCGCCCGGCGAGAGCGACGTGATGCGTTCGAGTTCGCGGATCTTCTGCGTCAGATGGTCGATCATGCTGCGGTTGAGGCCGGAGCGATAACCGTAATTATCTCCATACATCTCGCCGAGATCATAGGAATGCGATAGTTGCAGCAGTCCCGACTCCGGGCACCATACGAGCCGCAGCGGCCCGGTCGTGATCTCGGCGTCGGACGTTCTCGGAAACACGCCGGTCAGCGCCTGCCTGCCGAGGTCGAGCACGTTGATCAACGTGGCTCCGCCGCCAATGCGGCACTGATCGATCGCGGTGTAGTTAGCCAACTGATTTCACTTTCGCGAAAGTCCATCGTTCGAGTGATGCAAGCTTCCGGTACAGGATGCAACTTACGCTTCGTGACTTTCCTGGCCGATCCAGTGGTCCGATCCTGACGCTCACTACCCGAGCGTCAGGTGAATCGGCCCACCAGATCAAAGCTAGTGGTCGAAATTGAAGGACTCGTCCTTTGATTTCGACCACTAGTGCATCGACCGCTGATCCGGCCGGGGTTCGCGGGCAGGCTGCGCGCGGGAGCGCACCAATCCAGCCAGCATCCCGGTCAGGCGACGGACGATCGGCCCCCAGGCGCGCGCGCGCATCCAGTTGGCGGCATTGCGCTGCACATGACGGCGTTGCGGCAGATCGCGAAGCAGGGCATCCAGTTCGCGTGCAAGTGTCTCCGGCGTTCCCGCATCGACGCGCAGGACCGCGTCCTCGGCTTCGTCGAACAGGGCGATGCGGCTGACCGCGACCGGCACCGAGGCCGCCATGGCAGTGCGCAGGGCGGCACTCGATGCCTCCTTCGAAGGGCGGTGCGGCAACACGATCAGGTCGCAATCGGCCAGCAGCGCGAGCGAGCGGTCGTGCGGCAGGAACTCGGTATGGAACTGCACCGAGCCGCCGAGGGGTGCTGCAAGAACGCGCGCGCGGGCCAGCTCGGCGTCGGAGTCCGCGCCACCATAGGCGGCATTGACCAGGCGCAGGGTCAGTCCGGGCCATTGCGGTCGCAGCAGCACGGCCGCCTGGATCAGCGTGTCGATGCCTTTGCCCGGCAGGAAGAACCCGTAGCAGCCGAGCACCGGCGCATCGGTCGCGTCGAGCGCACGGATTGGACGGACGGGCAGCGGGGCCTGCAGGCCATGCGGGAACAGGGTGACGTTCTGCGCCAGCTCCAGCCCTATCCCAAGCCCCAGCGCGATCAGGCGGTCGAGGTCCGCCAGGGTATGCACGATCACCCTGTCCGCGCGCGCGAGGGCTTGGAGCAACGCGGCGCGCTGCAACGGCGGCTGGTCGAGCAGGTCGCGCGTGTTGTGCAGCGTGACCGTCAGCACGCGCCCTTGGGCGATGATCCCGTCGATCAGGCACGTCAGGTACGGCCACCCGATCAGGCCGGGCTGATGCTGCACCACCACCGCCTCGGCGTCGATACGGGCAATGGCACGCAGCAGGTTGACCATCTCCTTACCGATGAGCCAGCAGGGGATGTGCTGGAACTGGCCGGGCTGCGCCGGATAGTCCGGGGTGCGATCGTCGCAGAGCACGGTCACGGCGACCTCTGCCCCACACTCCAAGGCATTGGGCTCCAAGGCATCGAGCATCAGGCGCGAGTATTCGCCGACTCCGCATTTCTGGTTCCAGCTCGACACCCAGGCGACGCGAAGCGGCTCGCGGCGCGGCTGCTGCAGCAGGTCGATCGCGAAGCGTGCCAGATTGTCAGGGGCATGAGACGGTGCCGCTTCCGGTATCGATGGCAGGGCGGGTGCGGCAAGCGCCTCGCGCAAGGCGTCGGAGAGGTCGTCCGGGTCGGGTTCGAACCAGAGCGAGTGCGGGGTGGCGAGATGGCTGGCGGAGGCGGCATGGCGATAGGCCAGCAGGCGGATGCGCGGATCGTCCGGACGGCAGAAATCCATATGGCCGCCGGCTCCGGTGACGATCAGACGCAGCCCGGCGGCGAGCGCTTCCGCGGCCGGCAGGTTGTAGCCCTCGCCACGGCTGGGCAGCACCATCACGTCGGATCGCGCGTAGAGGTCGAGCATCGCCGCCTCGTCCAGATCCTGGTCGATCAGGGTGACCGGGGCGAGGTCCGGATGGGCGGCACGCAGCCTGTCGAGGTCGGCGGCGATGGTGTTGTGCGGGTTGGGGAAGCTCTTGATCAGCAGCCGGACCGGGTCGGCGCCGGTGAAGCTGGCCGCCCAGGCACGGAGCAGGACATCCGCTCCCTTGCGGGGAAAACACGACGACACGTGCAGGAAGGTGAGTGGCGCACCCGGCCCGCGTGGCCGGCGCTTATGGACCAGGGCCCGGAACGATGCCAGGTCGGGGGCATGGTCGATCACCCGGACCGGCAGGCGCAGGCCAGAGTCCTGCAAGGCGCGGGCGACGAACCGCGTCGGTGCGGCCACGCCGTCGAAGCCGGCTTCCAGCGTGGCAACGGTCTCGGCCGGAAGCAGGCTCTCCTCCCAGAACAGCATGGCGAGCCGGATCTGGCCGTCGGCGCGCGGCGGCACATACACCGGATAATGCTGGCTGATGATGAGTTCCGGCGCGGTCAGCGGTGCTGCGCGGCGGGCGAGTGCTGCGATCGCACCGCGGTTTTCCGCCGGTACCTCCGAGAGGTCCGCGGTGACAGCCTCCTCGACCGGGATCAAGCGCACCCGATGCGGATAGGCCGCCTCCAGCGCCAGGGCGA
>CAXSEE010000026.1:8760-11258 GCA_964235615.1 uncultured Acetobacteraceae bacterium | reverse complement strand
GCCCGGTAGCGGGGCCGAGGGCGGGGCGGCGCCCGCGCGCAACAATGCCTGCACCAGTATCGCGGCCTGGCCGGGCAGGGCGAAGCGGTCGAGCGAGGCGAGCTGGGCATCGGCCTGGGCAGCCCGGCGCTGCGGATCAGCGGCCAGCGCCTGCATCATGGCGCCGGTCTGCGAGGGACCCGCATCGTCGGGCAACAGGCATGCGGCAGCCCCGAGGGTGTAGGGCACCGCACCGGCGGCCCGGGCCAGAACCGGCAGGCCGAACGCCATCGCCTCGACCAGCGGCACCCCGAAGCCCTCGTGCCGGGACAGCGAGACATAGAGATCGGCGCGACGATACCAGTCGTCGCGCTCCGCATCGCTGAGCAGGCCGGTGAGCAGGATCTCATGCGCGTGAGGGCTGGCGGCGATGCGTCGCCTCAGGGTCTGCAGGTAGGGATCGTCCTCGCCGCCGTCGCGGCCGACCAGCACCAGGCGAGCCTGCGTGTCGTCGAGCCCTGGGCGAGCCTGCGTGTCGTCGAGCCCTGGGCGAGCCTGCGCATCGTGGAGATCGCGGAACGCCAGGTAGGCTTCGAGCAGCTCGACCTGCGATTTGGACTGGCAGATACGGCCGACGAACAGGATGGTGAACACGTCGTGGCTCTTGCGCCGGCCCTCGCCTGCGCCCCTGGCGCGGGTCCGGATCTGGGCGATGTCGAACAGCAGGGTGCAGCTCCGCACCGGCTCGAAGCCAAGCTGGCGCAACGCGATCGCGTTGTATTCGCTATCGGCGAGGGCGGCGTGCACATGCCCCGCCAGGGCCGCGAGCTGGCGCCTTCCCAAGGTGGCATAGGCAGCCAGCCACGGATGCTGGGCCAGCAGCTCGGGCGGGGTGATGTTGTGGTAGATCAGGATCTTGGGCGCAGGCAACGCGGCGATCTGGTCGAAGGCGTCGTGGCCCATCGAGTGCCGCACGATCAGCACATACTGGTCATGCAGCGGCAGTTCGTCGATCGAACGCAGCTCGTGGGCCAGTTCCGGATCGAGATGGGTGACGAAGATCTCGCTGGCATAGCCGAGGCCGCGCAGGAGCTTGCGGGTCAGCAGCATGGCGTTGGTGATTGCGTCCGCCACCGCCGACCCGGAATGGAACTGGTGCACGCTGTGGCGCTCGCGACCGTGCAGAAGCCTGGCCGCAGGCGGCTGCCGCACGTCGAAGAACCCGTCTTCCGGTTTGAATTCCGGAGCCGGCGCTGCTGGCGGACCTGGATCCGGCGCCTGCGGTGCCACGATCGGTGCGGCGGGCGGCGGCGCCTCCAGGGCTGGCGCCGTCCCGCTGCCGCGGCCGAGCTTTCGCAACGCGACCCGCAGCGGCCCGGTCAGGCGCCAGGAGCTGCTGCGTCGCATGGCCGCGAGCCAGGCCTCGGTCTCGTGCAGCTTGTCGTGGCTGCGCTGCAGGGCCTGGGTGCTGAGCTGCAGGGCGTGGGTGCGTTCGTCGCGTTCGCCCAGCGCCGCGTGCGTCTCGCGCAGCGCCGCCTGCAGACGGAGATGCGTCGTCTGCACCTCGGTGCCCAGAACGGTTTGCAGAATGTCCTTCCGCCGTCGCTCGTCGCTCAGTTCCTGATGCAGCCGGGCGATCTCGTGATGGCTGCGCTCGCCCTGCTGCCGGGCTGCGGCGATGGTCTCGGCGGCCCGGCTTGCGGTTGCCTCGAAGACGCGGTCGAGGGTATCGGCGCGTGCCTCGGCAGCCGCAAACCGGCCGGCCAGGAGGGTGTCGGCGCGGATGAAGTCGTCGAACACGTTGGGCGGGGCCTGCAGCGCCGACAATGCGTCGGCTTGCTCGCAGGCGAGGTAGAAGCGGTTGAGCCCGTCGAACCAGGCGAAGCGGTAGCCCTGGGCCAGCAGTTGCGGCTCCCATGCCTCGTGGGTCGGCCTGGTGGCCGGCTTGGTGGATAGAGGGGCGGCCGTCGCGCGGGCCAGGATAATCCACGGCCGGTAGGCCGCGAGGTCGGCGCCGGCGAGCACATCCGCTTCCGCGCCCTCGGCATCGATCTTGAGGAAGTGGATCGGCCCGCGGACATGGGCGTGGCACAGACTGGCCAGGGTATGCCGCGCGGCATGGCCGGGGTCCTGCCGCTCGCCGTCTGTCGCTCCGACGGCGAGCTGGAGCGTGATATCGCCGGGACGGGCGGCGGCGATGCGTGCCGCCGCCTCCGCTCCCGGCTCGATGTTGATGCCGCGCCAGCCGCGGTCATGGAAGGCGCGGGTGGTCGATCCCGTATCCGGATGCGACGCCCCGACGTCGATATAGAAGCCGTCCGGGACATGCTTCAGGGCACGCCAGAGCAGCACATCCTCGAAATTCCGGGCGTACGAGATGAACGTCATATGAGTGGCTTACAGGCTACCGATCAGATCGGATGCACATCGGCTTTCTCGTGCATCATCCGGTCGGGTTCCGATTGAATTGATGGATCATCGATTGTCTGGTTCGGCAATTCCCCGTCTTGAGGCAGAAA
>CAXSEE010000026.1:0-8660 GCA_964235615.1 uncultured Acetobacteraceae bacterium | reverse complement strand
GTCCCCGTCTTGAGGCAGAAGGTCTAGCGCGCGCAGCACGCCCCGCGCGGACTCCTCCCAGGTCACCGGCTGGAACTCGTGCTGCACCTGCCGCGCCCAGGCCTCGGTCTCCTCGGGCGTCTCGATGGCGTGCCGGATGACGTCGTAGGCGTTGCCGGCATTCTCCGGATCGAAATAGCGGGCCAGCTTGCCGCCGGCTTCCGGCAGCGACGTCGCACTGGAGATGATGCAGGGGCGCCCGAACGACAGGCTTTCGGTCACCGGCAGGCCCCAGCCTTCGTACATCGACGGGAACAGGGTGAAGCGGCAGCCGGCATAGAGCCGTTCCAGCTCGTCGTCGGAGGGATCCTCGACCAGCAGGATCTTGCCGTCGAGGAAGTCGGCGTTGCGGAGCTGCTGCATCAGGTCGCTGACCAGCCAGCCGATCCTGCCGGCGAACACCAGCGTCGGGATCCGGTCGCGCGGCATCTCCTCGAGCAGACGGCGCCAGACCCTGAACAGCAGGATGTGGTTCTTGCGCGCCTCGATGGTCGACACGATCAGGGCGTAACTGCCTGGCGTGGGCAGCCGGTCCGGCTGGGGATTGCCCGACCCGATCGGCGCAGGGGCGGGTTTCGGCGGCGAGGTGAAGCCGGTGCCGATCGGGATCGGGTGCGGCGCGTTGCGGAGCTGGTAGCCGCCGGCCTGCGCCTGCCGCACGATGTCGTCGGCGCTCGAACGCGAGATCGTCAGGAAAACGTCGACCAGCGGAAACACATCCCCGGTCCATTCGCGAAAGCGCTGCACCAGGTTGTGGTCGCACCATTCGGGCCGGCGCAGCGGGATGAGGTCGTAGACCAGCAGGGCGAAGCGGAGGTCGCGCTGACGCTGCGCCTTTTCCACCACTTCGGCATAGTAGGGATGGAACCAGGGCGAGCCGAGCACCAGCAGCACATCGCCGGGTTCGCTGTTGGCATCGAACGCGGTGGTGCCGGGGACCGGCATGGCGATCTCGACCGGCGTCTGGGCCTCGGTCGCATCGACCGGGGCTGGCGGCGGTTCGTGCATATCGCAGGTTCGGGCGGGAGACGGGGTCCGATCTTCCAAGCTAGGGGCGGGCGCGTCCCGATCCGCCGCCCGGAGACGGCGAACGGCCGCCTTGACGCGCGTCCGGGAGGCCCAGCCCAGTGCGCTGCCGAGGTGGACCAGAGCACGCCCGGCCTCCCGTTCGGCCCGGTAGAAGGCGACGATCGGAGTGCGAAGTCCGGGCGGCATGCGATAGGCGACACGCCGCAACGGAGAAGCCGAAAGTGGCTTGGCCGGCTGCCGGGTCTGTTCCTTGAGCGTCTGGGCCAGCTCGACCCGTGCTTTCACCTTGGGCTTCTTGTTGCCGGTCAGTCCGTTGTACAGCGCCTCAAGCTCGGCATAGGGGATCGAGTAGAAGGATTTCTGCGAACTTGCATGTCGTACGAAACGCACCCGATGGCGCGACTCCGGCAAGGTGGCCAGCGCCCGGCAGAGCTCGTACTCGATCCGCTGGATCCCGCTCGGACGTGGATTGAAGGCGGCGTATTGGAACAGGTCCTCGACATCGATCCAGATCTTGTTCGGCAAGGCTCGTTTCTCCGACCACGTCCCGTTTTGCGCTGGACCTCCGGCACGTGGCAATATCCCTGTAGATCGCACGATGCCAGTTCCGGCGCCGATGGATCTTTCGAGCAATGATACGATGCCTGACCAGGGGCCTGCTTCCGAGACTGCGACTCCCGATGATATAAGAGCTTGTTTTAGGCTGATACTGGGCAGGGAGCCAAATCCGGAAGAATGGCCCGGCCATTCCTCGCGCGCGGGCGAGCCATTGCATGCGGTGGTGGCGAGCTATGTCGGGTCGCTGGAGTTCGCCCGGCGTGGGCTTCTGCGCGACGGTGAGGCGGTGCGGCCGATCCTGACCACGCTGGACGACTTCCAGATCTACACGGCGCCGGACGATGCCGCGGTCGGACGCCATGTATCCGCCGGCAGTTACGAACCCGAGGTCGGCGCGGTGTTCCGACGCATCCTGCGCCCGGGCATGGGAGTGCTCGATATCGGCGCCAACATCGGCTATTTCACGATGCTCAGCGCCGCCCTGGTGGGGCCGGCCGGACATGTGCTGGCCGTCGAGCCGAATGGCCGCAACGTGCGGTTGCTGGAGGCGAGCCGCCGGATCAACGGGTTCGCCCACGTGACCGTGGCACAGGCCGCGGCGGGACCGGCCACGGGCGTGCTGGCCCTGCACCGGTCGCACTCCAACGGCACCACCTCGCAGCCCGATGCCGATGTCGCCGCCCTGCTGATGGCCGAGACGGTGGCTTGCGTGCGTCCCGACGCGTTGCTGCCGCGCGGGCGGCGCATCGACCTGATCAAGGCGGATGTCGAAGGGGCGGAGTATCTCGCCCTCAGCGGCTGCAGCGAGATCATCCGGCGAGACCGGCCGTCGATCATCAGCGAGTTCAGCCCCGGTCAGATCCCCGGCATTTCCGGCGTCAGCGGACCCGAGTATCTGGCTTGGCTGATCGGCTGCGGCTATACGCTGTCGGTGATCACGCCGGAGGGCGGCCTGCAGCCCGAGGGGATCGAGGGCGTGATGGCGGCACATGCCCGCCGCGGCACCGATCACGTGGATATATTGGCCGAGCCTGTCCCGCGCAGGCGGATCGGCCGGCGTTTGCTTGGACGACTTCGAGGGAGGCATGGATGAGGCACACCCTGACGCTGCTGGTGCTGGTGTCGTTGGCCGCTTGCGCGCAGTCTCCCTGCACGCAGCCTGACGTGCGCGCCTTCGTGGATCAGGCCCGGCAGTCGCATGACGTGTATGCGATCGGACTGACCAAAGACCCTGTGCAGGAGACCCCGATCGCCATGGCCGACCGCCCCGCCATCGACGATCGGCACGCGGCGGTCTGCTCGGCCTGGATGCGGTCCCGAAACCCGGCATTCCAGCCCGGCAACGGCCAGGCGCGTTACGTGCGCGAGCGCCAGGATTTCAGGATCGTGAAGCTGGCGGCCGGCTATGAGGTCAGTCTCTATCCGTAAGGACGCTCGCCTGCCGCTTCGCAGCAGTTAGTGTATTGCGCAGCAGACAGGCGATGGTCATCGGCCCGACGCCGCCCGGCACCGGCGTGATGGCGCCGGCAACACCGATCGCCTCGTCGAACACGACGTCTCCGACCAGCCGGGTCTTGCCGTTCCCGGTCATGATCCGGGTGATGCCGACATCGATCACGGTGGCGCCCGGCTTGATCCAGTCCCGTCTCACGAGCCCCTGATGGCCGGTCGCGACCACCAGTATGTCTCCCTGCCGAGCCAGTTCGGCGGTGTTGGAGGTGTGGATGTGGGCGACCGTGACGGTGCAGTCGGCGTTGAGCAGCAACTGTCCCATCGGCCGGCCGACCAGGTTCGAGCGGCCGATCACCACCGCATGCAGGCCGCGCAGGCTGCCGAGCTCGGCCTGCAGCAGCAGCAGGCAGCCGAGCGGCGTGCAGGGCACCATGCCTTCCTGTCCGCGGATCTGGCGGTCGAGCGCCACCCGCCCGACATTCATCGCCCCTAGGCCGTCGATATCCTTTTCCGGGCGGATCGCCTCGATCACGACGGCGCTGTCGATCCGCGCCGGCAGCGGCAGCTGGACCAGGATGCCATGCACCAGCGGATCGGCGTTCAGCCGCTCGATCAGGGCGAGCAGCTCTGCCTGCGTGGCGGTCTCCGGCAACAGATGGGAGAAGGAGCGCATCCCGGCCGCGTTGGTCTGCCGGGCCTTGTTGCGGACATAGACCTCGCTCGCCGCATCGGTGCCGACCAGCACCACGGCGAGGCCGGGGACCAGGTCATGCTCGCGTGCCAGGCGCCCCACCTCGGCTGTAATGCCGGCGACCAGGAGGGCCGCGTGCTGCTTGCCGTCAATGATGCGCGTCTGGATCTGGGTCATGCGGCTCAGCTGGACCTTACGGCGCCGTGACGCCAGGATGCGGGGATGACGCAGATACGCAAGAATTTCGGCAGCGACAATGTCGGGCCGGCCGACCCTCGGGTGATGGAAGCGGTGCTGGCCGCTAACGCGGGGGTCGTGGGCTCCTACGGGGCGGATCCCTGGACGAAACGGCTGGAGGCGCTGACCTCCGAGCTGTTCGAGACCGAGACGACCGTGTTCCCGGTCGCCACCGGGACCGCGGCCAACGCCCTGGCGCTGTCCGCGCTGGTCCCGCCGTTCGGCTCGATCTACTGCGACGAGGTCGCGCACGTCATGAACGACGAGGGCGGCGCTCCGGAATTCTATACCGGCGGCGCCAAGCTGCTCACCCTGCCGAGCCCGGACGGGCGCATGGATCCCACGGCACTGAACCGGGCGATCGCCCGCCGCCGCGTCATGGGCGTGCATCAGAGCCCGGCGGCGGCGATCAGCGTCACCCAGGCGACCGAATGGGGCACCAGCTACACGCCCGCGCATGTGCAGGCCCTGTCGGAAGTGGCGCATGCCAACGGGTTGCGCGTGCATATGGACGGAGCCCGCTTTGCCAACGCGCTGGCCCATCTCGGCTGCACGCCGGCGGCGGTGACGTGGCAGGCGGGAGTCGACGTGCTGGTCCTGGGCGCCACCAAAAATGGCGCGCTGGCGGCCGAAGCAGTGGTGTTCTTCGCCGGCGACCTGGCTCAGGATTTCGGTCGCCGGCGCAAGCGCGGTGGGCATCTGTTCTCCAAGCAGCGCTTCCTGAGCGCGCAACTGGCGGCCTACCTCGACGACGGGCTCTGGCTGCGCAACGGCGCCAGGGCCAACGCCTCCGCGCAACGGCTGGCGATGGGGCTGGCCGCCTCGCCGGGAGTGTCGCTGGCCCAGCCGGTCGAGGCCAACGAGGTGTTCGCCCTGATGCCGGAGCGGCTGATCCAGAGCCTGGAGACGGCCGGCTATATCTTCTACCGCTGGGCGGTGCGGGAGGGAGAAGCGGCGGGGTCAGCGGCGGGAAGTATCGTGCGTCTGGTCTGCGCCTTCGACACCACGTCGCAGGACGTGGACGCGCTGGTCGAGGCGGCTCGGGCGTCATGCCCCTGAAGGGGCAGGCTGGCGGTGGCAGGATCGTCTTTGCCAACCAGCTCCGCGGCATAGCGGCGCTATGCGTCGTGCTCAGTCATCTTGGCGGCGTGTTCATCCTAATGGGGCCGACCGTCGGCTGGGTCATCAGCGCGCCCGTGGTGGACGTAGGGCATCCGTTCATCCTGCATCTGACCTTGTGGCGCTGGCTGAATTTCGGCGCGCTCGGCGTGGCCATCTTTTTCCTGATCAGCGGTTTCGTGATCCCGTTGTCGTTGCGATCGCAGGGTCCCGCGGCTTTTCTGGTGGCACGTGTGTTCCGCATCTTTCCGACCTTGTGGGTGGCCCTGCTGGCGGAGTGGCTCGCGGTCTATGCGCAGTCGAAATTCTACGGCCGCCCGATGGCCTTCACGCCCCTGGTCTATCTCTGCAACGCGTCGCTGCTCGATACCATCTTCGGCAACGGCTATGTCGACCTGGTCAACTGGACCCTGGCGATCGAGGTCAAGTTCTACCTGCTGATGGCCGTCCTGCGGCCCTGGATCCTGCGCGGCCGCATCCTGCCGCTGATCGGGTTTTCGCTGCTGGCGGTTGCCGTGGCCGCCGCCGAGCAGCAGCGGATGATCCATGTGCCCGTTCTGTTCGGCCAGGAGGTGATGTGCATCGGCTTCATGCTGATCGGCACGCTGTTCCACTACCGGATGGCCGGCCTGATCGGTCCGGCCAAGGCGATCTGCGCCGGCGCCGTGCTGCTCGGGTTGTTCGCCGCCGGCTGGCGGGTGGGGCCGATCCAGGAGCAGTTTCCGACGGTGATGGTGAATTATCTCTACGCGCTGGCCATCTTCGGCTTGGCCTACATGGCGCGGGACCTGTTCCATACGCGGCGCTGGCTCGACTTCCTGGCCGACGTCTCGTTCCCGCTCTATCTGATCCATTCGGTGCTGGGCTATTCGCTGATGACCTTCGTCATCCGCAGTTTAGGCTTTTCCTATGCGGCGGCTCTGGCGGCTGCCGTGGTCGCCATGATCTCCTTCGCCTGGTTGCTGCACCGAGTGGTCGAGCGTCCGACGCTGGTGATCGGCAAGCGGCTGGCGGGGCGGCTTTCGACGGAACTAACGGTCAGGCCCGTGTGACGATGGATAGGCGACGTAATATCAAGCGACGGTGAGATTGACCTCAGACGATAAGGCTGGGCTCTGCCCAGACCCGCCAAAGGCCGCGGGCTTTGGAAACCAATCCATGGATATGATTGGATTCTCAAGGCTTCGCCTCGAGCGGGTCCAGGGCAGAGCCTTGGTCTTTCATGGGTCAAGCTTAAGGCCAGTTGGTATAACTTCATGAGCGACCGGGTGTTCCTGGGGATCGATCTCGGCACTTCCGCGGTCAAGACGGTCCTGGTGGACGGGCAGCAGCGCATCCTGGCAACCGCGACGGCTCCGTTGCAGACATCGCGACCGCACCCCGGCTGGTCGGAGCAGGCGCCGGAGGATTGGTGGCAGGCGGTCCGCAACACCGTCGATACGATCCATAGAGATGCAGCCGGCAGCCTGCGTCATCTGCGCGCGATCGGTCTGTCCGGGCAGATGCATGGGCTGGTCCTGCTCGATGCCGACGACCGCGTGCTGCGGCCGGCGATGCTCTGGAATGATGCCCGGGCCAGCGCCGAGGCCGAACTGATCGCCGAGCGCCACCCGGCATTCGCTTGGGTCGCCGGAGCCGCGCAATCGCCGAGCTTCTGGCCGGCAAAACTGCTCTGGTTGCAACGCCATGAGCCGGATGTGTTCGCGCGCATCCGGCGCCTGCTGTTGCCGAAGGACTACCTGCGCTTCCGGCTGACCGGCCTGTATCGGACCGACGGCTGCGACGCCGGGGGCACCCTGCTATTTGATGCGGCGGCTCGCTGCTGGTCCCCGGAGATCCTGTCAGCCTGTCACGTCGCCGCGTCATGGCTGCCCGAACCGGTCGAAGGCGATCAGGCGGCCGGCGTCCTGTTGGCCGAGATGGCGGCAGGCTGGGGTCTCGATGCCGGCGAGGTCATCGTCGCCGGCGGCGGCGGCGACGCGGCTACCGGCGCGATCGGGATCGGCGCGATACGCGATGGGGACGCCTATATCTCATTGGGTACCTCCGCCCAGATCACCGTCACCACGGCGGCCTACCGGCCAGCCGTCGAGGCCGGTGTGCAGGCGTTCGCGCACGCGTTGTCGGGCCTGTGGTTCCAGTCGGCGGCCATACTGAACGGCGCCAGCGCCCTGGCGTGGGCCGCGCGCATGCTCGGACATGACGATCCCGCGGCGTTGCTGGCAGAGGCGGAGGCGCAGTATTCGGGTCCGGGCGCGTTGCTGTTCCTGCCCTACCTGACCGGCGAGCGGTCCCCGCACAATGATCCCCAGGCTCGCGGCGTGCTGTTCGGGCTCAACCCCGGGACGATGCCGGCGCAGATCGTCCAGGCAGTGATCGAAGGCGTCGCCTACAGCCTGGCCGACGCGCTCGACAGCCTGGCGCAGGCCGGTACTTCGCTGCCGGAGGCGGCCCTGGTAGGCGGCGGCGCACGCAGCGCGTTCTGGACCCGCATCATCGCCGATGTCATCGGCATTCCGGTGATCCGCTATGCCGGCGCGGAGGCCGGACCCGCTTTCGGCGCCGCCCGCCTCGCCCGCCTTGCTTCAAGTGATGAGACCGCGGACGATGTTTGCGGCAGACCTGTAATTCTCGATCGGACGCTGCCGGATCCCGCGCGTCATGACGCGTATCGACGCGAACTGGGCCGTTTCCGGGCCTTGTATCACGCCTTGCGGCCGGAATTCAGGCGGCGCTAGCGCTGGCAAGGGAGATCCCGTCGGCTGGCGTGCACAGGACCGCGTCTTCATGACGGATGATGCGTCGGCCCAGCTTCAGGGCCATGTAGTAGTCACCATTGCCGGCGCAGCGTTCCAGCGTGTCGAGGATCAGTTTCGCGGAGGCAGAGGTGGTGGCGTCACGAAACATGCCGATGAGAGTGGACAACTCCTGCATGGCCAACACCCGTTCGTCATCGGTGCCGATATAGGCGGTCTGCAACGCATAGTAGATCCGGCTTGCGGGCGTCGTCGCCTTGTCTGGAGCCATGATCTGCTTGCCGAACAGGAAACGGGCGCGTGAGGCCAGTTCGATCCGGCTCTTGGTGCGGAAGCGGATCGCCGCACCGTTGATCACCATCATCTCGCCTGGTTTGAGCTCCAGAACCAAGTTCGTCATGTTCCCGCTCCGATCCATCTCCCGTGTCGCCTGATGACGCAGGATCAGTCTCGATAATGACAGGATGGACTTAATGCGGCGTAAAGACCCGCATGGGCCAAAGTTTCAGAGATACTGGGCGAGATTGAGGGTCTTCATATCGGCGATCAGAGTGTAGCTGGCCGTGAGCTGGTTCTGCACCGCGATCTGCTGCGTACGGTTGGTGGCAATATCTGCACCCTTGACGCTGGTCAATTGGCTCGTCAGCGCGTCATTCACGTCCGACAGACTGCTGCTTCGTGAAGCCGCGTTGTCCTGCAGGGCGCCGACCGATGCCGTGAGGCTTGCCAGGCCCTGGGTGATGCCGGTCATCTGGCTGGAGGTGTCTGCCACCAGGGAC
>CAXSEE010000025.1:0-32788 GCA_964235615.1 uncultured Acetobacteraceae bacterium | reverse complement strand
ACCTTCGGCCTTCGCCTTCGGAGGGCGACGCTCTATCCAGCTGAGCTACGGGTCCAGCGCCGCGTGCATAGCGTGACCGCAGCATCCTGCCAAGTCCCCTGCCGCTTGCGGCAGTCTCATATCAAGTTCCTGGCCGCTTGCGGCAGTCTCACATCAAGTTCCTTGCCGCTTGCGGCAGTCTCAGCGCGTGCCGGCGCCAGCCTCGGCTCCGGCAAGGCCATCCAGACCCGATGGCAACCACAGCGGCACCCTCGTCTCCCAGAAGCCACCGCCAGTCCACGCTGCCGCGGCCACGTCCGAGCCGGACGGTAGGGGCCGTTGCGGATCGTCGATCCAGCTCGCCACATCCCCGATCACCGCCTGGCGGCTCCGGTCGCGCATCAGCAGGTGGTAGCCATGCGGATAATAGGCTCGCCGCGCCTCGGGCGGCAGCAGCGCCCAGGTCGCCGCCATCGCCGCCGGAGGCACCAGCTGGTCGTGGGCGCCATAGGCGACCAGCAGATGTCCATGCGCCTGGGGTGCGGCAGCCGCTGCCCGCGTCATCAGCTCCACCAGGCCGCGCAGGGACGCCGTGCTGGTGGCCTTCAGCGTCAACGGGTCATAGGCGAGGCGATACAGGGCCGCGCGATTATCGCTGGCCTGCACATGCAGCGGCAGTTCACGTCCGGTGAGTTGCCAATCCGGCAGGAAGGTCGAGGCAGCCCAGAGCGACGCGGTCATCACCGGGCTCATCTGCCTGCTGCTCCACACCGCCGGCGACAGCAGCACGAAGCCGGCCACCGGCGGATGATCCGGCCGCGCGGCGAGGCACAGAGCCACGGCACCGCCCATGCTCTCGCCCATGACGAACACCGGCACGCCGGGATGGTTGGCGGAAGCCAGGCGCACCATCTCGGCGGCGTCGTCGATCAGCCTGTCCGCGCCCGGCCACCGCCCTGGCGCCGAGGCCTCGCCGAAGCCGCGCTGATCCGGCGCATAGACCGCAATCCCGTCCGCGGCCAGCAACGGCCCGGGGATCTCCCAGGCGTCACGGCTGTCGTTGATGCCGTGCAGGGCGAGGACCACCGCATGCGGCTCGACTGCGGCCGGCTGCCATATCCGCAGCGGTATCCGCGCGCCGTCCGACAATGTCCAGACCTGATCCGACGGCACCAGACGACGATCCGCGGTATGGGAATTGCCGGCCGGCGGCGACGCCTCCCGGCCTCCCGCGCAGCCAAGAACCGCCAGCATCGGGCAGGCCAACAGGAGCATCCGGGAGAGGGGGCGAAGGTGGAGGTTTGAAAGCACGGTCATCCTGCGTATCATCCCTTCTCGCTCCAGGTCACCCCCTTCGAGGCAAACGCATGCCGTTCGGCGCAGATACCCCTACCCCGCAGCTCGGCATGGTCGAGACACTGGTCGCCACCAGCCGCGTCGTCGCCTGCGACGGCGGTGCCGGCGGGATGGGCCATCCTCGCGTGTGGCTGCGCATCACGGGCACGCAGACCTTCTGCCCCTACTGCTCGCGGCTCTACGTCCTCGATCCGAACGGCAACGAGGGCGGCGATACCGGACACTGATATGCCAGACCTTGAGCCAGATCTCGAGATGCCGGCGCTCGCCGGCACCACCATGCGGGACGCCCATCTGGTGCTGATCGACGGCTCCGGCTTCATCTTCCGCGCCTTCCACGCCCTGCCGCCGATGAACCGGGCCGACGGCACCCCGGTCAATGCCGTGTTCGGCTTCACCAACATGATCGCCCGCTTCCTGCGCGACCATGTCGGCACCCACCTCGCGGTCATCTTCGACGCCGGCCGCCTGACGTTCCGCAACGAGCTCTATCCGCTCTACAAGGCGCATCGCCCGGAGCCGCCGCCCGAGCTGGTGCCGCAGTTCGCGCTGGTGCGCGAGGCCACCGCCGCGTTCGGCATCCCGGCCATCGAGCTCGCGGGGTGGGAAGCGGACGACCTGATCGCCGCCTATGCCCGCGCCATGGACGAGGCCGGCGGACGCTGCACCATCGTCTCGTCGGACAAGGACCTGATGCAGCTGATCCGGCCGCGCGTCGACATGCTCGACCCGATCAAGCAGAAAACCATCGGGGAAGCCGAAGTCCGCGAGCGGTTCGGCGTCGGCCCGGACCGCGTGATCGAGGTCCAGGCGCTGATGGGCGACAGCGTCGACAACGTCCCCGGCGTGCCAGGCATCGGCCCGAAGATCGCCGGCGCGCTGGTCGCAGAGTATGGCGACCTGGAGACCATCCTGGCCGCGGCCCCGTCGATGAAGCCGTCCAAGCGGCGTGACGCCCTGATCGAGCATGCCGAGGCCGCGCGCATCTCCCGCCGCCTGGTGATCCTGCGCGACGATGTGCCGCTGCCGTTGCCGATCAGCGAGCTCGTCATGGCGCTCACTGCCCCGGAACAGCTCGCGCTGTGGCTGGGCAGCATGGGCTTCCACTCCACCATCCAGCGCCTCGGCCTGGACATCCCGCCGCACCCCGGCCCCGATACGGGACCGGACACCTTGGCCGGGAAGACCGCGGGTCCGGCCAGCATCCCCTTCTCCGGCTACCAGACCGTCACCAGCCTCGACGTCCTGCAGACCTGGGTCGACGAGGCCCTCGCCGCCGGGCTCTGCGCCATCGACACCGAGACCGACGGGCTCGACGCCATGCGCGCCAACATGGTCGGCTTCTCGATCGCCACCGCTCCCGGCCGGGCCTGCTACGTGCCGCTGCGCCATGACGGCGACCTGGAAAACCCGGTCGCCGCCCAGATCGAGGCCCGCGCCGCCATCGAAATCCTGGCCCCGCTGCTGACCGACCCCGGCACGCTGAAGATCTTCCAGAACGCCAAGTTCGACCTGCTGGTGCTGGAGCATGCCGGCGCCCCGCGCGCCACCCCGGTCGACGACACCATGCTGATCTCCTACGCCATGGAGGCCGGCGCGCACGGCCACGGCATGGACGAGCTCTCGGCGCGCCATCTCGGCCACACCCCGGTCACCTACGACCAGGTCACCGGCACCGGACGCAACCGCATCCCGTTCGCCCGGGTCAACCTCGACAGCGCCACCCACTATGCCGCCGAGGATACCGACGTCACCCTGCGGCTATGGCACGCGCTGCGCCCGCAACTGGCCCCGAACCGCTCGCTCGCCCTGTACGAACAGCTCGAACGCCCGCTGATACGCATCCTGGCCGACATGGAGCAGGCCGGGATCTGCGTCGACGCGGTCGAGCTGCGTCGCCTGTCGGTCGATTTCGCCGAGCGCATGGCGGTGATGGAGACCGAGATCCACAAGCTCGCCGGCCGCTCGTTCAACCTCGGCAGCGCCAAGCAGCTCGGCGAGATCCTGTTCGACGAGATGAGCCTGCCCGGCGGCAAGCGCATGAAGACCGGCGCCTGGGGCACGGACAGCTCCGTGCTGCAAGGGCTCGCCGAGCAGGGCCACGACCTGCCCGCGCGCATCCTGGAATGGCGGCAGCTGGCAAAACTCAAATCCACCTATGCCGACAGCCTGGTCGAGGAGATCAACCCCGACACCGGGCGCGTGCACACCTCGTTCCAGATGGCGATCACCTCGACCGGACGGCTGTCGTCGAACGAGCCCAACTTGCAGAACATCCCGATACGCACCGAGGAAGGCGGGCGCATACGACGCACCTTCATCGCCGCCCCCGGCCATGTGCTGGTTTCGGCGGACTACTCCCAGATCGAGCTGCGGCTGATGGCCCATTTCGCCGACGTCCCCGCCTTGCGGGAGGCCTTCGCCACCGGCCAGGACATCCACGCCCGCACCGCCAGCGAGGTGTTCGGCGTGCCGATGCAAGGCATGGACGCGCAGACCCGGCGTCGCGCCAAGACGATCAACTTCGGCATCATCTACGGCATCAGCGCCTTCGGCCTGAGCCGCCAGCTCGGCATCCCGCCAGGCGAGGCACGGCTCTACATCGACGCCTACTTCGCCCGCTATCCCGGCATACGCGCCTTCATGGACAGCACCCGCGAGGAGGCCCGCAAGCATGGCTACGTGCTGACCCCGTTCGGCCGCCGCTGCTGGGTCTCCGGCATCGCCGACAAGAGTTCGGCCCGCCGTTCCTACGCCGAGCGCCAGGCCAGCAACGCGCCGCTGCAGGGCGGTGCGGCGGACATCATCAAGCGGGCGATGACGCGCATTCCTGCCGCCTTGTCCGGCGCCGGGCTGAAATCTCGTATGCTGTTGCAGGTACATGACGAGCTGCTGTTCGAGGCGCCGGAGGCCGAGGCCGAGGCCCTGCAGGTCCTGGTAAAGGGCGTGATGGAGAACGCCGCCACGCTGTCGGTGCCGCTGGTGGTGGAGACCGGCCACGGCAGAAGCTGGGCGGAAGCGCATTGAACCGCAAGCGGGCTGGCCTTGCCGCTGCCGCGACCGTCCTCGCCATCGTCATCGGCAGCCTGGCCACCCGTCCCTGGAACCGGTTCGCTTCAACCGGCGAGGCTTCGACCGCTGAAGCCTCGGGCATGATGGACATCGGCGGTCCATTCGCCCTGGTCGGCGCCGACGGCCACACCGTCACCGATGCTGATTTCCGTGGCAAGTGGATGCTGGTCTATTTCGGCTACACGCAATGCCCGGACGCCTGCCCGATGGCGCTGAACAGCGTCGCCAACGCGCTCGACCTGCTTAAGAAAGATCGCGCATCGATCGCCCCGATCTTCATCACCGTCGATCCCGCGCGGGACACCCCGTCCGTCATGGGCCACTACGTGTCGTTGTTCGACAAGCAGATCGTCGGCCTGACCGGAACCCAGGCCCAGATCGACCACGTGACCCGCGAATACCGCGTCTATGCAGCGCGTCATCCGGGCAAGAATGGCGACTACACGATGGACCACAGCTCGATCCTCTACGTCATGGACAAGCAGGGCCACTTCAACAGCGTCATCGACGGCGCCGCCAATCCCAAGGAGATCGCCGCCACGCTCGAAAAGCTGGACAGCTAGCTCCATGCGCAGCCTTCTTCTGGCGATTGCTGCCATGTGCCTGGCAGCCAGTGCTCGCGCCCAACCGCCTGGCCTCACGCCGGCACCATACCAGCCGGCGCATCGCGGCGGCACGCTGCGCCTCACCGAGGATGCCGCGGGCGGCACGCTCGATCCGCAAATCAATTATCTCAGCGACGGCTGGCAGATCATCACCGTTACCAACGACGGGCTGACCGCTTTCGCCAAGCTGGATGGCCCGGCCAGCAACATCATTGTGCCGGACCTGGCCGACGCACTGCCAGATCCCCGGGACGGCGGACGCACCTACGTGTTCCATCTCCATCCCGGCGTTCGTTTCTCGACCGGCAGGATGGTGACACCGGCGGATGTACTCGCTTCGATGCAACGCATCTTCAAGGTCGGCAGCCCGACTGCAGGCAGCTTCTATGGCGGCATCGTGGGTGCTGACCTTTGCCTCAAGGACCCCTCGCATTGCACTCTGGCAGGCGGCGTGGTGCCCGACGATGCCGCCGGCACCATAACCTTCCACCTCATACAGCCGGATGGCGAGTTCTTCGACAAGCTCGCGATGGCGCACGCCACCATACTGCCCGCCGACACTCCCACGCACGATCTCGGCAATACCCCTCCAATAGCCACCGGCCCCTACCGGATCACGGCGTTCGATCCCAATCACGGCATGGTCCTGGAGCGGAACCCGTATTTCCATGTCTGGAACCCGCTCGCCCAACCGGACGGCTATGTCGACCGCATCCAGTATGACTACGGCCAGACCGACGAAGCGCAGATAACCGCGGTCGAGAATGGGCATTACGATTGGATGTATGACAACAAGCCGCTCGATCGGCTCGGAGAACTCGGCGACCGCTACCCCGACCAGGTGCACATCTTCCCGATGTTCGCCCTCTTCTACATGCCGATGAACGTCAACTTGGCCCCGTTCGATAATCTCGAAGCCCGGCAGGCAGTCAACTACGCGGTCAACCGGGCAGCCATGGCGATCTTCTATGGTGGGTCCGCCGTGGCGACGCCGTTATGCGAGATGGTGCCGACCGGCATTCCTGGTCGCAGCAACCAGTGCTTCTACACCAAGGGCGCCGATCTCGATCATCCCGCGGCAGCGTGGCAGAAACCCGATCTTGAGCGCGCCCGCAAATTGGTGGAACAGAGCGGCACCAAGGGCGCCAAGGTCATCCTGATCGTGCCGAACCGTGCAGTGGATATGTCGATGGGGATCTATCTGCAGAACACGCTGCGCCAGATCGGCTATGAAACCACCGTCAAGATCGTGACCTTTGCCATCGCGCAGAACTATATCCAGAACACCAACAACAAGGTGCAGATCAGCCTGACCGACTGGTATGCCGATTATCCGGCCCCCTCGAACTTCCTCGACGATCTCTTCGGCTGCGAGAATTTCCATCCAGGCTCAGACTCCTCGATCAACATGTCTGGTCTGTGCGATAGAGCCATCCAGGATAATATCGAGCGCGCTGCCCAGGTCTCCGCGACCGATACCGCTGCAGGCACGGCACTCTGGTCCCGTGTCAGCAGCCAGGTCATGCGGACGGCGGCGGCAGCACCACTGATACAGATGAAAAAAGTCGATTTTGTCTCGAAGCGGCTGGGCCACTACACCTATACGAACTTGTATCACATGCTGTTCTCCCAGGTCTGGGTGCAATGACCCTGAGAAATGGTCCCTGGATCACCGCCGCACGCGCGTTGGCGCGCGACCGCAATGCGATGACGGCACTGACCCTGCTGGTGCTGATCATCCTCGCCTGCCTCGCCGCACCGATCTACGCGCAGCATATCGCCCATACCGACCCGTTCACCTCCGATGTCGCCGCCACCGTCACCCTGCACGGCCAGGAGCTGGCGGTGATGCAGCCCAACGACAACGCCCTGCATCTCGGCCTCACCCCGCTCGGCCCGACCTGGCACCCGTCGGCCTATCTGCTCGGCTCGGACAGCCAGGGCCGCGACGTGATGGCGCGCATCCTCTACGGCGGCCGCAACTCGCTGCTGATCAGCGCCGCGGCCACGCTGCTATGCATCGTCATGGCCGGCATCGTCGGCATCGTCTCGGGATTCTTCGGCGGCATCGCCGACGCCGTGCTGTCGCGCCTGATGGACATCATGTGGGCGATCCCGGTCTATCTGTTCGCGATCTCGCTCTCGATCGTCACCATCAGCCAGGGATTGCGCATCGGCCCCTTCACCATCGAGTCCGACAATCTCCTGCTGCCCATCTGCATCATCGCCCTGGTCTACGTGCCCTACGCGGCACGCCCGATACGCGGACGCGTGCTTTCGCTGCGGCACAGCGAGTTCGTGCTCGCCGCCCGCGGCCTCGGCGTCTCGCGCCCGCGTATCCTGCTGCGCGACATCCTGCCCAACGTCAGCGGCACCCTGATCGTGCTGGCCCCCCTGCTGATGGCCCTCGCGATGCTCGCGGAGTCCGCCCTCTCGTTCCTCTCCATCGGCGTGCAGGCACCGGCGGCAAGCTGGGGCACCATCATCCAGGATGGTGAAGGCCTGATCTACACCCGTCCGATGGTCGCCCTAGCACCCGGCATCGCCATCGTGCTCACCGTGCTCGCACTCAACCTGCTCGGCGACGGTTTGCGCGACGCGCTCGACGTGCGCGACGCCAGCCGGAGACGCGAGTGATGCTGATGGCTTTCGCACAGCGGCTCGGCCAGACCATCTTCGTGCTGTTCGGCATCAGCGTGCTGGTGTTCCTGGTGTTCTTCGCCACGCCTGGCTCGGACCCGACCGCGCGCATCGCCGGGCGCAACGCCAGCGCCGACACGCTCGCCCTGGTCAGGCACGAATACGGCTTCGACCGTCCGCTGCCCGTTCAGTACGAGCGCATGATGGAGAAGCTGTTCGTCACCCGCGACCTCACCTCGTTCGTCGATCACGGCGAGCGGGTGGTGCCGGAAGTGATCCATGCCGCTCCCGTCACGCTCTCCCTCGTGCTGGGTGCCGCGGTCGTCTGGGTGCTTGCGTCGATCGGCATGGGCACCCTGGCCGCCGCCACGCGGGGATCGCTGCTCGACCGCGGCCTGATGATCCTCGGCCTGATCGGCATCTCGATGCCGGTATTCTGGCTCGGCGAGGTCATCAACCTGATCACCCAGAGCCGGCTGCACGACACCTGGCTGTTCTCCTGGGTGCCGGGCCTCGGCTACGTGCCGCTGACGCAGGACCCGGCCGGCTGGTTCAAGGCGCTGGTGATCCCCTGGGTGACGCTGGCGATCCTGTTCATCGGCATCTACGGACGCGTGCTGCGCGCCGACCTCGTCGCCGCCTACAGCGAGGATTTCATGCGCACCGCGCAGGCCAAGGGATTGTCCGCCAGCCGCGTGCTGTTCCGGCACGGCCTGCGCACCTCGATGATCACCTTCGTCTCGCTGTTCGGGCTGGATTTCGCGCAACTGGTCGGCGGCGGCGCCCTGCTCACCGAGGTGGTGTTCGGCCTGCAGGGCGTCGGTCGCCTGACCTACCAGGCACTCGCCAATCTCGACCTGCCGTTGATCATGGCGACCGTGATGTATTCGGCGTTCTTCGTCGTGCTCGCTAACGCGCTGGTCGACATCCTGTACCTGTTCCTCGATCCGCGCGTGCGCGATGCCCGCTGACCTGCTGGAAATAACCGGCCTCACCATCGCCCTGCCCGCCTCTCGCGGCAAGCTCGTGCGCATCGTCGAAAACCTCTCCTTTTCGATCGGGCCGCGCGAGATCCTCGGCATCGTCGGCGAGTCCGGCTCCGGCAAGAGCATGACGGCACTCGCCATCATGGGCCTGATCGACACCCAGGGTGCCAGCATCACCGGCTCGGTGCGCTTCCAGGGACGCGAGCTGATCGGCCTCAAGCCGCGCGAGCTGAACCGGCTGCGCGGGCGCGAGATCGCGATGATCTTCCAGGACCCGATGACCGCCCTCACCCCGGTCCACACCATCGGCTGGCAGATCGACGAGCAGATCCGCGCACACATGCCGCTCAGCCGCGCCGGCGCCCGCGCGCGCACCGTGCAACTGCTCGGCGACATGGGCGTGCCCGATCCGGAACGGGCCGCCCGCCGCTATCCGCACCAGCTTTCCGGCGGCCTGCGCCAGCGCGCCATGATCGCCATGGCCCTGTCCTGCAGCCCGTCGCTGCTGATCGCCGACGAGCCGACCACGGCGCTGGACGTCACGGTGCAGGCCCAGATCCTCGAACTGCTGCGCAGCCTCAAGCGCGATTTCGGCTCGTCGGTGCTGCTCATCACCCACGATATGGGTGTCGTCGCCGAGACCTGCGACAGGACCCTGGTGCTGTATTCAGGCAACATCGCCGAACGCGGTCCGACCGCCGCCATCTTCGCCGCTCCCGGCCATCCCTACACCCGCGCCCTGCTCGCCTCGATCCCGCCGTTGCGTGGCGAGCGTCCGGCCCGGCTGCCCTCGATTGCCGGACAACCGCCCAACCCCGCCGACCGCCTCGCGGGCTGTCCGTTCCAGCCCCGCTGCACCGATGCCCACGACGCCTGCGCCGTTCGTCCCGCCCTGGTCGCGCGCGGCGTGCAGGACATCGCCTGCGTGCTCGCCGCATGACGGCTCCTCTCATCGAGGCTCGCAACGTCGGCAAGCATTACCGCATCGGCAGCGTGCTCGGCGGCGGGCGGCAGACCCTGCGCGCGCTGGACGATGTCTCGCTCAGCGTCATGCCCGGCGAGACCATCGGGCTGGTCGGCGAATCCGGTTGCGGCAAATCCACGCTGGGCCGCTGCCTGCTGCGGCTGACCGACATCAGCAGCGGCCAGGTGCTGTTCGACGGCCATGACATCACCGCTCGCGGCGATCGCGCCATGCGCCCGCTGCGTCCGCGCATGCAGATGGTGTTCCAGGACTCCTATGCGTCGCTCAATCCGCGCCGTCGTATCGCGGATCTTCTGGCGGAACCGATGCGCGTGCATCGCGACGGCAACGGCACGCCGCACAGCCGCCAGCGGATCGCGCAACGCCTGGAGGAACTGCTCGGCCTGACCGGACTGCCGATGCGCGCCCTCGACCGCTATCCGCACGAGTTCTCCGGCGGCCAGCGCCAGCGCATCAACATCGCCCGCGCCCTGGCTCTGTCGCCAAGCCTGATCGTCGCCGACGAACCGGTATCGGCACTCGATGTCTCGATCCAGGCGCAGATCATCAACCTGTTCGCCGACCTGCGCGAGACGCTCGGCCTGACCTACATCTTCATCGCCCACGACCTGAGCGTGGTGCGTCAGATCGCGAACCGTGTCGCGGTGATGTATCTCGGCGCCATCGTCGAGCTCGGCGACACCGATGCCGTGCTGCACAGCCCTGCACATCCCTATACCGCAGCCCTGATCTCGGCGATCCCGGAACCCTCGGTTCGCCAAGCCTTGGGCCGTGTCACCCTCAAGGGCGAAGTCCCGAGCCCGATCTCGCCGCCGCCGGGCTGCCGTTTCCACACCCGTTGCCCGATCGCACAGGCCCGTTGCAGGACGGAGATCCCGTTGCTGCGGACGCTGGACAACAATAGAGCCGCAGCCTGCCATTTTCCGCTGACGCCGTGACTGACGCTGCCACGTTCGCCTGCGAACGGCATCGACCATCGTCGTCGAAAAGACTTGTCTGTCCCTGAAATTTTTGTAACATAAACGGAAAGGAAGCCGGTCTGCCCGTTGCGGGAGGATAAATTGGTCTTCAATTCCTTAACTTTTATCGTCTTTTTCACGATCGTTCTGGTTCTGCACTCCCTACCGTTCGGCTGGACGACGAAGAAGGTCAATCTTCTGCTCGCCAGCTATATTTTCTATGTCGCCTGGAACCCGCCTTTCGTCATCCTGCTCTGGGTTTCCACAATCGTCGACTGGATCGCGGCGCAGCGTCTGGTACGGGCCAAGGATGCCTGGCGACGCCGCAACTGGATGCTCGTTTCGGTCATCGTCAATCTGGGGATGCTTTCCTACTTCAAATACGGCCAGTTCCTGCTGGACAACTTCACCATTGCCGCAGCCATGATCGGCGTGCATTACCACGCGCCGAAGACCGACATTATCCTGCCGATCGGGATCTCCTTCTACACCTTCGCGACCATGTCGTACACGCTCGACATCTACCTGAAACGAGCGGCGCCGGCACGGCACTTCCTTGATTATGCCTTGTTCGTCACGTTCTTTCCGCATCTGGTCGCGGGACCGATCATGCGGCCGACAGAGCTGATACCGCAATTCGCAACCCCGCGGCGCGCCAGCACGAACCAGCTCTGCTTCGGTCTGGCCTTGATGACACTGGGGCTGTTCCAGAAGGTGGTGCTGGCCGACGGCTTCCTGTCCCCAGCGGTCGAGGCCGTCTATGACAGCGGACAGGTGCCGCGCACGCTCGATGCCTGGGTCTCGACGCTCGCCTTCAGCGGCCAGATCTTCTGCGACTTTGCCGGCTATTCCACCACCGCGATCGGCGTGGCGCTGTGCCTGGGTTTCGCATTGCCCGATAATTTCCGCTTCCCCTACGCCGCGATCGGCTTCTCCGACTTCTGGCGCCGCTGGCACATCACGCTCTCCTCCTGGCTGCGCGACTATGTCTACATCCCCCTGGGCGGCAGCAGGCACGGCCAGGCGCGCACCTACGGGGCGCTGATGAGCACGATGCTCCTCGGCGGCCTGTGGCACGGAGCCAATTGGACCTTCGTGATCTGGGGTGCCCTGCACGGGTTCTATCTTGCCATCGAGCGTGGCCTGCGCACGCATCTCTCCTACCGGCCGGGGCCTATAGGGCTTGCCCTTCTCGGCTTGATCACTCTCATACTCACCAATGTCGCCTGGGTGTTCTTCCGCGCCAAGACATTCGGGTCCGCAGGCACGATCCTCGGCAGCATGTTCGGTCATGCCCCGGGCGCGGTGCCGTTGCTGGCCATGATCTATATTGTCACCACCGTGCTGATCGTCGGCGCGATCGTGAGCACCCACGTCGCGATGCGCCAGCGCACATTGGAAGCAACCGTGGCGACGATGCATCCGGCGCTCCTGGCAGCCACTCTTACCCTGATGGGATTTGCCATCGTCATCGAGCATGGGCGGGGCGATGCCTTCATCTACTTCCAATTCTAGGCAGATCGTCCCCTCGGACCGGGACCCGGGCTTCGACCGGAGGCAGCTGCATCACGCACCGCTGTCGCCCGGCCTCCGGCTGACTGCATCGGATCGACCTGGCGTGGCGCAGCCGGTGCCACAGCGGGACGTGCCGGTTCAGCCCTGGCGTGCCATCGCCGCTGTCGTCCTCGTGCTGGTCGCCCTGCTCACCGCCGGCTGGGAATGGCGGATGCGCACGATCGGCCTGGTGCCGGGCGACCTCGGCGATGACCCGTCCGCCTGGGCTGAACAGCGCAGGCGGGTTGATGACGTGCCGGGCGGGATCGTGATCGTCGGCGATTCACGCATCCTGTTCGATACGGATCTCGACAGGTTCCAGCGCCTGGCCGGGGTGCGGCCGATTCAGCTCGCGATCGCGGGCAGCAACGGCCTCCCGTTCCTGGAACAGCTTGCTGCGGATCCCAGGTTCCACGGCCTCGTCATCGTCGGCATTGCCGATCTGGCCTATTTCCATCCAGGCCTCAACCGCGGCCGAGAGGCGTTGGATCGCCTCCATTGGGAGGCGCCGGACCAACGTACCTCCCTGCTGCTCGATCGTGCCCTCAGGCGTGGACTCGCAATGCTGGACGACAGCTACGGGCTCAGCACGATCGTCGCGCAGACGGATCCTGATTGGCGGAGAGGCGTCCGCGGACCCTATGACGATATCTGGAAACTGGACGTGACCGCCGATGACCGGCAGACGTGGCTATGGCCGGAGATCGAGCGGAATGCCTACCTGCGCAACCACGCCAGGACCGTCTGGCTCGCCCTCTACAGTTTCGCCAAGCCAACGCCGCCATTGGTTGCGGCGACGATCGCGCGCACCCGCGCTGCGGTGGTGAAAATTCGTACCCGTGGCGGCGACGTCGTTTTCGTGCGGCCGCCGTCGGTGGCTCCTCTGCGGTCGATCGAGGACCAGGCGCTGCCACGCATGACGGGGTGGGACACGCTTCTGAGAACGGCGCGGGTCAAGGGCATTCACGCCGACGACATGCCGAACGCACAGGGACTCGTATTGCCCGAGATGTCGCATCTCACGCGAGCCTGCGCCACCGTTTTCACCGATGCCTACGTGCGCAGTCTCGCCACCTTGATATCCAGGATCCGGATCCTGCCCCAGGCGCCATCGACGCTCATCCCCGCCAACTGCAAAAGAGCAGGGATGGCACCATGACATCCAGGTCGCGGCGTCGTCAGCGGCTCACGATCTTCCGCCGTGCCCGATTGACCGCGAGGTCCAGCGCCGAGAGAAACGCCGACCGATCCTTGGCGGCAAAAGGCCGCGGCCCGCTGGTGATCTGTCCCGCGGAACGCAGACCATCCATCAGGTTCCGTGTGGCCAAGGCCATGCCGATCGCAGACTCGTCGAACAGCCGACCGGTCGGAGCCAATACCGCGGCACCCGCCTTGACGCATCGCGCCGCCAGCGGCACGTCGGAGGTAATAACCACATCGCGTGGTCCGACCCGGTCAGCAATCCAGCCATCCGCCACGTCCGGGCCGCTTTCCACTACGACGCGCTCGATCAACGGCGAGATGGGAATGGCGATCAGGCTGTTCGAGACGACGTATACCTGAACGCCGTAGCGGCCGGCGACGCGATAGACCTCGTCCTTGACCGGGCAGGCGTCCGCGTCGACATAAATGCCAGGCGCCCCCGGGATCTCAGGCGCCGGTTGCATCCAGCCGTTCCAGCGCCGCAATCACGTCGGCCACGGTCTCGTCCACCGTGCGTTCCACCGGAACAGTCAGCGCCGGC
Source organism: uncultured Acetobacteraceae bacterium (assembly GCA_964235615.1). Taxonomy (GTDB): domain Bacteria; phylum Pseudomonadota; class Alphaproteobacteria; order Acetobacterales; family Acetobacteraceae; genus Lichenicoccus. Next base: position 18,908 of record CAXSEE010000025.1, on the reverse strand, counting down.
TCGTTGCTGGCTGGCTCCTCAAGGGTGAGTATCTGGCTCGTCAGCAGCGAGGACGGCATGTAGTGGCCACGCCGCTTCTCGAGCCGATCGCGCAGCACGTCTTCCGAGACCTTGAGATACAGGAACCAGACACCGGGATTGCCCTCGCCGAGCCGCTCGCGATAGACACGCTTCAGCGCCGAGCAGGTCAGCAAGCCGCCCTCGCCGACATTGTTTCGATCTTGTATCCATTGCGCGCAGGTATCGAGCCAGGGCCACCGATCCTCGTCGGTCAATGGAGTGCCTGCCGACATCTTCGCGACATTCTCGGCGGAATGCAGCTTGTCGCCTTCCTGGAACACCCAGCCGAGCTTGTCGCGGAGCTTCTCGGCGACGCTGGTCTTGCCGGAGCCGGAGACGCCCATCACTACCAGGACGCGCGGCTTCGCGATGGGGATCATGCCGGTTGATACCGGACGATGCCGTTCCCACCGGCGACGATGGCCAGCCCGGCCCGCCCGATGAACAATCCGCTCTCGATCACGCCCACGATCTCCCTGATCCGCCGCTCCAGCACGGCAGGATCCTCGATCACGCCGAACGCGCAATCCAGGATCATATTGCCGCCGTCGGTCACGAACAGGCTCCCCGCACGATCCTTGCGCGGCGACGCGGCACAGCCAAGCCGGCCCAGTTGCAGGGCCGCCCGCTCCCAGCCGAACGGCGTGACCTCGATCGGCAGCGGCGTGTGTTCCCCCAGATGATCGACCAGCTTGCGCTCGTCGGCAATGATCACCAGGCGGCTGCTCGCGGCGGCCACGATCTTCTCACGCAGCAAGGCGCCGCCCAGGCCCTTGATCAGATGCAGCGTGCCGCGCTCGATCTCGTCCGCGCCGTCGATGGTCAGGTCGATCTCGGCGTGCCGGGTGAAATTCGACAACTCGATCCCGAACGACGCCGCCATCGCCGCGCTGCGCTCGGAGGTGGGGATCCCCACGAACCGCAGACCCTCGTTCCAGCGCCGTCCCAAGGCCTCGATCACGAAGGCGGCGGTCGAGCCGGTACCCAGGCCGACCACCATGCCGTCCTCGACCAGGCCAGCAGCTTCCTCGCCGGCCTGTCGCTTCAGGGCTGCTGCCGCGTCATCCACTGCGACCGGCCGCCTTATCGTCCAACACCCAGATCAGCTCGCCTCCGGTGGTGATGTGCGATGAGGGTTGCGCCGGGTCGCGCGCACGCACCTTCGCCACCACATCCTTCTTTGCCGCCCCTGCCACCAGGAACAACACGTAGGCGCTGCTGGCGATCGCCGGGTAGGTGAGCGTCATGCGCCGATGCGGCGCGTCATGCGGCACGCAGGTGCTGACCCAGGCGACACGCTCCTCCAGCACCGCGGTGCCGGGAAAAAGCGAGGCGGTATGACCATTCTCGCCCAGCCCGAGCAGCACGACGTCGAACAGCGGACGCCCCGGCAGCAGTTGCTCCGCGCCATACAAGGTCCGCAGGTCCCGCTCATAGGCACGTGCCGCCTCGGCCGGATCGCCCTCGGTCGCCATGCGATGCACCCGCTCCGGTGGCACATCGACATGCGACAGCAGGGCCTGGTTCACCATGTGATAGTTGCTGTCGTCATCATCGACGGGCACGAAACGCTCGTCGCCGAAGAACAGCTCGGTCCGCGACCAGGGAAAGCGGGTTGCATATCTCGAACTCGCCAGTATCTCGTATAGCCGCTTGGGCGTGGAGCCGCCAGAAAGTGCCACCACGAACGGCCCAATCTTGGCCAGCGCCTTCTCGCACAACCACTCGGCGACCCGCTCGGCGACCGCCTCGGCATCGGCAAGGATCCACTCCTCGCCATCCGCGACGCCGGTCATAGCTCTACCCCCTCGTCACCCAGCACGAAACGCTCGATCGCCTTGGCGAACCCTTCCTCTTCCGAAGAGGCGCTGACATAGGTCGCGGCCTGCTTCACCTCGTCGCTGGCCTGTCCCATCGCGATCGAGATCCCGCTCTTGCGGAACATCAGCACGTCGTTGGGCTGATCGCCGAGCGTTGCCATAGACGAGGCCGGGATGCCCAGCATGCGCGAGAGGCTTTCGACCACGCCGCCCTTGTTCGCCTGCGGATGCGTAACATCGATATAGTAGGGCTGCGAGCGGGCCGCCGACGCCGTGTCGCCGAGTGCCGCCTGGACCTCATGCTCGCATTTGACCATCAGTTCGAGATCGTCGCTGACACCGACGATCTTGACCGCCGTATCCAATGCCGCGCCGAAATCGCTCGCCAGCTTGGGCGGGAACTTCACCGTCCATTCCTCGCGCGCCACGTGAGGACCCTTCAGATCCGGCACCAGCCAATCCTCCCCGCTATAGACCCAGACATCGACTTTGTGGTCGCGCAACAACGCCACCGTCTTTTCCGCGACCTTGCGCGAAAGGGTCTTCGCCTCGATGATGCTCAGATCCGGTTTGACGAACATGCCGCCGTTGAAGCCGGCCACCGGCACCGTGATCTCCAGCGGCTTGATCACCATCTCCATGCCCTTCGGCGGCCGGCCGCTGGTGATGGCAAAGCGGATGCCGCGACGCTTGAGCGCGTGTACCGCGCGTATCGCACGCTCGGTCAGCAGCTTCTCCTTGGTGACCAGCGTGCCGTCGACGTCGGCCAGTACCAGGGCAATCGCTTCCGCGTTCATTAGTGATCTCCTGAGGCACGGGGCAGGATGAGCTGCTCGACAGCCAGAGCCCAGCCTTCCTGCTCATTGGTCTCGGTGGTGTAGTGCGCCGCCTCCTTGACCTCCACGGTGCCATTGCCCATCGCGATGGCCAGCCCCGCGATGTCGAGCATGGCGATGTCGTTGGCCATGTCGCCGATGCACGCCATCTCGTCCGCCGGCACGCCGAGCAATCTGGCAAGATGCAGCGCCGCGTTGCCTTTGTTGGCATCCGGGTGAGTCACGTCGAGATAATATTGCTGCGAGCGATGCGCGTTGACGATGTCGCCGAGCATGGTCTGCAGGTTGATCTCGACCCGTTCGAGCAGATGGAAATCGGTGGTCGATCCCATGATCTTGCCGATCTTGTGGTAATGGCCCTCGAAGTCCTGCACGACCACCGGGTCGAGATGCGTCGCGCGGCGCTCCTTCTCGACATAGGCGCCCTGGTGCCCCGCGCGTATCAGCCACTCGCCGTCCGCGAACACCCAGGCTTCGACGCCATGCTCGTCGAGGCTCTCCACCACGCGACGCGCCGCATCCGGATCCAGGGCAATCTGCGCGAGCACGCGCCCATCCGGCGACATGATCTCGCCGCCGTTCAACCCTGCCCGCGGCGTGTCGATGCCGAGCGGCTCCAGCAGCATGTCCATGCCATGCGCCGGCCGGCTGCTGACCAGGGCAAGCTGGATGCCGGCCTCGCGCAGGCTGTGCACTGCCCGCAAGGCCCGTGGCGTCACCTGCTTGCTGCCGGTGACCAGGGTCCCATCGATATCGGTGACCAGCAGCCGGATCACGGCAGCCGGAGCACCCCGGTCGGGATTGACGATCATCGTGTTCATGCCGTCAACCTCAACCAGTGCCGTCCGTCACGCGTCAACAACGAGTCCGCTTCGTCGGGACCAGGCTTGCCGGCGGCATAGCGGCATAACTCGCCGTGACCATTGCCCCAGGCATCCATGGCCGGCTGCACCACGCGCCATCCGGCCTCGACGTTGTCGGCACGCTGGAACAGGGTCGCGTCGCCGATCAGGCAGTCATAGATCAGCGTCTCGTAGCCGGTGCTGGGTCCCTCCTGGAACCAGTCCGCATAGTCGAACTTCATGCGCACGCCGCCAAGCTTGAGCACCGGACCCGGCATCTTGGCCGAGAACTGCATGGTGACGCCTTCACTGGGCTGGATCTGCAGCACCATGATGTTCGGCGTCAGTTTCTCTACCGGCGTATCGCGGAACAACGCATATGGCGCCTGCTTGAAATGAATTGCGATCTCGGTCTTGCGCTGCGTCAGGCGCTTTCCGGTGCGCAGATAGAACGGCACCCCGGCCCAGCGCCAGTTGTCGATACTCAGCTTCAACGCCGCGTATGTCTCGGTGCCACTGTCCGGAGCGACATCCGGCTCCTCGCGATAGCCGATCATCGGCCGTCCGGCGATCAGGCCCGGCGCGTACTGCCCGCGCACGGTGTCGCGCCAGTCGAGCTGGTGGATCGCCACCATCACCTTGGATTTCTCGTCGCGCACGGCATCGGCGTCGAACGAGGTGGGCGCCTCCATCGCGACCATCGCCAGCAGCTGCATGATATGGTTCGGCACCATGTCGCGCAGGGCGCCGGTGCCCTCGTAGAAGCGCCCGCGCTTCTCGACACCGACGGTCTCGGCGGCGGTGATCTGCACATGGTCGATATTCTGACGGTTCCACAGCGGCTCGAAGAACCCGTTCGAGAAGCGCAGGGCGAGGATGTTCTGCACCGTCTCCTTGCCCAGGTAATGATCGATCCGGTAGATCTGGCTTTCCTCGAGCGATGCCAGCAATTTGACGTTCAGCGCCCGGGCCGAGACGAGGTCGTAGCCGAACGGCTTCTCGACGACCACGCGACGATAATATTTTCCGGTCTCGCGCGTGAGTTCCGCGGCCTCAAGCTGTGCCACGATGATGCCGAAGAAGCGTGACGCGACGGCAAGATAATACACGCAATTGCCTGGCCCGCAGATCTCGCCCAGCTTCTTGTACGTCTCCGGATCGTCGAAGCTGCCGCGCAGATAGGAGACGCGCTGGTTGAGCCAGGCCCAAGCCTCCTCCTGCAGGGTTACCGCACTGGCTTTGCGTTGTGCGACGAACTCGCGCATGGTCTGGTCGAGTTGCGCGCGCAACGCCTCGCTGCTCAGATCCGCCCAGTCGACCGCGACGATCGAGAAATCATCGTCCAGCAGGCCACCACAGGCGAGGTTATAGATCGCCGGTATCAGCAGCCGGCGCGTGAGGTCGCCGCCACCGCCGAAAATGACCATCCTGCAAGGAGGAGACGGCCGCGGGCGGCCACCGTGATCATCGTCCTGTTCCTGCAGATCGGCGAATTCGACGGGTGCATCCATGCCTCAGCCCTTAACCTCCGAGACCTCGCCGCCGTGTTTCTTCTCGACGTGATGCTGCTCGATGTGGCCGCCGAACTGGAAGCGCATCGCCGACAGCAGCTTCTCGCCATAGTTGTTTTCCGTGCGGCTGCGGAAGCGCGTGAACAGCGAGGCTGTCAGCACGGGCACCGGCACCGCCTCCTCGATCGCCGCCTCGATGGTCCAGCGGCCCTCGCCGGAATCCGCGACCTGGCCGGTGTAGTCGGACAGGCTGACATTCTTGGCCAGGGCCGAGGCGCACAGATCGAGCAGCCAGGACGATACCACGCTGCCGCGCCGCCAGACCTCGGCGATGTCGGCCATGTTGAGGTCGAACCGCTCATCCTCGGGCAGGTCATGCGAGCTCTTGTTGCGCATCACGTCGAAGCCTTCGGCATAGGCTTCCATCAGGCCGTATTCGATGCCGTTATGCACCATCTTGACGAAATGCCCGGAGCCCGCCGGCCCGCAATGCAGATAGCCCTGCTCGGCACGCGGATCGAGCTCGCCCTCGCGTCCGGGCGTGCGCTCGACGCTGCCCATTCCCGGCGCCAGCGCGGACAGGATCGGGTCGATCTGCTCGAACGCGTGCTTGGTGCCGCCGATCATCATGCAGTAGCCGCGCTCCAGCCCCCACACGCCGCCGGAGGTGCCGACATCGACATAGTGGATACCCTTCTCACGCAGCTTCTTGGCCCGGCGTATGTCGTCCTTGTAGAAGCTGTTGCCGCCATCGATGATGATGTCGCCATCGGACATCAGGCCGCCCAGCGTCTCGACCGCCTCCTCGGTGATCTTGCCCGCCGGCAGCATCACCCACACCACCCGCGGTGCCGCAAGCTTGCCGACCATGTCGGTCAGGCCGCCCGCTGAGACGCTGTTCTCCGCGCGTGTCTGGACGTGGGTGATCACGTTGGGATCGTGATCGTACAGCACGACCTCGTGCCCGTGCCGCGCCAGCCGCACCGATATATTGCCGCCCATGCGGCCGAGACCAATGACGCCGATCTGCATTTGCATCTCCAGGAAGAGAGAATTGGGCCGGTCCGGCAATCAGCCGAGCCGGCCCTTCGGTTCTTCAGTTCAGGCGGCAGAAGCCTGCGCGATCGCGGCACCGAGCTGCGCGAGCCCGGCATCCAGGTTGCCCTTGATATGCACCCGAAGCGCGCGGCGGCCGCGTTCGGCGAGCACGTCGAAGTCGCCGCGCGCCTGTGCCGCCTTGACGATGCCGAAGGTGTATTTCTCGCCCGGCACCGCGACGTCGGCCACGTCGTCGGCCGTGATCTGCAGGAACACGCCGCTATCCGGCCCACCCTTGTAGGCCTGCCCGGTGGAGTGCAGGAAGCGCGGCCCGAACTCGGCGCAGGTCGCGAGGTGCTTGGCATCCCGGATGGCCAGGCGCGCCGTCTGGATCCAGTCGCGGGTCTTGTCGTCACGCTGGATATAGGCCAGCAGCGCCACATAGTCGCCAGCCCCGGCGCGCGCGAAATGCGTCTTCAGGATCGCCTCCAGCGAGCCGCCGCCAAGCGCCTTGCTGTTGCTGGCGTCGGCGAAGAAGCTGAAATCGCCATCGGTCGCGAACGGCTTCTCGTCGGGCAGCGTGCCGCTCGTGTTGTAGGCGTCGGTCAGCTTGCGCGTCTCGATCTTGCTGGCCTCCACGTCGGGCTGGTCGAACGCATCGATGCCGATGATCGAACCGGCGACCGCGGTGGCGAACTCCCAGCGGAAGAACTCCTGCACGATCTGCAACGGCGAGGCGATCGAGATCGTCACCACCGGCTGCCCGGCCGCCTTCAGCGCCTTGACCGCCGCATCCTGCGCCGCATCCGGAGACGTCGTCAGGCGCAGATAGGCGAACACCCGATCTTTCCCATAATGATCCGGCGTGGCCAGGGTCTCGTTCTCGATCGGGATCAGGCCGAGCCCGTTCTTGCCGGTGGACTCCGCCATCAACTGCTCGAGCCAGGCGCCCATGTCATGGATCGCCGGCGACGCCACGATCGTCACCTTGTCATGGCCATGCTTGGCGCCGGCACCCAGCACCGTGCCGAGCTGCACGCCGGGATTCTGCAGCGGCGGCGAACCGGCGCCGCAGGCATAGGCCATGCGCTGGCCGCTCTCCACGAACTCCTTGAGGTCGAGCCCCATCGCGGCTGCCGGCACCAGGCCGAAGTTCGACAGCACCGAATAGCGCCCGCCGATGCCCTTGTCGCCGTAGAAGATCTTCCAGAAGCCGTCCTGCTTGGCGACGTCCTCCATGTGCGAGCCGGGATCGGTCACGGCGACGAAGTGGCTGCCGGCTTTGTCCGCCCCGACCGCCTTCTGCATCTTGTCGAAGAAATACGCCTTGAGAATGTTCGGCTCCAGCGTGCCGCCGGACTTGGAAGACACGATCACCAGGGTCTTGGCGAGATCCACCTTATGTTCGAACGCCACTACCTGCTGCGGATCGGTGCTGTCGAGCACCAGCAGTTGCGGATATCCGCCGCGTTTGCCGAAGGTCTCCGCCAGCACTTCCGGCCCGAGACTGGATCCGCCCATGCCGAGCAGCAGCACATGCTCGAAGCCGCGATCCTTCACCTCCTTCTGGAAGCCGGTCAGCTCGTCGATGGCCCCGAGCCGCTCGTCGAGGATGTCGAGCCAGGCGAGCCACTTGCCCTCGTCCTTGCCGGTCCAGACCGATGCGTCATGCTCCCAGATCTTGCGGACCGTGCCGTCCTTGCGCCAGCTGTCCAGACTCGTCTTGACGGCCTCGTCGAGCTCCGGCGGCAGGCTGATCTCGATGCCGTTCAGGGTCTCTCCGGCCAGCGCCATCTGCTTGGCCGCGACCGCGCCCATGAGCTGGTCGAACGCGTCGGAAAATGACGCGACACCGTCCACGACGAGCTTGCTGGTCACGCCCGCCAGGTCCAGACCGACGCGCTCGGCGTCAGCCAGGATCTTCTTCGCCGCTTCCACATCCTCGACCAGCGAGTTACGCGGCTTGCCGTGGTCGCGGAAGGCATCCATCGTCGCCGGCGGCATGGTGTTGACGGTGTCCTCGCCGATCAGCTCCTCGACATACAGCACGTCGCTATAGGCCTTGTCCTTGGTGCCGGTGCTCGCCCAGAGCAGGCGCTGCGGATTGGCGCCGGCCTTGACCAATGTCTGCCAACGCTCGCTCGCCGAGACTTCCAGGTAATGCTGGTAGGCCAGCTTGGCGTTGGCGATCGCGACCTTGCCGCGCAGGGACTTCAGCGTGGCGGATTCCGGGTCGTTCTTGCCCAGGCGGGTGTCTATCTCCTTGTCGATCAGCCCGTCGATGCGGCTGACGAAGAAGGAAGCGACGCTGGAGATGTGGCTGATGTCCTCGCCCTTGCCGTGACGCTCCTCGAGCCCCTGGATGTAGGCCTCGATCACCTTCTTGTAGGCGTCGATGGAGAACAGCAGGGTGACGTTGATGTTGATCCCCTCGGAGATCAGCGTCCGGATCGCCGGCACACCCGGCTCGGTGCCGGGCACCTTGACCATCAGGTTGGGCCGGCCGACCGCCGTCCATAGCCGCCGGGCCTCGACGATGGTCTCCTCGGTGCGCAACCCGAGATAGGGCGAGACCTCCAGGCTGACATAGCCGTCGAGCCCCTCGGTGCGGTCCCAGACCGGCTTGAGCACAGCCGCCGCCGACTGGATGTCGGCGATTGCCATCGTCTCGTAGATCGTGCTCGCGGTCGAGTTGCCGGCGGCGACCAGCTCCTTGAACTGCGGGTCATAGTCGGTGCCGTGACCCATCGCCTTCTCGAAGATGGTCGGGTTCGAGGTGACGCCGCGCAGGCCATCGTTCTGCACCAGCGCCTCGAGCTTGCCCTCGGTGATGAAGGACCGCTGGATGAAATCGAGCCAGGGCGACTGCTTGAACTGCTCTAGCGCCTGCAACGGGTTGGCCGTGGCGGCCGCACCCGGCGTCTTCTGTACAACGTTCATCTCACGCTCCCATACCGGCCCTCAGGCCGCCTTCGATTTCGCCTGCCGACGCGCTTCTTCCAGAATATGCTCGGGCGTGAAGCCGAACTTCTTCATCAGCGCACTCAGCGGCGCCGACGCGCCGAACGTCCGCATCACGATCATGCTGCCACTGGCGCCGGCGTAACGGTCCCAGCCCAGGGCCGCCGCCTGCTCGATCACCACGCGTCCGGTCACCGACGGCGGCAGCACGCCGTCACGATACTCCTGGGTCTGCTGCTCGAACAGCTCCCAGCAGGGCATCGACACCACCCGGGCCTTGGTGCCCTCGGCGGTCAGCGTCTCGTAGGCCGAGACCGCCAGGCCAAGCTCGGTGCCGGTCGCCATCAGGATCACGTCCGGCGTGCCTTCGCAGTCTCCGACCACGTAGGCGCCCTTGGCCAGGCCCGAGGCCGGCGCGTATTTGCTCCGGTCGAGCGTCGGCATCGGCTGGCGGCTGAGGACCAGGGCTACCGGCTGCTCCTTCAGCGGCGCGATCACGCGCCAGGCCTCGGAGACCTCGTTGGCGTCGCCCGGACGGATCGTCAGCAGGCCCGGCGTGGCGCGGAGCTGCGCGAGCTGCTCGACCGGCTGGTGCGTGGGTCCATCCTCGCCGACGCCGATGCTGTCGTGGGTGAAGATATAGACCACCGGCAGTTCCATGATCGCCGACAGGCGGATCGGCGGCTTCATATAGTCCATGAAGATCAGGAAGCCCGAGCAGTACGGCCGCACACCCGAGAGCGCGATGCCGTTGCAGATCGACCCCATCGCATGCTCGCGCACGCCGAAATGCAGGTTGCGCCCGCCGTAAGAGCCCTTTTCGAAGCTGCCGGCGCCCTGGAAGGTCATGTTGGTCTTGGTCGAGGGCGACAGGTCGGCGGCACCCCCGATCATCCAGGGCAGGTTCGGCGCGATCGCGTTCAGCACCTTGCCGGAGCTCTCGCGCGACGCGACGCCCTTCTCGCTCGCCTCGAACACCGGGATCTCCTTGTCCCAGCCGTCGGGCAGCAGATGCTCGTTGATCATGTCGAGCTCTGCTGCGAGCTCGGGATACTCGCCGCGGTAGCGCTCGAACAGCGCGTACCAGTCGCGGCTCATGCTGCCGCCGCGCTTGCCGATGCCATCGGCGAAATGCTCCTGGACACCATCGGGGATGTAGAACTGCTTGTCCTCGGGGAAGCCAAAGGTGCGCTTGGCGCCCTTGATCTCGTCGTCGCCGAGCGGCTCGCCATGGGCTTCCTTGGTACCGGCCTTGTGCGGCGCGCCGTAGCCGATCTGGCTGTGCACGACCACGAAGCTCGGCCGGTCGGTGACCGCGCGGGCCTGTTCCAGCACTTTTTCAACCGTCGCCGTGTCGTTGGCGTCGGGCACCTCGAACACCGCCCAGCCATAGGCCTCGAAGCGCTTGTGGGTGTTCTCGGTAAAGGCGAGCTCGGTCGAGCCCTCGATGCTGATCTGGTTGCTGTCATAGATCCAGGTCAGGTTCGACAGGCCCAGGTGCCCCGCGACCGAGGCCGCCTCGCTGGCCACGCCCTCCATCATGTCGCCGTCGCCGCACAGCACGTAGACATGATAATCGAACAGGGTGAAGCCGGGCTTGTTGTAGCGGTCGGCCATCCAGCGCTCGGCCATCGCCATGCCGACGGAGTTGCCGCAGCCCTGCCCGAGCGGGCCGGTGGTGGTCTCGACACCCGAGGTGAAGCGGTATTCCGGATGGCCGGGCGTCTTGCTGCTCATCTGGCGGAACTGCTTGAGGTCCTCCAGGGTCAGCGATGGAGAGCCTTTCGGCACCGGGTTGCCCTCATGATCCTCGTCCCGGATCTCCTTGACGTCGGCCAGGAAGAGCAACGAGTACAGCAGCATCGAGGCATGGCCGACCGAGAGGACGAAACGGTCGCGTCCGGGCCAGCGCGGCTCCGCCGGATCATAGCGCAGGATGTTCTGCCACAGCGTGTAAGCCACCGGCGCCAGGCCCATCGGCGTTCCGGGATGACCGGACTTCGCTTTCTGCACCGCATCCATCGCCAAGGTTCGGATCGTGTTGATGCACAACTGGTCGATGCCGCCGGTTGCACTCCCACCCCCATCGGGTGCCGCGACAAACGCTGTCCGTGCAAGGTGATCCGTCATTGAACGCATGAACCGTCCTCCGTGGTCGAGTGGATCGGCACAAGGCCGACAGCCGATCCCTCAGAATGCATCTTGCCAGGCCAGATGGAAACCCGCTCTCGGCGAAGTCAAATTACGTTCATGGTAGGCGAGTTTGGCATGATATAGGCCAGTCTGGCATGGGAAGAGCCGGTTCGGCCAGAAGCCGACACCAACCTCACCCCCATCTCCATCACGAATGCTCGACCCGACCCGATCAGGGAAACTACATTATATCTGGCGAGCCGTTACGATACCAGGTGACGCTCCACCGGGTGATCCTGGTGCGCCACCTGCTGCTGGCCAATGCCCAGCTTGCGATGGAACCACTCCCGCATGGTCTGGAAGGTCACGTAGAGCATCGGGATGACGAAGATACCGATGGCGCTCGCCGCGAGCATGCCGGCAAACACCGGCGTGCCGACGTCACGACGGCTCAACGCCGCGGCCCCGGTCGCCGTCACGAGCGGCACCAGGCCGAGGATGAAGGCGAAGGAGGTCATCATCACCGCGCGGAACCGCATGTGCGCGCCCTGCTCGGCCGCCTCACGTATGGTCTCGCCCGCCTCCCGGCGCGCCTTGGCGAACTCGATGATCAGGATGCCGTTCTTGGCCGAGAGCGCGATCAGCACCACGAGGCCGATCTGGGCATAGAGGTCGAGCGACAGGCCGGCGATCTTGATGCCGATCATGGCGCCGAGCACGCCCACCGCCACCGACATCAGCACGGCGATCGGGATGATCCAGCTCTCATACAGGCCGACGAGGAACAGATAGGCGAACAGCAGCGCCATGGCCAGGATGATGCCGGTCTTGCCGCTGGCCTGGACCTCCTGGTAGGCGGTGCTGGTCCATTCATAGTCGTAGCCGGTCTGCAAGGTCCTGGCCGAGATCGCGGACATCGCCGCCAGCGCGGTTCCCGACGAGACGCCCGGACCGGGGGTGCCGTTGATGGTGATGGCGCGGTAGTTGTTGTAGCGGGTGATCGCCTGCGGCCCGGTGACGATCTTGATCGTCGCCAGCGAGCGCAGCGGCACGGTGCCGCCGCTGGCGTTGCGTATGTAGATCCCCCAGATGTTGTCGATCTTCGACCGGTCGCGTGCCTCTGCCTGCACGTTCACCTGCCACACCCGTCCGAACAGGTTGAAGTCGTTGACGTAGACGCTGCCGAGCGTGCTCTGCAGCGCGGTGAAGATGTCGTTGATGCTGACGCCGAGCGCCTGCGCCTTGGTGCGGTCGATGTCGAGGAAGATCGAGGGATTGGTCGCGGTGAAGGTGGAGAACACACGCGACAGCCGCTTGTCGCCGTTCGCCGCCGCGATCAGTCCGAGCATCGCGCTGCCGAGCTGCTTCGGATCCTGTCCCTGCAGTCCTTCGAGCTCATACTCGAAGCCGCCGCCAGGAGACAGGCCGATGATCGGCGGCAGGTTGAAGGGAAAGATCGTGGCGGCGCGGATGCCCTGCGACTGGCCGAACACGCGGCCAAGCAGAGCCTGCACGTGGGTGTTGGCCGCCGTCCGCTGCTCGAATGGCTTGAGGCGGGTGAAGACGAAGCCGACATTGGGCTCCTGCACGGTGTCGAGGAACGAGTAGCCGATGACGGCGAAGGTGTGCAGGGCGCCAGGCAACGCCGCGTTCATCTTCTCGACCCGCCGGACGACGTCGCTGGTGCGCGCCACCGAGGCGCCGTCGGGCAACTGGATGACGGTGAAGAAGCCGCCCTGGTCCTCCTCGGGCAGGAAGCCGGCCGGCAGCGTGCCCTGGATGACAAAGATCCCGAAGCAGCAGAGCGCGATCACCAGGATGCCGCCGAGCGAGACCCGCAGCAGCCGCGACACGATCCGCGAATAGCCGTTGCGGGTGCGGTCGATGCCGTTCAGCACCCGGCCCATGATCCCGCGGCGCTTGCCGGGATGGCGCAGGAACACCCCGCACAGCGCCGGCGACAGGGTCAGCGCGTTCACGGCCGAGATCAGCATGGCGATGCAGATCGTCACCGCGAACTGTTTGAACAGCACGCCGGACAGGCCGGGAATGAAGGCGATCGGCACGAACACCGACAGCAGCACCAGGGTGATGGCGATGATCGGCCCGGTAATCTGGGTCATCGCCTTCTTGGCCGCGTCCGGGGCACTCAGCTCCGGCTCCTCCTCCATCACGCGCTCGACATTCTCCACCACGACGATCGCGTCGTCGACCACGATGCCGATCGCCAGCACCATCGCCAGCAGCGAGACGGTATTGGCCGAGAAGCCAAGTGCCACCATGCCGCCGAAGGCGCCGATCAGGCTGACCGGCACGGCGCAGGTCGGAATGATCGTGGCTCGCGCGCTGCCCAGGAACAGGAACACGACGATGACGACGAGCACGAAGGCCTCGAAGATCGTCTTGATCACCTCGTTCACGGTGTCATGCACGAAGTCGGTGCTGTCGTAGGTGATGTTGTACTGCAACCCGGCTGGGAAGCGCTGCGCCTGACGGACCAGCAGATGCTTGATGGCGGTCGCGGTGTCGAGCGCGTTGGCGCCCGGCGAGAGATAGATCGCGAGCGCCACCGAAGGATAGCCGTCGAAGCGGGATTCCGAGTCCTGCGTCTGCGCCCCAAGCTCCAGACGCGCGATATCCTTTAGCTTCAGCGAGGAGCCATCGGGATTGGCGCGTATGACGATGTTGCCGAACTGCGCCGTCGTCACCAGGCGGCCCTGGGTCTGCACGTTGAGCTGATATTGCTGATCGGGGCCTGCGGGGCGCGCGCCGATGCGTCCGACCGCGGCGACCTGGTTCTGCGACTGGATCGCCGTCGTGATGTCGCTGGGCGACAGGCCGAGCTGGACCAGCCGCTTGTTGTCGAACCACACGCGCATCGAATAGAGCTGGCGCGACAGCAGCGACGCCTGGCCGACGCCAGGGGTGCGGGCTACCGCGTCGATGATGTTGATGGTCATGTAGTTGGTGATGAACAGCGGGGCGAACTTGCCGCTCGGGCTGTAGAAATTGACGAACATCAGGATCGCCGACGAGCGCTTCTGCACCGTCAGGCCCTCGGCGTCCACCGTCGAGGGCAGTTCCGCCTCCGCGGTCTGCACACGGTTGAGCACGTTGACGGTGTCGACGTCGGGATTGCTGCCGAGGATGAAGCTCACGGTCAGCGCATACGAGCCGTCGTTGCCGCTCACCGAGCGCATGTAGATCATCTTGTCGACGCCGACGACCTGCGCCTCGATCGGCTGCGCCACCGAGGATTCCACGACGTCCGCAGAGGCGCCGGGATAGGTTGCCGCGACCTGCACCTGCGGCGGCACGATCTCGGGGAACTGCGCCACCGGAATGCGCGTCATCCCGACGATGCCGGCCAGCGTGATGACGATCGCGATGACGATCGCGAGCCGCGGCCGGTCGATGAAGACTCCAGAAATCACGTGCGCACCCCGCTTGTCTCCAGTTCCGGCCCAGTCTTGGTCATTGCAGGTTCGGCTCGGTCATTGCCGGTTCGGCCCGGTCATTGCCGATTAGGCGTCGTCGCGGGCGGCGGCGATGGAGCACCGTTGCCGTTCTGCGCCGCCGTCCGGCCAGCCGCCGCCGATGGTCCTCCCGGTGCCGCGGCCGAGCCGGTCGCGGACGCTTCGGGAGCCGCCGGCGTGACCACGGCGCCGGCATGAACGCGCTGGACGCCATCGACGATGACCCTCTGCCCGTCGGTCAGGCCGGAGGTCACCACCTGGTTGGCGTCGACGGTGTCGCCGAGCTTGAGGTTCGCGCGCTGCGCCCGGTTCTGCGCGTCCAGCACGAAGGCATAGTCGCCCTGCTGGTCCGACAGCACCGCGGCACGCGGGATGACCAGGGAGCTGACCGGATGCGGATCGGAGATCAGCACCGTCACGAACGCCCCGTCCACCAGGAGCCGGGTACCGACCCCGTTCTGGTCGCCGCCGCCGCGTTCCGGGTTCGGAACGGTCGCGCGAAGGGTGATGGTATCGGTGTTGGCGGCCACGGAGGGTGCTACATAGTCCAGCTTGCCGACCTGGTCGTAGCTGTCGCCGTTGGTCAGCAGCAGGCCGATCTTCGCCGCCCCGAGGCCACCGTTGCCGGCGTATTTCTTCTGCAGCGTCACCACGTCGCGGGTGGCGACCGGGAAGGACACATACATCGGGTCCTGGGTGACGATGGTCGCCAGGGTGCCGCTGGTCGGGCTGACCACGTTACCCTCGTTGACCGAGGTCGCGCTGATGCGGCCATCGACCGGCGAGCGGATTTCGGTATAGGCCAGGTTGATCTGGGCCGCCTGCAGGTTGCCTTGCGCCGTCAGCACGCTGCCGGCGTTGCCGCGCGCGGTGGCGACCGCGTTATCGACACTGGATTGCTGTCCCGCCGGCGTATGCAGCAGCGCCTGCTGCCGGCCGAGGCTCAGCGACGCGTAGCGTATGTTGGCCTGCGCCTGCGCCAATGCGCCCTGCTGGGCCAGCACCTGCGCCTGGAACGGCGGCTGCTCCAGCACATAGAGCAACTGCCCCTTCTTCACGTCGGCTCCTTCGACGAACAGGCGCTGCTCCAGGAAGGCAGTGACCCGTGCCACCAGTGCGACGCTGTCGATGGCCTGGACCCGGCCGACATACTGGCTGGTCGAGGTCACCGGCTGGGAGTGAACGGTGCCCACGCCGACGACAGGGGGGCCTTGCGGGGGCTGCTGGGCGCTTGCGGATGCCGCCTCGGCTGCGGCACAGGCAAACAGAACCACCGCTCCGATACGGATGAGGCTTTTCATGCTACGTCCTCGTCAGACGCCGGGCGGATGCCGGCTCGGACCTGATTATGGCCAGGGCGTCCGGTTCAGGGGCGCCGCGTAATGACCGCTCGGTCACCCCTGACTTACACGACAGGCCACCGGTTCCGCAACCTGCTTGGTCCCGCATCGTTCGGCGGGGCCGTGCACGGCATCTGCGCCGGCGCAGTGCAA
The DNA here is from genome assembly GCA_964235615.1 of uncultured Acetobacteraceae bacterium. Taxonomy (GTDB): domain Bacteria; phylum Pseudomonadota; class Alphaproteobacteria; order Acetobacterales; family Acetobacteraceae; genus Lichenicoccus. The sequence continues at coordinate 2,738 of CAXSEE010000025.1, read as the reverse complement.
GACACCAACTGGTCCCCTATGTAGAGGCATGGATCTCAGCTACTTCGACGGCGAACGTTATTATAATCCGGCCTGGCTGACGCCTCCGGCACCTGCCCTGGAGGCCCAGGCCGCTCCGGGCGGTTCGCGCCTGGTGTCGTTGTTGCGCTGGCGCCTGGACCGCGACGGCAATCGCAGCCGCTGGCCGGAACGGATCATCGACCCGGCGCCCTCCGGCGACCCCTGGGCAGAGCCGGGTCCGGGAGCGGTCAGCGTCACCTTCATCGGCCACAGCAGCTTCCTGATCCGCCTGCCCGGCCTGACCCTGCTGACCGACCCGGTGTTCAGCGAGCGCGCCTCCCCGGTATCCTGGGCCGGGCCGAAACGCGCCCGCGCGCCCGGACGGCTGCTCGCCGACCTGCCGCCGGTGGACCTGGTGCTGCTCTCGCACAACCATTACGACCATATGGACCTGCCCAGCCTCCAATCAGTGCATCGCCATTCGGCCCCACGGGTGATCACGCCGCTCGGTAACGCCGTGCATGTCCGCAAGGCCGCCCGCTTCGAGATCCGGGAGCTGGACTGGTGGCAGCAAACGGATCTTGTGCCGCGGACGGGCGAGGCTCCGGCGGCCCGGGTCACCGCCGTCCCCGCCCGGCACTTCTCCTCGCGCACCCTGCGCGACGCCGGGCGCTCGCTCTGGGCCGGCTTCATGCTCGAAGCCGTCGGCATCCGGCTGCTGTTCGCCGGGGACAGCGGCGACGGCCTGCACTGGCAGCGTATCCGCGACCGCCTCGGACCTCCCGATCTCGCCCTGCTGCCGATCGGCGCCTACGCCCCCCGCTCGATGATGAGCCGCGTGCATATGGACCCGGCGGAAGCCGTCGGCGCCCATCGCACGCTCGGCGCGGGCCGGTCGATCGGGATGCATTTCGGCACCTTCCAGCTTACCGACGAGGCGATCGACGCCCCTGAACGGGTCATGGCCGAGGAGAGGCGCCGGCAGGGTGTCGCCGAAGCCGATTTCGTGACGCTGGGCTTCGGCGAGTGCCGCCGTTTCGCCGTGACGCGAAGCTGAGAACACGCTTGCGGAACCACCCCTACCTGGGCGAGTTCAACCCCCGCATGGTATCCGGAGCGTGAACGCGTGGCAGACAGTCTGAAAAACAAGATCCGCGAGGGCCTCCCGTTCCCGATCGGCGCCCACTGGGATGGCAAGGGCGTCAACTTCTCGCTGTTCTCCGCACACGCCACCAAGGTCGAGGTCTGCCTGTTCGACAGCAAGGGTGAGACCGAGATCGAGCGCATCGCCCTGCCGGAATACACCGACCAGATCTTTCATGGCTACCTGCCGGACATCGGCCCGGCGCAGATCTACGGCTACCGCGTGCATGGCCCCTACGCGCCGGAGGCCGGCCACCGTTTCAATCCCAACAAGCTCCTGCTCGACCCCTACGCGCGCGCCCACTTCGGCGAGCTGATCTGGGACCACGCGATCTTCGGCTACACGATCGGCCATGCCGACGACGACCTTTCGTACGACGAGCGTGACAGCGCGAAGTTCGTGCCGAAATCCGTCGTGGTCGACGCCAACTTCGACTGGCAGGGCCAGCCGTCGCGCAACCCGATCGCCTGGGACCGCACGATACTCTACGAGACGCATGTGCGCGGCTATACCAAGCTGCATCCCAAGGTGCCGGAGAAACTGCGCGGCACCTACGCCGGCTTCGGCACTCCCGAAGTGCTCGACTACATCAAGTCGATCGGTGTCACGTCGATCGAGCTGCTGCCCGTGCACAGCTTCATCAACGACAGCCAGCTGCTCGAGAAAGGCCTCACCAACTATTGGGGCTACAACACGATCGGCTTCTTCGCCCCCGACCCCCGCTATGCGGCCGAGCGCGAGCAGTCGTTGCGCGAGTTCAAGGAGATGGTCGGCCGCGTCCACGATGCGGGTCTCGAGCTGATCCTCGACGTGGTCTACAACCATACTGCGGAAGGCAACGAGCGAGGCCCGACCCTGTCGTTCAAGGGCATCGACAACGCCTCGTACTATCGTCTCATGCCCGACCAGAACCGTTACTATATCAATGACACCGGTACCGGGAACACGGTCAACTTGAGCCATCCGCGGGTGATCCAGATGGTCACCGACAGCCTGCGCTACTGGGCAGAGGAGACCCATGTCGACGGGTTCCGGTTCGATCTCGGCACTATTTTGGCCCGTGAGCCGAACGGGTTCGACAACCGCTCGGGCTTCCTCAAGGCCTGTGGCCAGGACCCGGTGCTCGGGACCATCAAGCTGATCGCCGAACCCTGGGACTGCGGACCCGGTGGCTACCAGGTCGGCGAGTTCCCACCCGGCTGGGCCGAGTGGAACGACAAGTTTCGTGATACCAGCAGAGATTTCTGGAAAGGCGCCTCGAGCTTCGCCGAGATCGCGCCACGCCTGCTCGGCTCGCCGGCGGAGTTCGATAATCAGGGACGCAAGCCCTGGGCCTCGGTGAACTTCATCACCGCCCATGACGGCTTCACGCTCAACGACACCGTCACCTACAACGAGAAGCATAACGACGCCAATGGCGAGGACGGCCGCGACGGCTCGTCGGACAACCGCTCGTTCAACTACGGCGTCGAGGGGCCGACCGACGACCCCGAGATCAACCGTGTCCGCGCCCGCCAGATACGCAACATGCTGGCTACCCTGCTGCTCAGCCAGGGCACGCCGATGCTGCTGGCCGGCGACGAGTTCGGCCGCA
>CAXSEE010000024.1:0-33631 GCA_964235615.1 uncultured Acetobacteraceae bacterium | reverse complement strand
CGTGATGCGGCGGCGGCGAGATCAGGGTCACGCCGGGCGTCGCGTGGCGCAGCTTGGCGATCAGCCCGGTCACCTTGAAGCCGGGCAGCTGGCCGCCCTCGCCGGGCTTGGCGCCCTGGGCCATCTTGATCTCGATCTCGCGGCAGTCGTTGAGATACTGCGCGGTGACGCCGAAACGGCCCGAGGCGATCTGCTTGATGGCCGAGGAGGCGTTGTCGCCGTTGGGACGCGGCTTGGCGCGCGCCGGGTCCTCGCCGCCCTCGCCGCTGTCGGACTTGGCGCCGATGCGGTTCATCGCGATCGACAAATTCTCGTGGGCTTCCGGGCTCAGCGCCCCGAGCGAGATGCCGGGCGCCAGCAGCCGCTTGCGGATCTCGGTGATGCTCTCGACATCCTCGACCGGGATCGGCGTGCAGTCCTCGCGGAAATCGAGCAGGTCGCGCAACGCCACCGGCTTCTGGCGCCGCACGCCGTCGGCATAGCGCTTGTAGGTGGTGAAGCTGTCGGTGGCGCAGGCGGTCTGCAAGGTGTGGATCAGGCTGCCGTCGAAGGCATGCACCTCGCCCCGCACACGCATCTTGTACAGCCCGCCGACCGGCAAGGTGACCGCATCCTCGGACCAGGCGGCCTCGTGCAGGTTGAGCACGTTCTGCGCCAGCCCCGAGAGTCCGATGCCGGAGATGCGTGACGGCATGCCGGGGAAGAAGTCCGCCACCAGCGCGCGGGAAAGCCCGATCGCCTCGAAGTTATAGCCGCCGCGATACGACGCGATCACCGAGATGCCCATCTTGGACATCGTCTTCAGCAGGCCCTTGTCGATGGCCTTGCGGTAGCTCTCCACCGCGGCTCGCAGCGATATGTCGCCGAACAGCCCGCGGCGATGCCGGTCGGCGATGCTTTCCTGGGCCAGGTACGGGTTCACCGTGGTCGCACCCACGCCGATGATCACCGCCATCGCATGCACGTCGAGGCATTCGGCGGTGCGCAGGTTGATGCTGGTGAAGGTGCGCAGCGAGTTTCGCACCAGGTGGGTATGCACCGCACCGGTGGCCAGGATCATCGGGATATAGGCGCACTCGGCGCTCTGGTGCTCGTCGGTCAGGAACAGATGGGTGCAGCCCGCGCGCACGCTCTCCTCGGCCTCGCGGCGTATGCGGTCGATCGCCGAACGCAGCCCGGCCTCGCCGTCGGCCGCCGGGAAGGTGCAGTCGATGACGCAGGCATTCTCGCCGAGGAACTCGCGCAGGGCGGCATGCTCGCCGGTGGTCAGCATCGGCGTGTCGAGCTGCAGCAGGTCGCACTGGTCCGCTTCCTGGTCGAGCACGTTGCCGAGGTTGCCCAGCCGCGTGGTCAGGCTCATCACCCTGGTCTCGCGCAGGCTGTCGATCGGCGGGTTGGTGACCTGGCTGAACGCCTGCCGGAAATAATGCGACAAGCCGCGGTAGCGCTCGGAAAGCACTGCCAGCGGCGTGTCGTCGCCCATGCTGCCGACCGCCTCGGCGCCGGTGGAGCCCATCGGGTGCAGGATCATCTCCAGCTCCTCGAGGGTGGTGCCGACCGCGAGCTGGCGGCGGCGCAGCGCCTCCCCGGTATAGACCACCGGCTCGACCGCATCGGCGCGTACGATCTGGTCGATATGGTGGATGCGCTTGGTCCAGCTGCTGAAATCCGCGCGCGCGGAGAGCAGGTCGAGCAGCCCGTTATCGTCGTAGAAGCGGCGCTCCTCGAGGTCGAGCGCTATGGTCTGGCCCGGCCCGAGCCGCCCGCGGCTGACGATCTCGCCTTCCGGCACCTTCACCATGCCGGTCTCGGAGCCGACGATCAGCATGTCGCCGGCGGTGATGGTGTAGCGCAGCGGGCGCAACCCACTGCGGTCGAGCCCGGCGATCACCCAGCGACCGTCGGTGCCGCAGATCGCGGCCGGCCCGTCCCATGGCTCCATCACCGCGTTGCAGTACAGGAACATGTCGCGATGCGCCGGCGTCATCGCCGGCCCCGGGTCGATCGCCGCCGGGATCATCAGCGATTTGGCCATCGGCGCGTCGCGGCCGGCGAAGGTGAGCAGCTCGAACACGTTGTCGAGCGAGGCGGTGTCGGAGCCGCCGGCCTGGATCACCGGCTTGATGCTCTCGATGTGCGAGCCGAGTGCGGCGTCCGCGAGCCGCGTCTCGTGGCTCTTCATCCAGTTGGTGTTGCCGGAGATCGTGTTGATCTCGCCGTTATGGGCGAGCTTGCGGAACGGCTGCGCCAGCCGCCAGGTCGGGAAGGTGTTGGTGCTGTAACGCTGGTGGTAGATCGCGAACCGGCTGACGAAGCGCGGATCGAGCAGGTCCGGATAGAAGTCGCTCAAATTCTCGGCGAGGAACATGCCCTTGTAGATCACCGAGCGGCAGGACAGCGAGCAGATGTAGAGCTCGGCCACCTGGTCGGCGATCGCCTGCTTCTCGATGCGGCGGCGGATCACATACAGGTCGCGCTCGAACTCCGCCTCCGGCACGCGCTTGAGGTTGCGGATCATGATCTGCTCGATCTCGGGCCGGGTGGCGTTGGCCTTTTCGCCGATGCAGGCGGTGTCGATCGGCACCTGGCGCCAGCCATGGATGCCGTAGCCGAACGCGAGGATCTCGCTCTCGACGATGGTGCGGCAACGCTCCTGACCCGACAGGTCGGTCTTGGGCAGGAACACCATGCCGATGCCGATCAGCTGATCGTCGGGACGGCTGCCGGTGCGCCCGATGGCGTCGGCGAAGAAGTCCTGCGGGATCTCGACATGGATGCCGGCGCCGTCCCCGGTCTTGCCGTCGGCGTCGACCGCGCCGCGATGCCATACGGCCTTGAGTGCGGCGATACCGGCCTCGACCACGTCGCGGCGCTTCTTGCCGTCGAGGGCGGCGATCAGCCCGACGCCGCAGGCATCATGCTCCTGGCTCGCGTCGTAGCTGTCCGACAAGGCAAGCGCGTTGCGCTGCCAGGCGGCGATGAACTCGGAACCTGTCTCGACTGCTTCCTGGTCCATATCGATTATTCCGCCGCCATCTGCTGGATGTTGACTTGCTCATGCTCGGCCAGCCAGCGGTGGATGCTGGCCGCCGCGTCGCGTCCGTCGCGTATCGCCCACACCACCAGGCTGGCGCCGCGCACGATGTCACCGGCGGCGAACACACCGGGCAGGCTGGTCATGAAGCTGCTGCGGCCGACCTTCAGCGTGCCCCAGCGGGACACCTCCAGCCCGTCGTCGCCCCATAATGTCGGCAGCGGCTCGGGATCGAAGCCGAGCGCCTTGATCACCAGGTCGGCCGGCAGGGTGAAGCCGCTATTCTCGACCGGGTCCACGGACTGGCGTCCGGTTGCGTCGGGCAGGCCGAGCTTCATGCGTAACGCGCGCACGCCGCTGACGGTGTCGTCGCCGATGAACGCTTCCGGGGCGGCCAGCCAGACGAACTCGACGCCCTCGTCCTCGGCGTTCTTCACCTCCCGCAGCGAGCCGGGCATGTTGGCCCGGTCGCGTCGATACAGGCATTTGACCGAGGCCGCACCCTGTCGCACGGCGGTGCGGACGCAATCCATCGCGGTATCGCCGCCGCCGATCACCACGATGTTCTTGCCCTCCGCGTTGAGCAGCCCGCTGTCGAAGCTGGGCACCTCGTCGCCGAGCGAGCGGCGGTTCGAGGCGGTCAGATAGTCGATCGCCTTGACGATGCCGGGCAGGCCGACGCCCGGGCCGCCGATGTCGCGCGACTTGTAGACGCCGGTGGCGATCAGCAGCGCGTCATGATGCTCGCGCAGTGTGGCGAAGGCGATGGTCTCGTCACTGTCCACATCACCGACACCACGGCCGAGGTGGAACACGATGCCAGACTCCACGAGCAGCGCGTGGCGCTTCAGCACGATCTCCTTTTCCAGCTTGAAGCCGGGGATGCCGTAGATCATCAGCCCGCCGACACGGTCGTAGCGGTCGTAGATCGCCACCTGGTAGCCCTGCTTGCGCAACTGCTCGGCCGCCGCCATGCCGCCGGGACCGGCACCGATGATGCCGATGCTCTGGGCGCGCTCGCGCTTCGGGCGGATCGGCTTCACCCAGCCCATCTCGAAGGCATTGTCGGTGATGAAGCGCTCGACGGCGCCGATGGTGACGCTCTCGAACCCCTTCTCGATGACGCAGTTGCCCTCGCAGAGGCGGTCCTGCGGGCAGATGCGGCCGCAGATCTCGGGGAAGTTGTTGGTCGCGGAACTGACCTCGTAGGCCTCTTCGAGACGGCCCTCGGCAGTGAGCTTGAGCCAGTCCGGGATGTTGTTCGACAGCGGGCAATGCACCGAGCAGAACGGCACACCGCACTGCGAGCAGCGGCCGGACTGTTCCTCCGCCCGGCCGACGTTGAACGAGCGGTAGATCTCGTTGAAATCGTCACGCCGCTCGTCAACACCTCGCTTCTCTGGCTGGTGTTGCTGCAGATGCGTGAATTGCAGCATGCGTTCGGCCAATGGATTGTCCTTCGCCACGTGCCCACAGCCGCCGGAGATGGGGCTAAAGACACTTGCCGCAATATTATGTGACTGTCCTAGCGAGTAAAAGACAGTGGTTCTGTCCTAGTATCGGCGTGGGTTGCCTGTCTCCTGTGCAACATCGGCTAGAATGCCACGAATAAGGTCCGGATCGGCCCTTTATATCGGCACATCCCGTCTGGCGCCGCCAGGGCGGTAGCGGCGGATATAGGACGGCACCACCATCTCAAGCGGGGTCGGCTCGATCCCGAGGCGGTCGAACCCCAGGGCTCCGTCCGCCACCACGTTATCTCTTCCCAGCATGGCGAGCTGGTCGCGCGTCAACGGCTTGCCCGGGACATGCTCCAGCAGGCTCGCCTGCAGCCGTGCCAACCCCATCGGCACCTCGAACAGCATCCGCTTGCGGCCCAGCTCGGCGAGCATCCAGACCAGCAGCTCGCGGAACTTCCAGACGCGCGGGCCGCCGAGCTCGATGATCTTTCCGCGCAGGGCCGGGTTGCCTAACGCCGCGATCACCGCATCGGCGACGTCTCCGGCATAGACCGGCTGGAAGCGCGTGTCGCCGCAGAACACCGGCATCACCGGCGCCAGCCGGCTCATGCCGGCGAAGCGGTTGAAGAAGGCATCCTCGGGACCGAACACGATCGAGGGGCGCAGGATGACCGCCTCGGGGAATGCCGCCAGCACGGCCTCCTCGCCGGCCTGCTTGCTGGTGCCGTAGGCGCTCGGGCTATCCTTGCTGGCGCCGATCGCCGAGACCTGCACCAGGCTGCCGGCGCCGGCAGCCTTGGCCAGCCGCGCGATCCGCCCAGCTCCCTCGGCATGGACGCGGGTGAAATCGCCGCGCGTGCCCTCGGCCAGGATGCCGACCAGGTTGACCACGATATCGGCGCTGTCGACTGCGGTGGCGACGCTGGCGTCGTCCGAGAGCGACGCGAACAACGGCACGATCTGGCCGACGTCGCCCATCGTGCGCATCTCGTTGGCCAGAGCCGGACGACGCACCGCGATGCGAACCACATGCCCCTGTGCCGCCAACCGCTTGACCACGTATCGTCCCAGGAAGCCGGAACCGCCGAACACTGTCGCTATGCTGCGCGCCGCCATCAGAACCCCATATCGCCTTGTTGAAGCACCCATGGGAACGGCGCATGCGTGCCCAGGGATGCTAGCGGCCAGGCTGCACCGGAAATTGTTTCGTGCGAAGCCCAGTTGACGCGACGCACGCGCCCCGGTAGATCGCGCTCCCACCCCTCAGCCCAGGTGGCGGAATTGGTAGACGCGCAGGTTTCAGGTACCTGTGGCCGAAAGGTCGTGGAAGTTCGAGTCTTCTCCTGGGCACCAACGAGGCGGTTTGATGAGCGTTACGCAGTTCATGCAGAACGCGACTATTCATCTGCACCGGCATGACCTGCCGGACAGCGTCCGCCTTGCCGGAGCGGTGGCTGTCGACACCGAGACGATGGGGCTCGACCCGCATCGCGACCGGCTCTGCCTGGTGCAGCTCTGCGGCGGCGTTCATGGCATGGCCGACAACCAGGTGCATCTGGTGCAGATCATCCCGGCCTCCCTCGGCGGTCAGGGAGCGGACTGCCCGAACCTGAAGGCCCTGCTGTCCGATCCGGGCGTGCTCAAGCTGATGCATTTCGCCCGCTTCGACGTCGGCATCCTGCAGCACGCGCTCGACATCACCGTCGCCCCGGTGCGCTGCACCAAGATCGCCGCCAAGCTGACGCGCACCTTCACCGAACGTCATGGCCTGCGCGAACTGTGCCGCGACCTCCTCGGCGTCGAGCTGAACAAGCAGCAGCAGACCTCGGACTGGGGAGCCGCCAGCCTCTCCCCCGAGCAGCTGGCCTATGCCGCCTCCGACGTGCTGCATCTGCATGCGTTGTGGGAGCGGCTGGAAGGACTGCTGAAACGCGAGAACCGGCTCGATCTGGCCCTTGCCGCCTACGAGTTCCTGCCGGCACGTGCCCGTCTCGACCTGCTCGGCTACAAGGATCCGGACCTCTTCGCGCATTGAACGCGGTTGGATTTGACCTCGGGATGCGCGCTGACCATACACAGGGGGCGCACCATGAGGCAGGCGGACGGAGCGAGGAAGTCCCTGGACACGATAATGCCCCTGCAGAACGATGACCTGCTGATCGCGGCTCGGGTGCTGCGCGCGGAAGCCGAGGGCCTGTCCATGCTGGCCCGCGCCGTCGCCCCCGGCGAGGCGCTCGGCGCGTGCCTGATCCGCGCCCTGGACACGATCGCCGGTCTCCCCGGCCGCGTCGTAGTCGTCGGCATCGGCAAGTCCGGCCATGTCGGGCGCAAGATCCAGGCCACCCTGGCCTCGACCGGCACGCCGTCGCTGTTCGTCCACCCGGCCGAGGCGTCGCACGGCGACCTCGGCATGATCCAGCCCGGCGACGCGGTGCTGGCGCTGTCGAACTCCGGCGAGACCGCGGAGCTCGCCGACGTCATCGTCCATTCCCGCCGCTTCGGCCTGACCCTGATCGCGATCACCGCCAACGCCGGCTCCACCCTGGCGCGTGCCGCCGACATCGTGCTGCTGCTGCCGGCCGCACCGGAAGCCTGCCCGATGGGGCTGGCGCCGACCACCAGCACCACCATGCAGCTGGCGCTGGGCGATGCGCTGGCGGTGGCGCTGCTGCAGCGGCGCGGCTTCAGTGCCAGCGATTTCGGTCTGTTCCATCCCGGCGGGCGGCTCGGCGCCCGGCTGCGGCGGGCGGGCGAGCTGATGCATGCGGGCGATGCGGTGCCGCTGGCCGGACCGGAGCTGCCGATGCTCCAGGCGGTCATGCTGATGACCAGCAAGGCGTTCGGCTGCCTGGGGATCACCGGACCGGACGGGCGGCTCGCGGGGATCATCACCGACGGCGACCTGCGCCGCACGCTGGGACACGACCTCGATCGCGACCTGCGGAGCCTACGCACCGGCGAGGTGATGAACGCGGCACCGCGCACCATCGGGCCGGACATGCTGGCCGCCGAGGCGCTGCGCATCATGAATGCCGGTCCGCGGCCGATCACCAGCCTGTTCGTGGTCGATGAGGCAGAGCGTCCGGTCGGCATCCTGCATGTGCACGACCTGCTTCGCGCCGGGATCGCCTGAGCGATGGAGCAGCGCAAGCCCAATTTCCTTTCGCCGGACCCGGTCCCGCTCGTCAAACGGCCGCCAGCTGTCGAGCCCAGTGACGCGACTGCCCGCCGCCGCATGAGCGTGCAGGACCAGCCGCGCACGCGGCGTCCGCCGAACGAGCATGAGCAGGCACGCCGGCGCATGCTGCTGCTCTGGACCAAATGGCTGATGCCGATGGCGGCCCTGCTCCTGCTCGGGTCGATCGCGGCCTGGCCGGAGATCAACCGAGCGCTATACGCCAGCCGGGCCGCCTATCGGCAGGTGGCGGCGGTCAATCTCGATACCGGCAAGATGCTCGGCGTCCGTTATCGCGGCCTGGATGCGCGCGGACGCCCCTACATGATCACCGCCGACGAGGCGCGGCAGACCGGACCCGACCAAATCGACCTGGTCCATCCGATCGCCGACACCCTGACCCAGAGCGGCAGCTGGTTCATGATCCGCGCCGCCAACGGCGTCTACATGCCGCACACGAAGATATTGGACCTGTTCAACCACGTGACGTTCTATCGCGACGACGGCACCATCATGAACGGGCCGACGGCGGTGATGGACGTCAAGCGCGGCGTCCTCGTCTCCAACGACTGGGTGCATGCCGAAGGCCCCTTTGGCGTTCTGGACGCGCAGGGCGACATGATGTCGCAGCATGACGGCATCATTCAGTTCCGCGGTCCGGGCCGGATGATCCTGAACGACGACCACAGGGCTTCCCCGCCAGGAACTGCCGCAACCGGAAGTGCCGCAACCGGCAGCGCGCCGGCGTCGAACGTCACCGCCGGCCAGGGCATCGGGCGATGAGCCGCCGGCACCGCTTGGCCGCCTGCTTCCGGGCCGCCCTTCTGGTCGCCGGTCCCCTGGCCCTGGGAAGTCTGCTGGCGACAGTCGCCCAAGCCCAGCAGATCGACCTCTCGCATGGCGGCCAGATCACGGTCACGGCGCTCGGCGGCTTCGACTGGGACCAGAAGGCGCAGACCGTCACCGCCTATCGCAGCGCGCAGGCCGTGCGCGGCGCCGTGACCGTGACCGCGGACCGGCTGATCGCCTTCTACCGCAAGAAGCCCGGCACGGCGGCGGCAGCGTCGCCCGCCGTCAAGCCCCCTATGAAGCCGGGGGCTGGGTCCTCCCCTATCGACGACACCGGCTCCAACGAGATCTACCGGCTGGAAGCGTTCGGCCACGTGCATATCTTCACCGCCACCGACCAGGCCTTCGGGGATCACGGCATCTACGACATCGACCAGGCGGTCCTGGTGCTCACGGGCCATGACCTGCATCTGATCACCCCCACCGACCTGCTGACGGCGCGCGACCAGATGGAATACTGGTCGCAGAACCGCATGTCGGTCGGGCGCGGCGATGCGGTCGTGACCGCCAACGACGGCAGGCGCATCAAGGCCGACATACTGGTCGGCTACAGCGCGCCGCCGGATCCGAACAAGCCTCGTGTCCAGCCCGCGGCAGATTCAACCAAGCCGGCCGCGAGCGCCGATCCGATCGAGAGCTCCGGCAAATTGCAGAAGGTCAACGCCTTCGGTCATGTGGTAGTCCGTACTCTTACCGAGACCGTGACCGGCGACCGCGGGGTTTACGTGCCAGACACGGGAATTTCGCGTATCGTCGGCGACGTCCACATCACCCGGGGACAGAATCAGCTCAACGGAGCCGCCGCGATCGTCAACATGCATACCGGATTGGCCACCATGACCGAGGATCCAGGCACCCGCGTGCAGGGATTGATCGTTCCCAACGACAACTCGGTCCCGTCGAGCAACAAGCCTGGCAGCAAGCCGGGCGGCAAGCCCGGCACACCAAAAGCCGGGCCGCCGACGTGAACGAAATGCCCACGCGACGACCCCTCAACGCGTCGGCCGAGGAGAGTGCCGCCGGCGCCTATGGCAACGGTCTTACCGCGCACGCCGTCGGCAAGAGCTACCGCAAGCGCGCCGTGGTGCGCGATGTCTCGATCAGCGTCCAGCGCGGAGAAGCGGTCGGGCTGCTCGGCCCGAACGGCGCCGGCAAGACCACCACCTTCTACATGATCGTCGGCCTGGTGCAGCCCGACGCCGGCACCATCACCCTCGACGGCGCGGACATCACGCAGCTGCCGATGTATCGTCGTGCGAGGCTCGGTATCGGCTACCTGCCCCAGGAGGCCAGCATCTTCCGCGGCCTGAACGTCGAGCAGAACATCATGGCCGCCCTCGAGGTGGTGGAGCCCGACCTCGGCCAGCGCGAGACGATGCTCGACGAGCTGCTGCGCGAGTTCGGCATCGCCCGGCTGCGACGCGCCCCCTCGCTGTCGCTGTCGGGCGGCGAGCGCCGGCGTCTCGAGATCGCCCGGGCGCTGGCCAGCCAGCCCAGTTATATCCTGCTCGACGAGCCGCTCGCCGGTATCGATCCGATTGCCGTCGGCGAGATCCGCGACCTGGTCTCCCACCTCAAGCATCGCGGCATCGGCGTGCTGATCACCGACCATAACGTTCGGGAGACGCTGGAGATCATCGACCGGGCCTACATCATGCACGGCGGGCAGGTGTTGATGCAGGGAGTGCCCGAGGAAGTCGTCGCCCACGAAGACGTGAGACGCGTATATCTCGGCGAGAGATTTTCGTTGTAGCGTCTCACCCCATGGCACTTGGACCAAGGCTGGAGCTCAGGCACACCCAATCGCTGGTGATGACGCCGCAACTGCGTCAGGCCATCAAGCTGCTGCAATTCACCAACCTGGAAGTCGCCGCCTTCATCGAGGAGGAGCTGGAGCGCAATCCGCTGCTCGAACGCGACGAGCGCCCCGAGACCTCTCCCGAGCAACCCGCCATAGACCAGCGATCCATCGTCGAGAATGGTCACGAGCCGGTCGGCACGGACCTGCTGGTCGCCTCCTCCATCCTTCCCGGCGAGGCGGCGGCGCCGCTCGATACCGACTATGCCGAGCAGTTCGATGGCCCCGGCTATGACGGCTCGGCCCGTGACGGATCGGCCTATGACGGCGCCGGGGGGCTCGACCACGCCAGCCGCCTGTCGAGCGGCTCCGGCAATGGGTCCGGCGAGGGCGGTCCCTTCATCGAGAACCTCGCCGGCGATCCGCGCCCGTTGCGCGACCATCTCGGCGAGCAGCTCCGGCTGAGCTTCGCCGAACACGCCGAGCGGGTGATCGGCGCGCATCTGATTGCCCTGCTCGACCCGGCCGGAAGGGTGACCACCGAGGACGCCGTGCTGGCGGCCGCCCTCGGCACGTCGCCGGAACGGGTCGCCGCCGTGCGCGCGCGCATGGCCCGCTTCGATCCGGTCGGACTGTTCGCGCTCGACCTGCGCGGGTGCCTCGCCGCCCAGCTCGCCGAGCGCAACCGGCTGGACCCGGCGATGCAGGCCCTGCTCGACCATCTCGAGCTGCTGGCACGGCGCGAGCACAAGCGACTGCAGTCGATCTGCGGCGTCGACGCCGAGGACCTGACCGAGATGATCGCCGAGATCCGGGCCCTCGATCCCAAGCCGGGCGCCGGCTACGACATCGCCCGGGCGCCGCCGATCCTGCCCGACGTGCTGATGCGCCCCGGGCTCGACGGCGACTGGATCCTGGAGCTCAACCCCGACACCCTGCCCCGGCTGCTGGTCAGCGAGGCGTTCCACGCCCGGGTCTCGCTGCGCGCCGGCCGCGAGGAGCGGCTGTTCCTGGCCGAGAAACTGGCCAGCGCCAACTGGCTGATGAAATCCCTGCAGCAGCGCGCGCAGACCATCCTGAAGGTGGCGGGAGAGGTGATGCGCCGCCAGGAGGGTTTCCTCGCCCGCGGCGTCGGCCATCTGCGGCCGCTGATCCTGCGCGACATCGCCGAGGCGGTGGAGATGCACGAGAGCACCGTCAGCCGGGTGACCGCCAACAAATACATCTCGACGCCGCGCGGGTTGTTCGAGATGAAATATTTCTTCACCACGGCGATCGCCGGGGTTACCGGGGAAAGCCACAGCGCGGAAGCCGTTCGTTACAGAATCCGTGGCATGATCGCCTCCGAGGATGCGATCGCGACCCTATCGGATGACGCTATTGTGGCAGCACTGCGTCGCGAGGGCATAGACATCGCGCGCCGTACCGTGGCCAAATACCGCGAAGCGCTGCGCATCCCTAGCTCGGTGCAGCGCAAGCGGGAGAAAGCGATCTCCGTCTGATGTCTGGACACTGATCCGGCCCTGATTAAACTGGACCCTGCGTCCGTCGTCCCTCGCGAGCATTGGCTCCTCCCGGCCATCAGGTCCGGGCACCCAGAGGAGACAGCAGGTATGCATATCAATGTCGCCGGCAAGCAGATTGATCTTTCTGACGCTCTGCGAACGCGCGTCACCGCCCATCTGGACGTTATTGCAGAGAAATATTTCGACGACGCGCTCGAAGCCAACGTCACCTTCAGCCGGGCACGCAGCTTCTTCACCTGCGACATCAATGTCCGCGCGGCGCGAGGGCTGCTGCTGCGCGGCGAAGGCGAGGCGGCAGACGCGCACGGCGCTTTCGACGATGCGGCGGAACATATTGCCAAGCGGCTGCGCCGCTACCGCAGGCGGGTGAACGACCATCCGCGCGACGTCGCCCAGCGCCACCTGCCGGAGATCGGCCGGCAGTACACCTTGCGCCAGGATGACGAGCAGTTGGTCCAACAGCCGCGCCGAAGCGGGATGCCGCCGGTGGAAAGCCAGGTGCAGTTGGGCGCCTATGCCACCATCATCGCCGAGCAAACCACAGACATCGAGCATCTGACCGTCGGTGAGGCGGTAATGCAGCTCGATCTTGTTGACCAGACGGTGCTCATGTTCCGCAACAGCGGCAGCGGCGAGATCAACGTGGTGTATCGTCGCAACGATGGACACATTGGCTGGCTCGATCCGACAGTGAACTGATCCGGCAGGCAAACCTCCGGAACGGCAATCGCCGCTTCCGGAGGGGATGCACTTGAAGCAGCCAGGCAGAGCCTGATCGAGGGATCATGCTCAATGCACGAGCGTCGGCATCATCTCGTGCTGACGGATCGCGGCGAAGGCGACCTCGGTGTTCCCGGCCAGCGCCATCGGCGTGCCGTCTGCGGCATGGATCGCGAACGCCGCCTCGCCATCGACCACCACCGGCTTCACGTAGGCCATCTGGGCCATGCCGAGCGCCTGGAGCTGCTGGATCGAGAGGTGGCGGATGTCGATCAGGATCGGAAGCGTCTTGCCGCCGTTCTGCCCATCGTCCGCGTTACCATCATGATCTTCGGCGGAGTCCATTTTCCTGATCCTTCAGCAAGACGCACCGTTACGAGTTCGGCAACCCGAACTTCAGTAACGTCGCCACTCCCGGTTAAGTTTTCAGTCCTCAATCGCAACGGAACGCACGACCCGGGGTCCTCTGGACGGAGCGCGCGCGATCTCGCCTCCGATCACCGGCTTGGCTTGCCCGGTCGCGCGAACGCTTCCCTGACCTTCCGCCATGCTGGTCCCTTGGGGGCCGCTACCCCGTGAGATCTCGATCCGCTTGACGCGGACCTCAGGCTGCGGACGCGCCAGGTCGATATGCAGCAATCCACGGTCCAGCCAGGCGCCGCCGATCTCGATCCCCTCGGCCAGCACGAAGGCGCGCTGGAACTGCCGCGCCGCAATGCCGCGATGCAGGAACACGCGGCCATCGGTGTCGTCGTTCTGGCGGCCCCGGATGACGAGCTGGTTGTCTTCCTGGGTGATCTGCAGATCGTCCATGTCGAAGCCCGCCACCGCCAGGGTGATGCGCAACCCGGTCGAACTGATCTGCTCTATGTTGTAGGGAGGGTAGCCATCCGACGATGTCTTGGACGCACGCTCGAGCATCTGCTCGAGATGGTCGAAACCGAGGAACAGCGGGGACGCGAATAGCCGGCCTGACATTGAGCCTCCTCCTGGGAGCGAGACGGGAAACTATCGGAATCCAGAACGGCATTCCGACCAGCCAGATATGGTTTATCCGCTCGGCGGCGCAAGTCTATCGGCTTGGCGACGCTATTGGCCTGAAGGCTGGGGGCCGCTACATCGCCATCATGACCGACACCAACCGAGCCGCCATGCCGCAGGAGCCCGACCCGCTCGACATCCTGATCGCCCCCCACGCCATGCTGCGCCAGAAGACGCGCCTGGTGCAACCGAAGGATGTGGCCGAGCTGAGACGGCTGCTGCCGCGCATGTTCGCCGCCATGTACCGTGCACCGGGGATCGGGCTGGCGGCGCCGCAGGTGGGACTGGGGCTGCGTCTGGCCATCGTCGACCTGATGGATAACGAGGTCCCGAAGCCGCTCACCCTGGTCAACCCCGAGGTCATCGCCGCCAGCAGCACCCTGATATCGCGCGAGGAAGGCTGCCTGTCCCTGCCCCATCAATATGCCGAGGTCGTCCGCCCCGAGAGCGTACGCATCCGCTACCAGGATCTCGACGGCGCCGCGCATGAGCTGGATGCGGACGGACTGCTCGCCACCTGCCTGCAGCATGAGATCGACCATCTCGACGGCGTGCTGTTCGTCGACCATATCTCGGCCCTGAAGCGCAACATGCTGATGCGCCGGCTGGCCAAGCAACAGAAGATCGCGGCGTCGAAACAGGACGGCGGCTGATGCGCCTGCGCCTCGCCTTCATGGGTACGCCCGACTTCGCTGTCCCAGCCCTGCGCGCGCTGCACCAGGCCGGCCACGAGATCGCCGCGGTCTACACCCAGCCGCCACGTCCGGCCGGCCGCGGCCAGGCGGTGAGGCTCTCGCCGGTGCATGCGCTGGCCTTGCAGCTCGGCCTGGAGGTGCGCACTCCGGCCCGGGTCCGTCGCGACGAGGGCGAGCATGCGGCGTTCGCGGCACTCGATCTCGACGCCGCGATCATCGCCGCCTATGGCCTGATCCTCCCCACCGCCATGCTGGCCGCACCGCGACGCGGCTGCCTGAACATCCACGCCAGCCTGCTGCCGCGCTGGCGGGGGGCGGCGCCGATCCAGGCCGCCATCCTCGACGGCGATACCCGATCGGGCGTCACCATCATGCAGATGGAGGAAGGCCTCGATACCGGCCCGATGCTTCTGACCGGCTCCGTGCCGATCGACGCCGACACCACCGGCCAGAGCCTGCACGATGCGCTGGCGCCACTCGGGGCCAGGCTGATCCTGGAGGCGCTGAACCATCCGCCGCTGCCACGGGCGCAACCCGAGGCCGGCATCACCTATGCCGCCAAGCTCTCGCGGGAGGATGGCCGGCTCGACTGGTCGCACTCGGCAACCAGGCTCGACCGCCGGGTCCGCGCCATGCACCCCTGGCCCGGCGCGACGTCGCGGCTCGACGGCCAGCCGCTCAAGATCATCGCCGCCAGGCCATTGGCCGACGTCGTCCACGCAGCCCCCCCCGGCACCGCGCTGGACGACCGCCTGACCATCGCCACGGGCCAGGGCGCCTTGCGCATCACCCGCTTGCAGCAGCCCGGCCGCGCCATCCTCGACGCCGACGCCTTCCTGCGCGGGCACCGCATACCCCCAGGCCATCCGTTTGGCTGATGCCTCCGAGCGTTGGGCGATCAGGCTCGAATATGACGGCACCCCTTTCGTCGGCTGGCAGCGCCAGATCAACGGCCCCTCCGTGCAGTCCGTGCTGGAGCAGGCGCTGTCGAAGCTGGTCCGGGGCCAGCCGGTCGCCGGCATCGCCGCCGGACGCACGGACGCGGGCGTGCACGCCGAAGGCCAGGTCGTGCATTTCGACCTGCCGCAGGCAGCCTCCGCGCCCCTCTCCGCCAGCCGGCTGCGCGATGCCCTGAACTTCCACATGAAGCCCGATCCGATCGTGGTGCTCCAGGCGGCGCGGGTCGCGCCCGACTGGAGTGCCCGTTTCTCGGCGATCCGGCGCTGCTACCGCTACCGCATCCTCAACCGTCCCGCACGGCCGGCACTCGCCGCGGATCGGGTCTGGCACGTCAAGCCGGCGCTGGACGAGCAGGCGATGCACGCGGCCGGCCGCCTGCTGATCGGGCGCCACGACTTCACCTCGTTTCGCGCCGGCTCCTGCCAGGCGGACAGCCCGATACGCACCCTGGAGCGGCTGGACGTCACCCGCGACGGCGACATCGTCACCCTGGCCGTCGAGGCCCGCTCGTTCCTGCACCATCAGGTGCGCAACTTCGCCGGCACGCTGAAACTGGTCGGCGAAGGCCGCTGGAATCCTGAGGCGGTCACAGAGGCTTTGGCTGCCCGTGCCCGTGCCGCCGCTGGGCCGACCGCGCCGCCGGATGGCTTGAGCCTTACCGGCGTCGTCTATCCCGAGGACCCGTTCCTAATGCGTTGATGTTCCGAACACGCCGACATGCGGCGGCAGCAGTTGCGCCAGTCCGCACAGCACCGCTGTGGAGACGATGACGGCCCCGACCAGAACTGCCGCCTTCGCCCAGGTGAGGGACAGGCCGCGCCAGGCCAGGAACCAGTGCAGCCAGAGCCAGTAGCAGGCGACCAGGCCCAGCAGGGCGACACTGGCGAGATCGGCCGGCACGCCGAGCTGCAACAGGATCGCCACCACCAGCAGCGCCGGCAGATAGCCCAGGAAAATGACCAGCCACTCGCACCACAACGCCGCCGTGGCGTAGCGCAGCCAGAACGCGCGTCGCTCCCAGTTCCCCGCCAGGGCATGCGACAGCACCGGCGGCAGCAGCAGCGCGCAGAACGACAACAGGAACAGGGTGGCGCCCATGGCACTCGGCTGGCGCAGCATCATCAGCAGCGTGCCGACCAGCAGGAAGGCGAGCCAGGGAGAAAGTGCGGCCAGGAAGGCGTCCGGCGTGGCGCCGAAACACTCCAGTCCCTCGGGCCGGCCGCGGGCGATCAGCATCAGTCCCTGGAGCACCTTCGTGCCTGCCGGACCGCCGCCCACCTGCTTCGGCCCCCGTCGCTGCATCGGCGACTTCATGCGGCACTCCCTTCAGGCGGCAAAGTTTCCAGAAAGCTCCGGTAGATCGAGGTGAGGCGGTCGAGGTCGGCCAGCGTCACGTTCTCATCGACCTTATGCATGCTGGCTCCCACGAGGCCGAACTCCGCCACCGGGCAGAGCCGAACGATGAAACGGGCGTCCGAAGTGCCGCCGCCGGTATCGAGGCGCGGCGTGATGCCGGTCTGCCGCGAGATCGCCCGGCTCAGGGCCGCGACGAACACTCCCGGCTCGGTCATGAAGCACTCCCCGCTGACACGAACCTCGAGCGACACGCCAGCTGGATGCGCCGAACAGATGTCCTGCAGCCAGCGATGCAGGGAGGCGCCGCTGTGATGGTCGTTGAACCGGATGTTCAGACGCGCCTCGGCCCGGCCCGGTATCACGTTGCTGGCCGGATTGCCAACATCGACGCTGGTGACCTGCAGGCTGGACGGCTCGAACCACTCGCTGCCCTGGTCCAGCACCGCCCGGGTCAGCGTCGACAGGATCTCGATCAGCCGGTGGACGGGATTATCCGCCCGCTGCGGATAGGCGACATGGCCCTGGGTGCCACTGGCCGTGATCCGCGCATTCAGGCTGCCCCGCCGCCCGACCTTGATCGCCTCGCCCAGCGCTTGCGGATTGGTCGGCTCTCCGACCAGGCAGAAATCCGGGACATGGCCGCGGGCCGCCATCCATTCCAGCACACGCACGGTGCCGTCGGTCGCGGGACCTTCCTCGTCCCCGGTGATCAGCAGGCTGATGGAGCCGGACGGATGCCCATGCTCGGCCAGGTGCGCCGACACGGCGGCCACGAAGCAGGCGATCGCGCCCTTCATGTCGCAGGCACCGCGGCCGTAAAGCACACCGTCCCGCACGTCGCCGGCGAACGGCGGCACGCTCCAGCCCGCGTCCCCGGGCGGCACCACGTCGGTATGGCCGGCGAAACAGACATGCGGCGAACCCGTACCCAGCCTTGCGAACAGGTTGGGCGTGGGATGGTCGCCGTCGCCGAACGGCAGATGCGCCACGCTGAAGCCGAGAGCGGTCAGCGCCTCGGCCAGCACCGCCTGCGCACCGCCATCCGAGGGCGTCACCGATGCGGCGCGGATCAGCGCCTGCGCCAGCGGCAGCGGGCTGTGGCACTCCAGGCTGGCAAGTTCTCGGGCGCTCAATCGCGCAACAACTCGTTCACGGCCGTCTTGGCGCGCGTGCCTGCGTCCACGCGCTTGACGATCACCGCGCAGGCGAGGCCCGGCAGCAGCGGATTGCCCGAAGGCGACGGCAGCACGCCCGGGACCACCACGGAATAGGCCGGCACGCGGCCCATCATGACCTCGCCGGTGCCACGGTCCACGATCTTGGTCGAGGCGCCGATGAACACGCCCATCGACAGCACGCTGCCACGCTCCACCACCACGCCCTCGGCCACTTCCGAGCGCGCGCCGATGAAGCAGTCGTCCTCGATGATCACCGGCGCCGCCTGCAACGGCTCCAGCACGCCGCCGATGCCGGTGCCGCCGCTGATATGGCAGTTGCGGCCGATCTGCGCGCAACTCCCCACCGTGGCCCAGGTGTCGATCATGGTGCCGCGCTCGATCCGCGCGCCGACATTCACGAAGCAGGGCATCAGCACCACCCCGGGTGCGACATAGGCCGAACGGCGCACCACCGCGCCCGGCACCGCGCGAAAACCCGCCTCGGCGAAACGCGCCGCCTCCCAGCCGGCGAACTTGATGCCCACCTTGTCGTACACCGGCGCGCCGCCAGCGCCCGGCATCGGCACGCTGTCGCGCAGGCGGAACGACAGCAGCACCGCCTTCTTCAGCCACTCATGCACGATCCAGCCGGAGTTGCCCGGCTCGGCCACGCGCAGGCTGCCGTCATCGAGACCGGACAGGACGAGGTCGACCGCCTCGCGATCCTCTCCCGTGGTGGCGGCGGACAAGGTCTCGCGCCGTTCCCAGATCCGGTCGATGCGCTCCTGCTGGTCCATTCGGTCTCCGCGATACAAGGTTCGGCTGATACAAGGTTGGGCTGATGCCGGCTTTGAGGGGTCGCGCGGACCATGCTCGGAGCGCTCCGCCGCTGTCAATGCGCGGCCTTTACGCTCTGTTCATCATATTGGCGGAGAATGCGCGGAGCAGCCATGGACCTCCCGCTCATGACCACGACCCTTCAGCGCCCAGCCACGCCTTCGGAAGCAGCGATACTCGTCCGCGCCTTGTCGGAGAGCCGCGAACGCTGGCGGGCCCTGGTGGCGGTCGGCGCCGACCTGGCTTTCGAGACGGACGCAAGAGGTTGCTTCACCATGCTCGCACCGGAGATCGTCCTTGGATGGCCGGTGGCGCGGCTGATCGGCACGCCGGCGCAGGCGCTGCTGGTCGCCGGACCCGAAACGTCCGGCAAGCTGTTCAATCCGTTCGACACGCCAGTCGCCGTCCGCCGCAGACGGGTCTGGCTGCGCAACGCCGAGGGCGGCTCGACCTGCATGCTGATCTCGTCGGCTCCGGTGCCGGGCCAGTCCCCTGTACCGGGCCAGCCTCTTATACCAGGTCAGCCTGGCGCGACGCGCGGCATGGCGATCGACATGACCGGGCAAGAAAGATACGACAGCCAGCTCGCCACCACCCTCCTGAGACACGAGACGAACGGCATGCTGGCCCGGCACATGCGCCATGCGGCGCTGCCCTTCGCCAGTCTCGGCATCGCCCTGACCGAGCTGCTGCATGTCGTGGAGGGCCAGGGAGCGACCCTGGTGCTGCATGACACCGAAATGTCGCTGCGTGTCGCCGCCAAGGCCGGACAGCCGTGGCCTACCTCCATGCAGACCTTGCATGACATGATACAGGCCGCTTGCGAGCCGCCGCTGTCGTGGCGATCCGGGCAGACGCGGCAGAGCCATGTCGCCGGACAATCCCTGCTGCTCTGCGCCGGCACCAACCATTTCATCGATCGCGCGATCCTCGCCGTCTGGCGAGACGGGGATGCCTGGAGCGAACGCGAGATCGCCGTGGTGGCCGGCCTGCTGCCAACGATGCAGCCGATCCTGGAACATGAGCAGATCCAGCGCGAGAGCGCGCGCTTGTCCCGCACCGACATCCTCACCGGCCTGTTCAACCGGCAGGGCTTCGTCGCCGAACTGCCCCGCCGGCTCGAGCGGCTGGATCGCGAAGGCCTGCCGGCGACGCTGATGGTGGTCGGGCTGGACGGGCTGGGACCGGTCAATGTCCGCGACGGGTTGGAGGCCGGCGACAAGGCCCTGCATGACGCCGCGACCCTGCTTCGCGATGCCGTGCGTCCGACCGATCTCGTGGCCCGGCTGGGTGGCGACCTGTTCGCCCTGTGGCTGGATGGCGCGGATCAGTTCGCCGCTGCGGAGCGGGCCGACCATCTGCGCCTCGCGGGCATCCTGATCGGTGACCTGCCTACCGAGCGCATGACCCTGTCGATCGGGCTGGCGATCCGCAGCAGCCGCTCCTTCGAGAGCATCGACAGCCTGCTGCATCGTGCCTGGGCCGCCATGCACGTCGTCAAGCTCGCGGGCGGCGGCAAGTGGCAGGTCTCCGCCGCGGAGCCCACGCCATGAATGCCGCCAGCCTGTCCGCTCCTGGCATGTCCGCCCCTGGCATGTCCGCCCGGCTCGCTTTCCTGCTGCCTGCCCTGGATGAAGCCACCATCGGGCTTGTCGCCGCACAACTGGAGGCGCGTGTTCGGCTGTTGGTGACGCGGAGCTGGATCGCCCTGTTGCGGGATTGCGCGAGCGCCCTGCCGGCGGGCAGTCACGAGACGCTTCATCCGCCCGGATCGCGGCTGCCGGATCCGGATCTGCTGCTGGGGCGCCTGGGCCATGTCATCACCCCTGCCCTGCTGCTCAGCCTGCCGCTGACGGATCGCGAGGCGGTGACTACGGCCCTGCTCGCCCATCCGGATGCACAGACGCGCGAGCATACCCTGGATGCGCTGGCCAGTGGCGCGACGACGGGAGGCTCGCCGCTGCACGATGCCTGCGTCGCCTGGTCGCGGCGGATGCTGGTGGCCGAGCTGGGTCGGATCCCGACGTTGAGCCATATGGACCGCCTCCGCCTGCAGGAGCGGTTGCTGGCAGCGGACGACGGATCTTCAGGCGGTCCCCAGGCCCGAGCCCTGGACGAGCCACCCCCGGAGGCCCGGATATTGGGCGACGCGCTCAAGACGGGCGCCAACCGCCGCGCGACGACGATCCTGGCGGAACGGGCAGGCGTGGCACCAGCTATCGCCGAAATCGCGATCGCGCTCCGCGACCCCAGGATGCTGGTGTCCCTATGCTGGAAGGCCGGATGCGATCCGGCCGAGACCCTGGCGGTCCAGCTTCAGCTCGGCCACGTCGCTCCAGGTCATATCCTGCATGCCGGGCCGGGCGGTCACTGGCCGCTCGATGGAGCCGCGATGCAGCGGCAGCTCGCTATCCTGGAGGATATCTGAGATCGGCACGTCCGCCTCGGCAAACCGCCTGGTCAATCCACGCCGAGCGCCGCCAGCAGCATGCCGCGCAGGCGGTTGAACTCCGGCTCCGCATGACGCCTGGGCCGGGGCAGGTCGATGTCGATCTGGGTGCGTATGCGTCCGCTCTCCAGCACCACGGCGCGGTCCGCCAGCAGCAGCGCCTCGTCCACGTCATGGGTGACCAGCAGCACCGCGCAACGATGACGCTGCCATAGCTCGCCCACCATGCCCTGCATGCGCAGGCGGGTCAGCGCGTCGAGCGAGGCGAACGGCTCGTCCAGCATCAGGAACTCCGGCTCGCGCACCAGCGCCCGGGCGATGCCGGCACGTTGCGCCTCGCCACCGGACAAGGTGAGCGGCCAGGCATCGAGGCGGTGGCCGAGGCCGACCTCCTCCAGCGCCGCCTGGGCGCGTGCGCGCGCGTCGCGGCCCGGCAGCCCGAGGGCGACATTCTGCCAGACGCGCTTCCAGGGCAGCAGCCGGGCTTCCTGGAACACGACGGCGACGTCGCCCGGCACGTCGATCGCCCCCTCGGTGACCGCATCCAGCCCCGCCAGGGTGCGCAGCAGGGTTGTCTTGCCGGACCCGCTGCGTCCCAGCAGGGCGACGAACTCGCCACGGCCGACATCCAGGTCGAGCGCGTCGAGCACCGCGGGTCCCCCGAAGCGGCGGGTGAGGCCCTCGATGCGTATCGCCGGATCGAGCTGGCGGGCCGGATCCGGCCGGTATTCTACGTTCAAGAGCCTGGCTCCGGGCGCTGTGAAGTCATTTCAGGTTCGACGGACGCCAGACCAGGGCGCGCGCCTCGATGCTGCGCACGATCTGGTCCGAGATCAGCCCGAGGGCCGCATAGATGAACAATCCGACCAGGATGATGTCGGTGCGCAGGAAGTCCTCGGCGTCCATCATCATGTGGCCGATGCCGCTGTTGGCGTTGATCTGCTCGGCGACGACCAGCATCAGCCAGGAGATACCGACCGCGAAGCGCAACCCGAGCAGGAAATCCGGCAGGGCGCCCGGCAGGATCACCTGCCGGATGGTCTGCCAGCGCGACAGGCCAAGCGTGCGCGCCATCTCCAGCAGCTTGGGATCGACTGCGCGTATACCCTTGAACAGATTGAGGTAGATCGGGAACAACGCGCCGAGCGCCACCAGTGCCACCTTGGGCGTCTCGCCGATGCCGAACCACAGGATGAACAACGGCACCAGGGCCAGCACCGGCATGGTGCGGGCCATCTGCATCGGCGCGTCCACCACATCCTCGCCCATGCGCGACAGCCCGGCGACCAGCGCCAGGACCGTGCCGGCGACGATGGCGATGGCAAGCCCGCTGAAGGCACGCAGCAGCGAGACCAGCAGGTTATGCGGGAGAGTACCGTCCAGGATCAGGGACCAGCCGGTCCGCAGGATCTGCCCGGGCGAAGCCAGGGTCTGGGCCGACATCAGCCCCAGCGACGAGGCCAGCTGCCAGATCAGCACGATCGCCAGCGGTGAGGCCAGGCGGCGCCAGCCGCTTCTGCGCGCGGTATCGACAGTTCCGACCGCCGTCCGGGACATCTCCGGCGTGGCACGCACGATCCGTCGCGGCCTAAGCCGTTCGGAAGCGGGCGATGATATCGGCGTATCGAGCATGCAACGGTCCCTGGCCACTCGTGGATTCCACGCTCAGATTTCGTAGCAACGAGCCGGATCCCTTCTCATAGATCATCCAACCGCGCGCAGAGTCAATAGTTACACGAAACTTACTAGTGAATATTAAGATATGTGTCTCTATACCCTATTGTTTGGCGTTGTTTTGGATCGTGTTCGCTTAAAGCGCATAACGCAGCGACAAGAACAGCGTGCGTGGATCGTTATAGGCGACTGCCCAGTAGACCGGGACACCACCAACCCTGCACGTAGCTCAGCGATTGAGCGTAGCGCCGGTCCAGCAGGTTCTTGCCCGACAGCGTCGGCCGTCCAGCGGCCACCGGAACTGGTCCAGCTGATCAGCGCGTTGACGAAGGTCTGCGCCTTGAGCTGGGTCTCGGCATTCACCAGCGCGTCGGTGAACAGGCTGGACTGGAAGCTTACGTCGCCGGCCAGCCGGATCTTTCCGGCCACATGCAACGGCAGGATATAGCTGGTCGCGGCATCCATCTGGAAACGCGGCGAATAGGACAGGCTCTGGCCGCTGTGCGGCAACTATCTGATCGGGGTCAATCCCAAGCTGCTGCGGGACGCCACGGTGCGTCGCGCGATTGCCGACTATCTGGTCCGGCTGGACATCTCGTACCGGACGCTGGAACGCGATCCGCGGCGGCTCGCGAAGATCCTGTCACCGGTGGTGCAGGTCCCGGAGCCGCTGATCGAGCAGGCCTGGTCGAACATGAGCCAGCCCTACCGGATCCTCCCGGTCAGCCGACAAGCCATCGCCTCGGCCCAGCAGGTGGCGGATGTCTTCACCGAAGCGAAGCTGCTGCCCGGCCGCGTGGATGTCGCACCCTGGTTCAGCGACGCCCTGACACCGCTGTTGCCCCGGGTCTAGAGCATGACGCGGGCATATTGCTGGCTACTTCGAACTCTCGTATTGCGATCCTGAAGTGGTGATCAAAACCGAAGTCGGACCGAAGCGGCGGTGGCGAAGCGCGTTTGGATGTACGTCGGTGGCCGAGCCGGCAACAAACCGCCGTCCGCGGAGAAAGCGGCGATTGTCGCAGCATGCGAGAGGCTGATTGCCGAGGTGCTGCGGCCGCGGTTCCTCCCCGAGGTGCGTCCCTCGGTCACCTTCAATTATCCGGTCGCCATCGAGGGCAAATGGTTCGGCAACAAGTACCGGTTCTTCACGCGCTTTCGCTCGGATGATCCCACGTCGCTGAAGGCTGAGTTCGACGCCCCCTTCGCTTGCTTGGACTATATCAGCCAGGACTGCTTCGATCTGATGTGGCACCGGCACACTGGCGAATGGCATCGCGTGTCCGAGCGTCTGTCTCTGACGGAAGCACTGCACCCGATAGGGAACGAGCCTTATTTCCAACCTTGTTGACCTGTGCCGTCTACGGACATCGAACCGTTTCTTGAGCTACAGCGACGCCACGCGGCCAGGCCCGCAACGCGCTTGATCAAGAATCCAAGCAGCCCAACATCGTCGCGCGATTACCAGAGCCGACAGGCCGCTACAGCGGCAGCCGTATCCGCGCCCGCAGGCCGCCCATCGGGGAGTTCTCCAGGCTGAGCTCCCCGCCATGCGCGCGGACGAGGTCGCGCGCGATGGTCAGCCCGAGGCCGGTGCCGCCGCTGGCGCTGCTCTCGAACGCCCGGAACACCGTCTCGCGGCGGTCCAGCGGGATGCCTGGGCCGTCGTCATCGACCGCGATCTGCACCCAGCGCGCTTCCAGCATCGCCACCAGGGAGATGCGCCCGCCGTGCCGCCGCGCGTTGTCGAGCAGGTTGGCCAGCACGCGGCGGATCGCGCCCGGCCTGAGCATCAGCTCCGGCATCGGCTTGCAGGCCACGCGCACGAACATGGCCCCGGCGCGCTCGGCTGCGAGTGCGACCTCCTCCAGCAGCAGCGGCAGGTCGACCGGCTGCGTCTGCTCGGTCCCCTCGCCGCGCGCAAAGGCGAGGTAGCTCTCGATCATGCGCTCCATCTCCTCGACGTCGGTGATCATCTCGCCGATCTCGGGGGCGAGTTCCTCCGCATCCAGCACGCCGTGCTGCGGCACCATCGCCAGCGACAGCCGCAGCCGGGTCAGCGGCGTGCGCAGGTCGTGCGAGACGCCGGCCAGCATCGCCGTGCGCTGGGACACGAAATGCCGTATCCGCTCCTGCATCCGGTTGAAGGCGGAGGCCGCCTTGCGCACTTCCTGCGCACCCTCGGGACGGATCGTGCCGGTCTCGCGCCCCATGCCGAACGCCTCCGCGGCACGCGCCAGCCGGCGTATCGCGCGCACCTGGATGCGCATGAACAGGGCGGCGATGATGAACAGCAGCAGCGCGCTGCCAGCCACCCAGGCGACGAACAGGTAGATCGGACCCACGTCGAGGCGCTTGCGCGGCGCGTCGATGTCGAGCACGCCGTCGGCGAGCTGGACCTGGATCTTCACCGTGTGCGGGTCCGAGCGCCAGTCCACGTGGAAGGGATGGCGGATCTGCAGCAGCGCCTGGGCGAGGTCGTCGTCCATCGGGCCGAGCACCTGGGTCGAGCCGGTGCTGGCCAGGCGCGCATGGGGCCGCAGGTGCATGTCGAGCTGGAACTGGTCCGACGCCGTGGCGAGTATCCATTCGCGGTCGCCGGGCCTGCGATAGCGCTCCAGCAGCAGCAGCGTCTGGTCGATCTCCCCGGTCACGGCTGCGGACAGCCGGCGCGAGACGATGTCGAGGTGGCTGCCGTAGAACAGCCCGAGCGACACGCCCTGGGTGACCACCAGCGGGATCAGCAGGATCAGCAGCGAGCGCGCCAGCAACGACCGCGGCAGCATCCGGCGCAGCGGCCGGTCCAGACGCAGCCGCCATCGGGCGTGCTGGTCGCCCCGCCGCACGTCATCGCGCGATGGCACCAGGGGCTCGCGCGCAGGCGGCAGCGCGCCCACGGTCAGGGTCCCGGCTTGAGCACGTAGCCACGGCCGCGCACCGTGTGCAGGAAGCGCGGCTCACGCGGATCCGGCTCGATACGGCGGCGCAACCGCGTCACCTGCACGTCGATGGCGCGCTCGCCGGCCTCGTCCATCTCCAGTGTGCGGGCGATCGCCTCACGCGACAGCACCGTGCCCGGCCGACGCGCCAGCACCGCGAGCAGCGCGCTCTCGCCGCCGGTCAGATGCAGCGGCCCCTCGCCGCCGCTGAGCAGGCCGCGCACCGGGTCGAACTCCAGCGTGCCGAGTTGCACCAGGCGCTGGTTGTCGCTGGCGGTGGGCGGCGACACGCGGCGCAGCAGGCCGCGCAGGCGCAGCAGCAGCTCGCGCGGCTCGAACGGCTTGGCGAGGTAATCGTCGGCGCCGGTTTCCAGCCCGGCGATGCGGTCCTCCGGGCCGCCGCGCGCGGTGAGCAGCAGGATCGGCAAATTCTGGCCGACCAGGCGCAAGGTGCGTGCGAGATCGAGCCCGCTCTCGCCCGGCATGGTCACGTCGAGCACCATCGCGTCGAGCTGCATGAAGCCGAGGATCTGCCGGGCTTCGGCAGCACCGCCGGCGACGCTGACCCTGAAACCATGTTCGGACAAATAGCGCTGCAGCAGCCGTCGCAGGCGGGCATCGTCATCGACGACCAGCACATGGGCCTCGCCCTCGGCGGCGTCGGGCGCGGCACTCATCTGGGTAGCTCGCGCGCATCCAGCAGGGCGCGGCTCTCGGGATCCATGACCGCGCGCATCACCCGGCGGAAGCCCTCGACCGAGGCGCCGCCGGCTTCGCGATAGGCAGCCACGATGCGCTCGCGCTGACGCTCGTAGAGGCGGCGCTCCAGCACGCGGCCAGGCTCGGTCAAGGTCAGCAGCCGCTGCCGGCGGTCGCGTGCGCCGGTCTCCTGCACCACGTAGCCGCGCGCCACCAGTTCGTTCAGGACGCGGGCCAGGCTCTGCTTGGTGATGCGCAGCAGGGCCAGCAGCTCGCTGACGGTGATCGCCGGACGGCGCACGATGAAATGCAGCGCGCGATGGTGGGCGCGGCCGAGGCCAAGCTCGTCCAGCACCACGTCGGCGGCGGCGGCGAGGTCGCGATAGGCCAGGAAGAACAGGTCCTGGGCCATGCGCATCTGCTCCTCGCGCAGGAACAGCAGGCTGGTCCCGGCAGCCCCGGCGGGCTCGGACGAAGCCCCAGGGTCGCGGCCAGGATCGCGCCCAGAATCGCGCCCAGAATCGCGGCCGGAGTCGCGCAAAACTTCACGGGGCAACAGCTTGGCATCCATGCCGCGAAGTTAAGACAGTATCATTGACTTAAAGAAAGGGGGCTTCTAGTGGCTCGGCTCATAGAACGAGGAAGATGCAGATGGCGCTCATGCCGATTGACGATGGGAAGACGGCATGATCATTCCGATGGACGACCGGGACGGCATGATCTGGTGGGACGGGGCACTCATCCCCTGGCGCGACGCCAAGCTGCACGTGCTGTCGCACGGGCTGCATTACGCCAGCGCCGTGTTCGAGGGCGAGCGCTCGTATAACGGCCATATCTTCAAGCTGCGCGAGCATACCGAGCGGCTGATCGCCTCGGCGGGCATCCTCGGCTTCGACATCCCCTTCACGGCGCCCCAGATCGACGCGGCCTGCATCGAGGTGCTGGCCGCCAACGGCCTGACCGAGGGCTATGTCCGCCCGCTGGCCTGGCGCGGCGCCGAGCAGCTTTCGGTGTCGTCCCGGCAGACCCGGATCCATCTGATGGTCGCGGCCTGGTCCTGGCCCAACCTGTTCGGCGCCGATCGGCTGAAGGGCGTCCGGCTCGGCATCAGCGACTGGCGGCGTCCGCCTCCGAACACCGCGCCGACCCGCTCGAAGGCGACCGGGCTGTATATGATCGGCACCATGTCCAAGAACGCCGCCGAGGACGCCGGCTTCGACGACGCGCTGATGTTCGACTGGCGCGGCCAGGTCACGGAGGCGACCGGCGCCAACATCTTCTTCGCCATCGACGGCGCGCTGCACACCCCGATCCCGGACTGCTTCCTCGACGGCATCACACGGCGCACGGTCATCGCCCTGGCGCACAGGCGCGGCATCGAGGTCATCGAGCGGGTCATCATGCCCGACGAGATGCAGCAGGCCAGCGAGGTGTTCCTGGCCGGCACCGCGGCCGAGGTCACCCCGGTGCGCCAGATCGGCGACGGTCTGCATTTCACGCCGGGCCCGCTCACCGAGGCGCTGCTGGGCGATTACGAAGCGCTGGTGCGCATGCCCCCGGACCAGGTCGCGGCACGGCTGGCGGCCCCGCTGGCGGCCCCCCTGGCAACATAGTCCAGCCCGCGCTTCACCGCCCCGGTGGCGCGGCCGAAGCTGGCGACGTCGGCGAGCCTGCGGTCGAGGAACGCCTCGGTGGCCGGACCGCCGCTGCCGTCGCGCAGCCAGAACAGCAGGGTGGTGGAATACACCCCGGCCAGGATCGCGCGCTTGCTGTACCAGCTGATGTCGGCAGAGGTGTCGCCGGCCGCGTGCCAGATCGTGTCGACCGTCCGGGCCGCGGTGCGCAGCCCGGCCAGGCGGTTGCCAGGCAGGGACAGCACCGACAGGCCGCGGCGGATGGCGTCGCGCTCGTCCGCGGACTGTTCGAGCCGCAGCAGGATCAGCGCCCGCACGCGCGCCGTCAGCCGCGTCTCGGCAATGGTGCCGGCCGCCTGCTCCATGCGCCGGTCACCGAGGTCGGCATGCGCCTCGACCATCTCGACCGGGCCGCCGGGAAATAACAGGTCGGCGTCCGGACCGGCCGCGGCACGGAGCGCGCGCACGCTCCAGCCGAACTCCGATACCAGCGGGATCATCGCCAGCAGGGCGGCGTCGCGCGCTTGGCTGCGTTCGATCGGTCCCGGAAACTCCATGACCGCGGCACGCTGCGCCATCTCGATCATGCCAGGAAGCACACGAGGAAGCATGCGAGGCAGCAGGCCCAGCAGGTTCAGGCCGACCGTCCTCATGCCGGCAATCCGTGCTGGGCGAGCTCGTCCTCGAAGCCGAACTGGGTCATGTCGGTCATGCGCATCGGATACAGTATCCCGTCCAGATGGTCGTTCTCATGCTGCAGCACGATGGCGAGGAACCCGCCGGCGTCGCCGGAGACCGGTTCGCCGTCACGATCGAAGCCGGTATAATGCACCTGCGCATGGCGCGGAACGATGCCGCGCAGTCCGGGGATGGACAGGCAGCCTTCCAGGCCCATGACCATCTCGTCGCCGATCGGTGTGATCACCGGGTTGATCAATATCTGTGCCGGCATGGGTGGATCGTCCGGTCCGGCGCTGCGCCCCGCGGGCACGCGATAGACGAAGATCCGCAACCCGACATGCACCTGGGGCGCCGCGACGCCGGCCGCCCGCGCGTCATGCATGGTCTCGATCATGTCGTCGGCGAGCTGCCGCACCGAGGCCGCGGCCGGGTCCGCCACCGGCTCCGCGCGCGCGAGCAGCACGGGGTGCCCCATGCGGGCTATCTTGAGCAAGGCCATGCTTGGCTCCGGTCATATCTACAGAGGCACAGCAGATGAGGCCGGAGAAGGGTTTGTGCAACCGCGGGCCGCTGTGCTATAGCGCCCGCCTCTTTGGGGCATGCCGCTGCTGACCGAGGTCATGGCGTCAGCTCTTCCAGTTGGCGAGAGCCGAACGATCCAATCCGTGCCGGCGATGGTGGGCGGACGATCAAACAGGAGTTTACCGCGCAGTGCAGGTTCTTGTCCGTGACAACAATGTCGACCAGGCGCTCAAGGCGCTCAAGAAGAAGATGCAGCGCGAAGGCATTTTTCGCGAGATGAAGCTGCGCCGCCACTACGAGAAGCCGTCCGAGCGCCGCGCCCGCGAGGCTGCCGAGGCCGTCCGCCGCGCGCGCAAGATGGAGCGCAAGCGTCTGGAGCGCGAGGGTTTCTAATCTGGCCAAGGACTTTGTCCTTGCCTTTGATAGAGCGGCTGAACCAATCGGACGAAGCCAGCTTCGTCATCAAGGTTGGTCCGCTCTATGAGCACTCCCCCTGGATCGCCGCCCTGGCGTGGCCTAACAGACCGTTCGAAGACCTGGACTCCCTGCACGAAGCCATGCAGCAGATCGTTCGTGACGCTCCCCATACCCGGCAGCTTGAGCTGATCCGGGCGCATCCGGATCTCGCCGGCCGGCTCGCCCGTGCCGGCGCTCTCGCTTCGAACTCCACCAGCGAGCAGAGCGGACTGGGCCTCGACCGGCTGAGCGACGAAGACTATGCGCGCTTCGACCGGCTCAACACTGCCTATCAGGCCCGTTTCGGCATCCCCTTCATTATCGCCGTGCGCGCACAAACGCGTGAGAGCGTCCTGGCGGCGTTCGAAATCCGGCTGGGTCATGACCAGGAGACGGAGATCGCGACCGCGCTTGACGAGATCGGCAAGATCGCCCGGTTCCGGCTAGGCGATCTCGCCTAGAGCGGCAGAGCCTCGTCCGATCGGGAGGCGACGAAGCCATCGGGCCTGACCTCCAGAGCACCATCGAGCGGCAACCCGGTGAGCTCCGCCCATCCTGGCCCGGAAGCTTCGAAGTCGAAGTCCACGCCGAC
The DNA here is from genome assembly GCA_964235615.1 of uncultured Acetobacteraceae bacterium. GTDB lineage: Bacteria > Pseudomonadota > Alphaproteobacteria > Acetobacterales > Acetobacteraceae > Lichenicoccus. Next base: position 3,377 of record CAXSEE010000024.1, on the reverse strand, counting down.
GCGCAAGATGTCGGGTGCAGGCTCAATCCGTGGGCCGATGTCCGGATAGCCTGGGCCAAGGATCATGACGGTGGAGCGGCCGAACAAGTCCAGCGTGGAGAGGCGCCGGTTACCCATTTGGATCCAGGCATGCGGAAAGCGGGTACTGGTTTGGTACTGCAGACGATCGACCGGATGGTCGAACGTGACGCAGGAGCCGGCACGAACGAGAGGATAGCGCCAGCGCATATGCAGCGCGTTGACGTCGAGCAATTGCCGGATGGCGTCACTGTTTGCCGCGGTCTCGATGCCGAAGCGGGCGTCGAAGTCGGTCGCAAGCAGAGACTGTCCCGCGTTGCGGACAGCCACGGGGCGGCGTTCGGTGCAGATCGAACCGAAGGTCGCCTATTTGGTGCGGTCGGGGTTCTCCGAGCCGGATGCCCTGATGGCATTGCTGTCGGTCAGCCGGTTCACGATCGGCTGCGTACTCGAAGAGCAGAGCCATACCGATCGGATCTTGCCCGATGTAGAAGCTCCTGATGACGGTTCGCTTGCGGTTCGCGTTCGCCAGATGGCGACTTCAGGCGAGGAGGCCTTCGAATTCGGGTTGGAGCTTATGCTGGCTGGCTTGCGTCATAGGGCATCTTCGAACCACTCGATGTAGCTGCCCGCTAGCCTCGGCGGGTCATGCGGGCAGGCATGAAGTCCCGCAGCTCCTCGTGGTGCAGCAGATAGACGTCGTTGGTGGCGGCCAGTTCGCGCGCGCGCGCGGTGAAGTCCGCGTTCGAGACGACGGCGGCGAAGTCGGCGCGGTGATGGGCGCGCGCGGCGGCGATCTGCTGCACCGCGCTGTTGCCGACCGGCCTGCCATACAGCTTGCACTGCAGGACGAGAGAGCGCCTGCCGCGACGCGCCAGTATGTCGGTGCCCTGATCTCCGCCGGCTGCCGTGACCTGGGCCTCCCATCCGCACCGGCGCAGCAGCATCGCGCAGAGCTGCTCGTAGGCGAGCGGATCCTCCGGCCTGAACTCGGGCGGCGGCGAGGATGCCGCGCGCTCGATCCTGCGGTCCACCGCTTCGGCGATGAGGGGCCACTGGCCGGCAAGCCCACGCGCGGCCAGCTTGCCGAGGATCCGGCTGTTGCAGAAATGCTGTTTCTCCCGATGCCACTTCCCCATCTCCCGTGTGCCGTAATGGTCGGGGATCACCAGCTGCAGGCGGCGCACCTGCAGGCGCGTCCGCTGGGCGTTGATCTCGGCGACGGCCACGGCGAGCGCGCGTGCATGGGCTCGCCTGCTCCGGCGTCGAACGGAGCGCCTCCGCCACAGGCTCCACAGCAGGCGCGCCGGCAGAGCCATGACGGCCAGCAGCAGGACGATCAGGATCCTGTCATCGGCCGTGACCTGTCCGCGTGGGGAGTGTGGACCGGCTGGAGCCGGATCGGTCGCGGTCAGATCCTGGGGCCGGAAGAACAGCGGCGGTTCCCCCGGCGAAGGAGGAACCCGCCGCAGCAGGACGAGCCCGTGATCCGCGGAGATCCTCTCCCAGCGCTGATCCGGAGTGACGGTGAAGCAAGGACCGTCCTGCGTCCGCCGCGCGCCGCAGGCCGAGAGCGTCGAGCGCGTATGGAGCGGGCTCTCCGCCCAGCCGGGCGTGGAGAACAGGGCCAGCAGAAGCCAACACGGCGGACGCATCTCCAGGCCTATCAGCGGGCGAAGATCATCCCGAGGCGGCCAAGCCAGGGCCGCAAACTGAAGCCGAACCGGCCGGGCTTGCGGCGGGCATAACGCACCCGGATGCGCGTCTGGATCATGGGAAACTGCAAGGTCGTCTCGATCGTCCGGTAGTTCAGCGGAGGGTCAGACCAGGCTGGACCGGGATTGCCTGGACGGGCGCCGCCGTGGGATCCGGCATTGGCGAAATCGGCATCCAGCAGTATCGGACGGGTGGCACGACGGACGCGCCTCGGCCTGGTGCCGCCCGATGACAATGGCCGAACCTGCGTCCTGGCGATCTGCATTCCGCCGACGGAGACAGCGGAGCCGAGAGACGCGGCGAGGACGCGGTGCAATGTCGTGTCCTGCCGGATCAGCGCGCCGAGCTGGCGCCGTTGATCATGGTCGAGATCGTTCCAGCGCAGGAAGCTCGTCGAGACGTTGGCCCTTGGCTGGGCTGGGATGTTCCAGCGCCGCTCACGCCACTGGTCCAGGCGCGCGGTGTCGATCACCTCCACATCCGCGGCGGCCAGCAGGTCGAGCGCACTCGCGGCGGTGCCGTCTCCGAGGAAGTGGCAGAGCAGGTTCCTCGGAAGCAGCGTGTCGTCCTGGATCATTCGCTCCAGCACGGCACGTAGGCCATCGGGACGCAACGTGCTTGGCGGCCCGTCGAGGCAAAGCTGCCTTGCCCATACACGGGTATCGGCACGAAGCAGGTCGGGATCAAGTTCGAGCATCGTCAGGATGTAGTTGATGTAGGAGAGGATGATCTCCTGCGGCGCCCTGACGCTGGTCCAGACGCTGTCACCCGATCTTGCCAGACGTCCGTCGATCAGGAACCGCAGCGTGTAGTGGCCGCTGACATGGATCGCGTCGTAGTTGGAGACCTTGCGGCATATCCCTCCGACCAAGTGCAGGAAGGCGTGACCGCTGCACCAGGCGGGTCCGATATTATTATAGTGGATCGTGCAGGTGTGAGCTGCCAGGGTCTGGCCGACCGACGTGCCGCCACAGCGTGGGACATGAACGAAGAACTTTCGCGGCTTCTCGGGAAAGGCATTCAGGATCGTCGCCACGATGCCTGACTGGAACTCCGGGCAGAGCAGCAGGGATTTGAAGTAGGCGGCAGGATCGAACAGCGTCCCGGCCAGGCCGGCGTAATGGATGTCCTGCGGCAGGCGGCCCAGCGTGGCACAGGAGATCTGCTGCGGCGTGACACCCTGCCAGTCCACCTGTTCGACGAGCCGATCGAGGTTGAGGCCTGTATCGAGGCGAGACAGCAACTCCAGCGTGTCTCGAAGGTCACGAGGCGGAGGCTGCACTATGCCGGAACTCTTCCTGCTGACGTCGCCAAACTACGTACCTATAATCCGTTTGTGGAAAATGACAAATTGATGTCACCGCCAATCGGGCCTCTGACGCTCCTCATGTAACAGGCGGGTGACGCTCCGAGCGCCTTGCGGAACATGGTCACGACGCTGCCGGCACTTTCGTAGCCCAAGGTCGGTCGCCAAGGGGCTGCCAGTGGTCCGATCCTGACGCTCACTACCCGAGCGTCAGGTTCATTCGGCCACCAAATCAGGCCGTTTTTGGTCACAGCATGGCCTGGATCGTCGGAAACCCTGGCTGGGCCGATCGGCGTCATCCTGAATCCGACCTTCAGCGCGCGGAAATACAGCAAGG
>CAXSEE010000023.1:0-34098 GCA_964235615.1 uncultured Acetobacteraceae bacterium | reverse complement strand
TGAAATCAGCTGGTCCCGGCATTCGCAGTTCTGTTCAGAGTTGGCGGACGAGGTGGGATTCGAACCCACGGTAGACTTGCACCTACGGCGGTTTTCAAGACCGCTGCCTTAAACCACTCGGCCACCCGTCCTTGATGGTCTAGCATACGGCGATCCGGGCCTCTGGCAAAGCCGGGCTCCGGCTCCTCCCCGCCTCGGCGAAACTTCAGGGGTTGGCGAGGCGGCCGATTCTTGCTTCGTTGTGACTTACCAAACACAGGTGGACGAAATGAGTAATTCGCGCCTGATCGCCGGAACGTCGCCGGATCGGCCCGGACCACGCACTGCATGAGCCCAACCCGCTCGGGCCACGCCGGAGACCAGGCAGGGCTGCTGGACGGCTATGACTGCCAACACTTCTTCTGCGAGCTGATGAACGGGCTGAAGCCCGACCACCCGGACCTGGCGTTGATCCGCAGCCGGCTCGACCGGCTGAGCCTGCCGGAGCTGCGCCGCCGTGCGGGTGTCGCGGAAGCCGAGCTGTACAACCTCGGCATCACCTTCACGGTCTACTCGGATCGGGACGCGATCGACCGCATCCTGCCCTTCGACCTGATCCCGCGGGTCATTACCGGCCGGGAGTGGGAGACCATCGAGCGCGGCGTGGTCCAGCGCGTCACCGCGATCAACGCCTTCCTCTGGGACATCTACCACGACCAGAAGATCCTCCATGACGGCATCATCCCGCGCGCGCTGGTGGTCGGCAACGGCAACTTCCGCCCGGAGATGATCGGGCTGGACGTGCCGCTGGGCGTCTATGTCCACGTCAACGGCACCGACATCGTGCGCGACCAGGACGGCCGCTTCCTGGTGCTGGAAGATAACGCGCGCACCCCCTCGGGCGTGTCGTACGTCATCGAGAACCGGCACATGATGCTGCGCGTGCTGCCCGACCTCGCCGCCGGCATACGCATACGCGGCGTCGACGAGTATGGCGCCCGCCTGTGCCACGCCCTTGCCGAGGCGGCTCCCGCCGGCGTCGACAACCCCCAGGTGGTGCTGCTCTCGCCGGGCATCTACAACTCGGCCTATTTCGAGCATGTGTTCCTGGCCCGCGAGATGGGCGTGCCCCTGGTCGAGGGCCGCGACCTGATCGTCGAGAACCGGCGCGTCTACATGCGCACCATCGCCGGATTGCGTCCGGTGCACTCGATCTACCGGCGCCTGAACGACGACTTCCTCGACCCCGACGTGTTCCGCCCCGACAGCCAGCTCGGCGTGCGCGGCCTGATCGACGCCTGGCGCGCCGGCAACGTCACCATCGCCAACGCGGTCGGCACCGGGGTCGCGGACGACAAGGCGATCTACGCCTACATGCCACGGATCATCCGCTACTACCTCTCCGAGGAGCCGATCCTGCATAATGTCGACACGCACATCTGCGCCGAGCCGCAGGGACTGCAATACACGCTGGACCATCTCGCCGAGCTGGTGGTCAAGCCGGTCGGCGAGTCCGGCGGCTACGGCCTGATCATCGGACCCCATGCCTCCGCCGCCGAGCTCGATGATTTCCGCGCCAAGCTGATCGCCGATCCGCCGAACTACATCAGCCAGCCGGTGATCCGCCTGTCCACCGCCCCGACGCTGTGCGAGGACGGCATCGAGCCGCGGCACGTCGACCTGCGCCCGTTCGCCGTGACCGGCCGCTCCACCTGGGTGCTGCCGGGCGGCTTGTCCCGCGTGGCACTCCGCCGCGGCTCGCTGGTGGTCAACTCGTCGCAGGGCGGCGGCTCGAAAGACACTTGGGTACTTGAATGACTGGATCACTCGAATGACCGGCGTCATCCGTTCGTCGGACCTGCTGTCGCGCTATGCCGAGAGCACCGTCTGGCTGGCCCGCTACCTGGAGCGGATCGAGAACCTGGCCCGCGTGCTGGACGTCACCGAGACCTTCGTGCGCACCGGGCAAGGCAACGAGGGCTGGTCCTCGGTGGTGCAGATCAACGCCGACGACACGCTGTTCCATGCCCATCACGAAAAGGCCGACGCCGCCAGCGTGGTCTCGTTCTACATACTCGAGCGGGACAACCCGAACTCGATCTCCAGCATCATCCAGATGGCCCGCGAGAATGCCCGCACCCTGCGCCCGCTGATCTCCACCGAGATGTGGACCCATATCAACATCTTCCATAGCTGGGTCCGGCAGCTCACCGAGAACGACATCCGCCCGTCGCAGATATCGGGGCTCTGCTCCCGGCTGAAGCAGGAATGCCAGACACACTACGGCATCACCGAGGGCACCTTCTATCGCGACCAGGGCTGGTATTTCTACATGATCGGGAAATACCTCGAACGCGGCGACCAGATCACCCGCCTGGTCGATATCAAGTACCACACCCTCCTGCCGAAGGAAGCCGGGATCGGCTCCGCGGTCGACGTGAGCCAGTGGAACGCGGTCCTGCGTGCCGCCGCCGCCTATCACGCCTATCGCCGCCACATGCCGCGAACTCTGGATCCCTCATCCGTGACGGGGTTCCTGCTGCTCAACAACGCCTTCCCGCGCTCGCTGTCCCTGACCCTGCGGCAGGTCCACTGGGCGGTGGGACAGTTGCGCACCGACTACGGACTCCGCCGTAGCGGTATCATTCTGGAGCGGCTGGAAGAGCTGCGCGCGGCCCTGCACGACCAGAGCATCGAGCAGATCATCGTCCGCGGGCTGCATGAATTCCTGGACTGGGTGCAGATCGAGTTGCAGGCCATCCAGGATGGCGTTGCCGAAGCCTTCTGGCCGCCGCCGGAGCTACAGCAGATCCAAGTTGTCGACAGCGGCGCCAGCGTCATGGTGCAGACACAGGGGCAGGGCGGCATGACCCAGACCATGGGTGGCATGACGCAGAGTTTTTCGTGAGCGAAAGCAAGGCCAGCAACAGCTGGCCCTTGCGATCCTTCAGCTCGGGGGGTTGGCCTCCTTGGCCTTCTTGTTGGCCATGTGATGGCCGACCGCGCAGCCTGCGCCGGCCCCTACCAGCCCATGGTGGCCGGCCACGTGACCAGCCACGCCACCAACCACGGCACCCTTGATGCAGCCCTTCGCCAGTGCAGGAGCGGTCATCGTGACGCCCGCCAGCAACATGGCAGCGGCGGCAGCGGATAGCATCGTCTTCATGTCGTCCATATCCTTCCGGTAATTGTAACAGGCACGTATACGCCGTAGAGGCCTTCGGCGTTCCTGGCAATCATTCGGGGCACCTCGCGTCCCAGATCTCCCGCGCTTGCCGGTCGGCGTCCTCGGCGGTGTTGCACCGGCGCAACGCCAACAGCGCCATGGCAATCGTGCCGATGACCGTGACGATCGCCGTGCCATCGGCTGCCTCGCCGCGCCAGACCGCCTTCACGCTGGGAGACGCCGCGGCGGCGTCCGGATCGCGCGTCGGCACCGGACGGGTCAATGCCGGCAGCAGCATCTCCCGCACGCCCTCCCCTTCTTGACGCAGATGGACTGCAACGGCCTTGACCGGCGACCGCTCCGCCTCTCCGCCGCCGCCCTTGAGCACAAGCAGGGACGGTCGCCGCAGCCGCTCCGCGACACCCAGATGCAGGGCGATATACGGCGGGTGGAACACGCCGTCGACCGATGCCGACGCATCCGCGGGATCGAGCAGCCGCGCCACCGTGTTGACCGGCGAACGCAGGCCGAACAGCCGCCGCAAGCCCAGCAGATGCTCCAGCGCCGGGACCATGGCCGCGGCCGGCCAGTAGGCGAAACCGGTGCGCGACAGCGACGCCGAGACGGCGGCGGCATCGGTCTGCACGCCGCGCCCCAGTTCCGCCAGCGCGTCCGCGACCGGGATCCCGCCGGAGAACTCGTTGCTGCCATGCATCAGGACGCGCACGCCGCTATCCGCCAGCGCCAGGGCCGCGAGCAGGAACCAAGGTGCGGCGCGCGTGCGGCCGGCGCCATAGCTCGGCCAGTCGAGATCGACCGCCGGGAAGCCGATCGCACCCGCGGCACGCACCAGGCCGGCATGTCCCAGACCGGCCTGCTCGCGGGCAGCCTCGACCAGGCCGGTGATCTCGTCGGGATCCTCGCCGCGATAGCGCAGCAGCATCAGGAAGGCGCCGACCTGCATCGGGTCCACCACGCCCTGCAGCACCATGGCGAAGGCGTCATGCGCTTCCGCCCGGGTGAGGGCGCGCGAACGGCCCGGTCCTCGACCCAGTGTCGCCACATACTGCGCGAAGTCGGTCACATGCGGTGCAAGTTCGGCGGGCGAACGGTCCTGATCCATGCAACCCCTGCGTTTGACGAACACACGCAAAACGTGCATGATCGTGATATTGCGGATTTTAGTCGAATCTCAAAAAAACCGGAATAGACTGAACCCGTGAACGCTCTTGCACCCGCGCGCAGCCGTCTTGCCATCGAGATCGTCTACGATTTCGTCTGTCCCTGGTGCTACCTGGGAATGCGCCGCCTGATGCGCGCCTTGTCGGAACGCTCGTTGCACGGCTTCGACATCACCTGGCGACCCTTCCTGCTCAACCCCGACATGCCGCGGCTCGGGATGTCGCGTTTTGACTATGTGGTGCGCAAGTTCGGTGGCGAGGAACGTGCCCGCAGGCTCTACGCCGCCGTGACCCTGCTCGGCAACGGCGAGGGCATCGATTTCCACTTCGAACGGGTCGTCCACATCCCCTCCAGTGTCGATGCGCATCGCCTGGTCGGCTGGGCCGATCCCTACGGGCGCAGCAACGAGATCGTCGAGGCGCTGTTCATCGCCCATTTCACCGAGGGTCGCGACATCGGCGATCATGCGACCCTGGCCGCCATCGCCGCCGCGGCCGGCCTCGACGGGTTGCGGGCGAGCGCCTACCTCCGCTCCCGCGATGGAGCCGACGTCGTGCATGGCGAGAACCTGCGTGCCCACCGCCTCGGCATCAGCGGCGTGCCGTGCTTCGTGATCGGCGACCGGATGGCCGTGTCGGGCGCACAGGAACCCGAGGTGTTCCAACGCCTGCTCGACATCGCCACCATCGAGACTGTCGACTACGCCCTCGGCTGAACCGCGCCCGGCCGGTTCTCTTGCGGCTGGCCCTCGGGCCTGGCGCCATAACGCCGCGCCAGCACGGCGCAGACGAACAACTGGATCTGGTGGAACAGCATCAACGGCAGCACCACCATGCCGACCGTGGCCGGCGGGAACAGCACGCCGGCCATCGGCACGCCCGAGGCCAGCGTCTTTTTCGACCCGCAGAACACGATGGCGATCTCGTCCTCCCGCGAGAAGCCGGCCAGCCGGGCGCCGTAGCGCGTGGCCAGCAGCACCAGGGTGAGCAACACCGCATCGACCAGCAGCAGCATCCCCAGCATCGAGATCGGCAGCTTGTGCCAGATGCCCTGGATCACCGCCTCGCTGAAGGCCGTGTAGACCACGATCAGGATCGACCCGCGATCGGTGAAGCTCAGCAGCCGGCGGTGAGCCAGCGCCCATGCGCCGATCCAGGGCTGCAGCACCTGCCCCAGGATGAACGGCAGCAGCAGTTGCAGCACGATATCCAGCACTGCATGGCCCGAGACGCCGCCGCCGTTGCGGCTGAGCAGCAGGCCGACCAGCAGCGGCGTCACCGCAATGCCCAGCAGGTTCGATGCGGTGGCCGCGCAGACCGCCGCCGGCACGTTGCCGCGGCCGATCGAGGTAAAGGCGATCGACGACTGCACCGTCGAGGGCAGCGCGCAGACGAACAGGATGCCGAGCCACAAGGTCGGCGTCAGCAGATGCGGCAGGGCCGCGTGCAACGCGAGGCCGAGCAGCGGGAACAGGATGAAGGTGCAGGCGAAGATCGACGCGTGCAGCCGCCAGTGGCCGAGCCCGGAGAGCATCGCCTGAGGCGACAGCCTCGCCCCCTGGAGGAAGAACATCACCGCGATCACGAGAATGGTCAGGACGTGAAAGAACGCCGTCGCCTCGCCGTGGCACGGCAGCACCGAGGCGAGGATCAGGATCGCGATCAGGGCGAGCAGGAACGGATCGGGCTTGAGCATGCTGGCTTCCAGGACCGGCGGCGATGCCGGCGCATTGCAACACCGGGCCGCCTGCGCCACCCTTAGCGTCCGATGCCCCACAAGACCATACGCACCGCGACCGCCCTCCTGCTCCTCCTGACCGGACCATGCTCCCTGATCGGCCCATGCCTGATCAGCGGGAGGGCAATGGCGGCATCGGACGGAGGTGGGCTGGCGCTGCCCGCTGCCTGCGCCAGCGTCGGCGCCGCCAGCCTGCATGACCTGGCACCCTCCCCGCAGGAGACCGGCTTCGACGCTGCCCGCTTCCGGGTGCGCCTGCCCGCCGCCGGCGCCGCCGACGCGCCTTCGATGGAGGCGGCGCGTCTGCACGTGACCAGCCACGGCGCCAGCACCTCGAACGCCTCGCTGGAACGGGCTGCCAGCGCGTCCGCGGCGGCCTTGCTGATCACGCTGACTGGCAGCGGCCATAGCGGCTGCGACACCGGCCTGCTGCGGGATGCCGGCGATCCCATCGTGCTCGGCCTGCAGAATGGCGGCGCCTATCTCGCGACCTGGCAGGGTGTCACCCTGCGCGGCCATGCCGGACATATAACCGCGAGCCGGATGCAGCTCAGGTTCGACGCCGCGGACAGCAAGGGCTCCGACCGGCTCGTCCACGTCACGTTCACCTTGGACGGGATCGGCGGAAGCCTGACGCCGCCCACGATCGTGCCGGACCGGCTGGCCCTGCGCGTCAGCCTGCCCGCCTCCGGCCTGCCGACCTTGCTGGCAGCGACCGGCGGCGGTGCGCCGGATGCGCAGATCCCGGTCACGGTCGAGGCGATCGACGTCACCAGCGGCGAGACGACCATGCATGCCGAGGGCGACGCCACCGCCGCGGCGACGCCGATGGACAGCACGGCGAAGCTGCATCTGACAGCGCATCACTATGACAGCCTGATCTATCGCGCCGCCGAGCTGAGCATGACCCGGCTGCATACCGCCCTGTTCCTGTCAGGGCTGATGGCGCATCGCACCGGCGATACGCTGGACTGGAACATCAACTTCGGCGATGGCGTGCTGGCGGTGAACAACGTGCCGATCCCGATGCGTTGAGTAATTGAGTTGAACCGGTAGCCGCACCTCGCGTTGCGGCGCGATGGAGTTGAACGAGAAGGCACTGGAGATCCACAAAAGGCTATGCGGCGCCTATGGTTGTCCGATCGCCTATTTCCATGCCATGGACCCGCTCAGCGAGCTGGTCAGTTCCCTGCTCTCCCACCGCACCCGCAACGCCGACAGCGGCGCCGCCTTCAAGGCATTGCGGGCACGCTTCCCTGATTGGGCCGATGTGGTCACGGCGCCGGTGGGCGAGGTCCAGGAGGCGATCGTCCGCGTCACCTGGCCGGAGCAGAAGGCGCCGCGCATCCAGGCGATCCTGCGCGCGATCCAGGCCGAGATCGGGGCGTTATCGCTTGATTTCCTCGCAGACGTTCCCGTGGAGGAGGCACGCGCCTGGCTGGAACGGCTGCCCGGCATCGGTCCGAAGACCAGTGCCGCGGTGCTCAGCTTCAGCGTGCTGCGCCGTCCTGCATTGCCGGTGGACAGCCACCACCATCGTGTCGCGGCGCGCACCGGCCTGATCCCGTCGGGCCTGCCGGTAGGGCCGTCGCACCGTGTGCTCGCGGCCCAGCTGCCGTCCGACTGGGATGCCCAAAAAGTCTACGACAACCACGAGGTGCTGATGCTGCATGGCCAGCGCTGCTGCTTCTATCGCAAGCCGGCCTGTGCGCGCTGTCCATTGCTGGATCTATGCCCGACCGGACAGGAACTGCAACGCGACCCGGCCCTCGCCGTCGAGGCGGAGCGGTTGCCGGCGTAGATACCCTTGGGAGAGCTTGCCATGTAAGGATTTTCCTTACATTATGACTCATGATTACCAGCCGGCTGACCAGCAAAGCGCAGACGACCATCCCGCAGCCAGTGCGGGCTGCCTTGCAACTGCGCGAAGGCGACGAGATCGCGTATGTCATAGAGGCCGGCCGCGTGGTGCTGACCCGAGTTCGACCGGACGCAGCGGCCGACGATCCGTTCAGGACCTTTGCCGAATGGGATAGCCCGGCCGACGCCGAGGCCTATGGCGGCCTGTAAGGTATGGGACCTGGTGAAGGTCTCGTTCCCCTATACCAACCGTCCGGTGCAACAGCGTCGCCCGGCTCTGGTGGTCGCGACTCCGTATGCTCAAGGCGGGCCCAACCTGCTCTGGGTGCTGATGGTTACCAGCGCCGGCAACCGCGGCTGGCTGGGGGATGTTGCTATCTCGGACCTGGCTGAAGCAGGCCTTCCCGCGCCATCGGTCGTGCGTCCCGCAAAGGTCGCCACGATCGAGGCCGGCGACGCCGAACGGATTGGGTGCTTGCCACGCGCGGACCGGCTTCAGGTCACAGAGGTACTGCGGGGCAGCTTGAGGCTGGCTCTCACCCTGTAGGAGCCCATGCCGCCCCAGCCTGATGCTTTACGCCGCCTGTCGCACCAGCCGGTCCAGGTCATCGACGATGGCTCGTGCCTGCAGGATGCGCTGCGACGTGGTCATCTCGCGCAGGATCGCGAGCTTGTGGTCGGGGCGCAGGCGCATGCCCTGCTGGATACCCTTGCCGATCCAGGCGATCAGTCCGGCCGGGTTGGCGAACGCGTTGCCGCGGAACTGCACCACCATGCCTTTCGGCCCGGCTTCCAACTTCTCCACGCCCGCGCTGCGGCACTGGCGCTTCAGCGTCACCACCTGCAGCAAATTCTCCACCTCGTCCGGCAGAGGTCCGAAACGATCGACCAGTTCCGCCGCCATCGCCTCGGTCTCGGCATCGGAGCTCAGCGCGCCGATGCGCCGGTATAATCCCAGACGCACCGGTAACTCCGGCACATAGGTGTCGGGGATCAGCACCGGCAGGCCGAGCACGATGTTCGGGGTCCAGTCACGATCCTCGGCTTTTCGGCGTCCTTTCTGAACACGCAGGTCGGCGACCGCATCCTCCAGCATCTGCTGATACAGCTCGATGCCAACCTCGCGTATATGGCCCGACTGCTCGTCGCCGAGCAAATTGCCGGCACCGCGCAGGTCGAGATCGTGCGAGGCCAGGGTGAAGCCGGCGCCGAGCTGGTCGAGCGTCTGCATCACCTCCAGGCGCTTCTCGGCCGCCGGAGACAAACGATGGTTCTGCGGCCAGGTGAGATAGGCATAGCCGCGCTGCTTGCCGCGTCCGACGCGCCCGCGAAGCTGATACAACTGGCCGAGGCCGAACATGTCCGCGCGATGGATCAGCAGCGTGTTCACCGACGGCATGTCGAGCCCGCTCTCGACGATGTTGGTCGAGAGCAATATGTCGTACTTGCCGTCGCTGAACTCGGTCATCACCCGTTCCAGCTCGGTCGGCGCGAGCCTGCCGTGCGCCTCGACCATGCGCGCCTCCGGCACGATCTCCTGCAAGCGGGCGCCGACGCGGGCGAGGTCCTCGATGCGCGGCACCACGCAGAACACCTGACCGCCGCGGAAACGTTCGCGTTGCAGGGCCTCGCGCACCACCACGCTGTCGAACGGCATGATGAAGGTGCGCACCGCGAGACGGTCGGCGGGCGGCGTCGCGATCAGGCTCATCTCGCGCACGCCGGTCAGCGCGAGCTGCAGGGTGCGCGGGATCGGCGTGGCGCTGAGCGTCAGCACATGCACGTCCTCGCGCAGCGCCTTGAGCTTCTCCTTGTGCGCGACGCCGAAATGCTGCTCCTCGTCGACGATCAGCAGGCCGAGGTCGGAGAACTCGATGCCCTTGGCCAGCAGCGCATGCGTGCCGACGATGATGTTGACGTGGCCTTCGGTGAGGCCCTTCTTGACCGCCAGCGCATCCTTCGCGGTGACCATTCGGCTGAGCTGCTCGACGCGTATCGGCAGTCCGGCGAAGCGCGCGGAGAAGGTGCGGTGATGCTGGCGCGCGAGCAGCGTGGTCGGCACCACCACCGCGACCTGGGTGCCGGCCATGGCGGCGACGAAGGCGGCGCGCAACGCGACCTCGGTCTTGCCGAAGCCGACGTCGCCGCAGATCAGCCGGTCCATCGGGCGTCCGGCGGACATGTCCTCCAGCACGTCGGCGATCGCCCGCGTCTGGTCCTCGGTCTCGACGAACGGGAAGCGGGCGCAGAACTCGTCCCACTCGCCCTCCGCCGGCGCCAGCGAGGGCGCCTCGCGCAACTGGCGGGCGGCGGCAACCCGGATCAGTTCGCTAGCCATGTCGCGTATGCGCTGCTTCATGCGCGCCTTGCGGGACTGCCAGGAAGCGCCGCCCAGCTTGTCCAGCGCCACGCCGGCCTGCTCGCTGCCGAAGCGGCTCAGCAACTCGATATTCTCGACCGGCAGGAACAGTTTCTCGCTGCCGTCATAGATCAGCCGCAGGCAGTCATGCGGAGCCGTTCCGACACCGATGGTCTCCAGCCCGTCATAGCGGCCGATGCCGTAATCCTGATGCACCACCAGGTCGCCCTCGGCGATCTCGGTCGCTTCGGCGATGAACTGGTCGGCCCGCTTGCGCTTTCGCGGCGGCCTTGAGATGCGCTCGCCGAGCAGGTCCTGCTCGGACACCAGCGCGAAGTCGTCGGCGACGAAGCCGCGCTCCAGCGCCAGGGTCAGCAGCCCGACCGTGCCGGGCTTGAGGCGGCGGGCGTCGCTCCAGCTCTCGACCACCTCGGTGGGCAGTTTATTGTCGCGCAGCAAGGTGCCGATGCGCTCGCGGGAGCCACGGGTCCAGGCGCCGACGACGGTGCGCCGACGCTGCGTCTTCGCCCATTGCACGGTCTGGTCGCGCAGCATGGCAAACACATTTTCGCGCGAGGCGGCCGGCAGCGAGCGGGCGAACAGGATGCCGGGACGTCCTCCGGCGTCGATCCCGGCCGCACCATCGGGCTTGCTGAACGGGTTGAACGACAGCAATGGCAGCCCGGACAGCATGTCCTGCCAATCCGCGCGGTCGAGATAGAGCAGCCCAGGCGGCAGCGGACGATACGGCACCTCGCCTTCCCGAGCCGGCAGGGTGCGCGCCTCGGCATGATCGGCGATCATCTCCAGGCGCGCGGACAGCACCTCGTCAACCTGATGGTCGAGACTGACAGACACGCCCGGCAGATAGTCGATCAGCGTCTCCAGCCGGTCGTGGAACAGGGGCAGCCAATGCTCGATGCCGCCGTGCCGGCGCTGGTCCGAGACGCTGAGATAGATCGGGTCGCTCGCCGCCTCGGGTCCGAAATACTCGCGCCAGCCGGTGCGGAAGCGCGACACGCTGGCCGCATCGAAGCTCATCTCCGCGACCGGGCGCAGCACCAGGCTGTCACGCTTGCCGGTGGAGCGCTGCGTCGAGGGATCGAAATGGCGGATGTTCTCGACCTCGTCGCCGAACAAATCGAGCCGCACCGGCTCGCTCTCGCCGGACGGATAGATGTCGAAGATGCCGCCGCGCGTGGCGAACTCGCCCGGCTCCATCACAGTGTCGGCACGGCCGTAGCCGCTGGCGACGAGCAGCTCGATCAGGAACTCGGAGTCCAGGCTCTCGCCGGTCCGGATGCTCAGCGACGCGCCCTCGAAGGCGGCTCTCGGCGGCACCCGCTGCACCAGTGCGTTGACCGTGGTCAGCACGATCCGCCGGCCGGGCGGGGCTTCGAGCAGCCGGGTCAGGGTCGCGACCCGCTCGGAGACGATGCCGGGATTGGGCGAGACACGGTCGTACGGCAGGCAGTCCCAGGCCGGGAAGCGGAGGATCTCGGCCTCAGGCGAGAAGAAGCCGAGCAGGTCGGCGATACGGGCGAGTGCCGTATCGTCACGGGCCACGTGCAACAGGGGTCCGTCATGCTCGGCGAGCCGTCGGCTGAGCAGCAGGGCGTCGAAGCCTTCCGGCACGCCCCAGACCGGCGTGGCGCCGGCGGTCATGCTTGAAGGTACTACGCCATCCGCACTCAACCCTCGATCCTCGCCCGGCGCGACTCGACAGCGGTTATCTGAGCCGCCTGCTCGATCCGCCGCAGCATCGGGCTGTCGGACACGGCGGGGATCGGCTGGCGGCCGGTCAGCCAGTCGGCGAGGTCGACGTCGGGCAGCTCCATCACCTCCTCGAGCTGGTCGAGCTCCTCCGGACTGAATCCGGCCAGGCCGGCGCTGACGAAACCGCCGATCAGGACATCGGTCTCGCGCGTACCACGATGCGTGGCGCGGAACAGGATCCGCCGACGCCTTGTATCATCGGCTGCCGAGGCAGGAGTGGGAGCGGGTGCGTCAGGGGGGATGAGGTCTGGCTCCATGGCGAGGGCTGTCATATAGCCGCGCACCCCCAGCATGTCAGCCCATTGCCCGGAAAACTCCAACAGCGTGACACAACTGCCTGATCCTGCCGTCCCCGCAAGCGACCCGGACAAGCTGCTGGCCCCGATGATGGCGCCGATCACCAGCCTGACCTGGCTGAGCGCCAGCCTGGCGGCCCTGCTGGTCCGGGCAGTCGGCGGGCACAGGCTGCTCGACCTGCTGTTCCATCTGCCGGAGGGGCTAATCGACCGTCGCTACCGGCCGCATCTGGTCGATGCGCAGGCCGGGCGGATCGCCACCCTCCAGGTGACGGTGGAGAGCATCGAGCGGCCGGCGCGGCCGAGGCAGCCCTGGCGGGTCCTGGTGAACGACGGCACCGGCCGAGCGGAACTGGTGTTCTTCAGTCCTCACCAGGCACGTGCCCTGGCAGTGTCCAGCCGGATCGTCGTCTCGGGAAAGCTCGACGACTATAACGGCCGCCTCAGCATGGCGCATCCGGACCATCTGGTACCCATCGAACGCGCCGCCACCATCCCGCTGATCGAGGCGGTCTGGCCGCTGACCACGGGCCTGATGCCGCGCGTGCTGGCTTCCGCCCTGCGTGGCGCGTTCGAGCGTCTGCCGGGCTTGCCGGAATGGCACGATGCATCGGTGCTCCGGCGCGAGCTCTGGCCGTCCTTCGCGGACGCCTTGCGGCTGATGCATTTTCCATCCGAGGCACTCCGCCACGACCCGGCCCTGTCCGAGGCGGAAGCGCTCGCACTCGCGCGCGACCGCGCCCGCAACCGCCTCGCCTGCGACGAGCTGCTGTCGAGCCAAGTCTCTACCGGCCGTGCCCGCCGACGCAGCCGGGCACGGCCAGGACGCGCCCTGACCCGCGAAGGCACGCTGCGCACGCAACTGCTGCAGCGCTTCGGGCACACGCCGACCGAGGCGCAGAGACGCGCGCTGGCCGAGATCGACGCCGACCTCGCCGCCCCGCGGCGCATGCTGCGGCTGCTGCAGGGCGACGTCGGCTCCGGCAAGACGCTGGTCGCGGTGCTGGCCATGCTCCGCGCCGCGGAGTCCGGCGCGCAAGCGGCCCTGATGGCGCCCACCGAGATACTGGCCCGCCAGCATCACCACACTCTCTCACGGCTGTCGCCAATCCCGGTGGCCCTGCTGACCGGCAGCATCAAGGGCGCCCCCCGCCGTCATGCACGCACGCTGCTGTCGCGCGGCGACGTCAAGCTCGCGGTCGGCACCCACGCGCTGTTCCAGCAGGGCGTGCGGTTCGCCGACCTCGCGTTGGCGGTGATCGACGAGCAGCACCGCTTCGGCGTCGAGCAGCGGCTGATGCTGGGCGACAAGGGCGAGATGACCGACATACTGGTGATGACCGCGACGCCGATCCCGCGCACGCTGCTGCTGACGCAATGGGGCGAGATGCAGGTCAGCCGGCTCGACCGGAAGCCGGCCAACCGCCTGCCGATACGCACCACCCTGCATGGCCTCAGCCAGATCGAGGAGGTCATCGCGGGCATCGGCCGGGCGCTGGCCGGCGACGCCCAGGTGTTCTGGGTCTGCCCGCTCGTCAACGAGAGCGAGCTGCTCGACGTCCGGGCAGCCGAGGACCGCTTCCGCAGCTTGAGCGAACGCTTCGGTGCCGGCACCGTCGGTCTCGCCCATGGCCAGCAGGATATCGCGGTGCGCGAGGCGGCGCTGGGCGAGTTCGCCGCCGGACGCACGCGCATCCTGGTGGCGACCACGGTGATCGAGGTCGGGGTCGATGTCCCGAGTGCCACGGTGATGGTGGTCGAGCATGCCGAGCGGTTCGGCCTCGCGCAGCTGCACCAGTTGCGCGGACGTGTCGGGCGCGGCGCCGCGGCGAGCTACTGCCTGCTGCTGCACGAGGATGGGCTCACCGGCAACGCCCGCGAGCGCCTGACCATGCTGCGGGACACCGAGGACGGCTTCCTGATCGCCGACGAGGACTACCGGCTGCGCGGCGGCGGCGACCTGATGGGCAAGCGCCAATCCGGCCTGCCCGGCTTCCGGCTGGCGGCGGGCCCGCGCTTCGACGAGTTGTTGCGCCTGGCCTGGCAGGATGCGGAGATGCTGCTGGACCGCGACCCGGAATTGGCCTCGCAACGTGGTCAGGCGGTCTCGGTGCTGCTGGCGTTGTTCGGCCGCAACGACGCCTTGCGGACGCTGAACTCAGGTTAAGACTGCTTTCCCGCTGCTCGACATAATCACGAAGCTCGCCGAACCTGACGTGGGCAACGCAAATCGGCTGCATGCGCTTCATCTGGAAGACGTTGCGCGATGCCAACGTGAGAGCGTCGCGAAAGGCAATGCCACGCGGTGTGTGCATATGCTCGTCGCCGGTTGTGGATGGGCAGCCGCTGCTGCCGGGCCAGATTTACAACTGCCGACATATGGCGGTGCCGGTCTTGCCCGAGAGACTTTGGCTGGCTATGCCTGTCATGCGGCGCGCTGATTCCAGCCGGTTGGAAGCGGTTCTGCCTCGAGCGAACGCGCTGACGCATCGAGCCATGCGGCCACGCGCGGCGGCACGGCTTGGCTGCCATCCGCCCAACGTCGAACTCTGGTCTCGTGCGTACCCAGGATTACGGCCAAACCGCGCTTGCTCCAGTGGAATGCCCGAAGACACTCCTTGAGGCGTTCACCAGTCACAGATGGCCACCAAGCCATAGCTTGATGAGCGGGGGCAGAGTGGCGGAAACAGCACCGGCGATCACGGCCGCGAATACCGTAACCGGGGCGAAGAAGCGGTCGCAACGGAACTTGTCGCCCTCGGCCCGCAGCTTGTGCTGCTCAGCGACGAACGTCTCGGTTTCCTCGTTCATGTTACGGATTTTCGCAATGAACTCGATGTATTCCGGTGACCCGTTGGCTTCGATCATGTGAGGCATTCCTCTCATGCGCCCGCGCCCCGCGCGCTGGCATGTGTGGATAGTACGCACACCTGGACGTGCTATCCAGTTCTTCCCTTCCTAAGATGATGCCGAAGGAAACAGAGTGACCGCCCCTCTGCAGATGGATTAAGGGCTTGGCAAAGTAGGATCTCGTCACATGGAACGTCCCATCGCCGCCAAGCGCCCTGTCCGGATCGAGCAACTCGGGCATGTCCGCACCGACGAGTATGCCTGGATGAAGGACGAGAACTGGCAGCGCGTGCTGCGCGATCCGGCAGCGCTGCGCGAGGACATCGCGACCCACCTCCGCGCCGAGAATGCCTATACCGCCGACATGCTGCGCCCGACCGAGGCATTGCAGGCGTCGATCCTGGCCGAGATGAAGGGGCGGCTGAAACCCGACGAGATGTCCCCGCCCCTGCCCGACGGCACCTGGGAGTATTACGCCCGCTACGCACCCGGTGCCGAACAACCGATCCATGCGCGGCGCGCGCGCGACGGCGGCGAGGACGAGCAGATCCTGCTCGATGTCGATGCGCTGGCCAGGGACCATGATTATTTCGTCGTGGCCGACGCCCAGCACAGCCCCGACCACCGGCTGTTCGCCTATGCCGAGGATGCACAGGGCTCGGAGGTCTACCGGATACGCGTCAAGGATCTGGAGACCGGTCTGCTGCTGGAGGATGCGGTCGAGAGCGCGAGCGGCGATTTCACCTTCTCGCCGGACAGCCAGCACCTGTTCTGGGTGTTCCGCGACGACCATGGCCGCCCGACCCGGATCTATCGCCGTCCGGCACGCGGCGGCAGCGACGTGCTGGTCTATGAGGAACACGATCCAGGCTTCTTCATCGGCGTCGGCACGTCCGCCTCGCGCGCCTGGATCAGCATCACCTGCGGCGACCAGGAGACCAGCGAGACCTGGCTGATCCCGGCCTCAGACCCGACATCGCCGCCGCGCCTGGTGGCCGCGCGCGAGAAGGGCATCCGCTACTCGCTGTCGCATTGGCAGGACCGCTTCATCATACGCACCAACCTCGATGGCGCCACCGACTTCAAGCTGATGCAGGCTCCGGCGTCGGACCCGTCGCGCGAGAACTGGCGGGAGTGGGTCCCGCACCGGCCCGGACATTTCATCGTCCATGCCAGCGCCTTTCGCGATCACCTGGTGCGGGTCGAGCGGTTCGAGGCCAACAATGTCATCGTCATCACCGGCCGGAACGACGAGACCCACCAGATCGCGGTCGATGAGGAAGCCTACCTGCTCGGCCTCGATGGCGCCCTGGAGCATGACACGGCGATGCTGCGCTACAGCTACCAGTCGCCGACGACGCCGCGGCAATGGTACGAGTACGACATGGAGCAGCGTTCGCGACGCCTGCTCAAGACGCAGGAGATCCCGTCCGGGCATGATCCGTCGCTATATCGGGCGGTGCGCCTGCATGCCGCCGCGGCCGACGGAGCCTCCGTGCCGATCACGCTGCTGATGCGCGCCGACATCCCCGCGGGCGGCACCGCGCCCCTGCTGCTCTACGGCTACGGCTCCTACGGCCATGCCATCCAGCCGAACTTCTCGACCCGTCATCTGAGCCTGGTCGACCGCGGCTGGATCTACGCCGTGGCCCACGTCCGCGGCGGCTCGGAGAAAGGCTGGGGCTGGTTCCTCGACGGTCGCGGTCCGCACAAGCCGAACAGTTTTTCCGACTTCGTCGCCTGCGCCGAGCATCTGATCGCCACCGGTCACGTAAGCGCCGGGCAGATCGTGGCACACGGCGCGTCGGCGGGCGGACTGCTGATGGGAGCGATCGCCAACCTGCGGCCCGACCTGTTCGCCGGCGTCGTGGCCCAGGTGCCGTTCGTGGACATGCTCAACACCATGTCCGACGTCTCGTTACCGCTGACGCCGCCGGAATGGCCCGAATGGGGCAACCCGATCGAGGACGAGGCCGCCTACACGCTGATCTCCAGCTACTCGCCCTACGACAACGTGCGGGCGCAGGCCTATCCGGCGATCCTGGCGCTGGGCGGCTTGTCGGACCCCCGCGTCACCTATTGGGAGCCGGCCAAGTGGGTTGCGAAACTGCGCGACATGACCACCGGAGAAGATCCGATCCTGCTGCGCATCAACATGGAAGCGGGGCACGGTGGCGCCTCGGGCCGTTTCGACAGCCTCAAGGAAGCCGCCCTGATCCAGGCCTTCGCGATCTGGTGCATCGAACGGCGTCGCGCCGCTATCTCGCCACCGGCTGCTTCAGGACCGGGTGGATGAACAGGCGCTGCAGCGGATAGGAAATCCAGACCTCGTTGAAACGCAGGAAGTCGTCGCCCAGCAGCGTTTCATCGACATCGCCGACCGCGAAAGGGAAGTTGCGCATCGTCTCGGACCCGATCTCCAGGCTGCCGAACCGGTGCAGGTGCATGGCCACCCGGTTCTCGTCGATGCCCATGGCGTGCCCGTAGCGGTCGCCTGCCATTGCCGCCGATGTCACGCCGGCACGCCGGGCGTCGTCCTGGGCCACCAGCGTGCCCATGGCGCCTGAATCCAGGACCGCCGTCATGGCCGTGCCGTTGAGTTTCACCCCGAGCAGGATCTTGGTCTGATCGAGGCGGAATGGCACGTCGAAGGAGGGATCGTCGAGCGGCCGCAGGTTGGTGCCGCAATTTCGCAGGTCGTACATGGCGAAATGATGATGCGGCAGGTCGATATTGACATCGTAGTTGGACAGGAAGTCGGCGCCGAACAGACCCAGCACCGGGATGCCCTGCACGTCGCCGCCGAGGTTACCGGCGACCGGCAGCTCGATGTCGCGGACCAGGCCGTTGCCGAGAACGAGGCGATGGACCTTCACGATCGGCGCCATGACTTCGCCCCCGATGCCACGCAGCAGCATCCTGTGATCGGAGTCGCCGTAGAGGCCGAAACGCTCGACGGCAGTCGGCGTGAGGATCGAGGTGGAGGCGCCGGTGTCGATGTAGAACACCACCTCCCGGCCATCGAGGGAGGCTTCCAGCGCCGGCAGCCTGCCTCCGGACAGCAGCGGCAGGTCGACCAGGCGATTGATCTTGCAACTGTCCGGGCCGCCGGCGCTGCAGCCACCCAGCGCGAGCAACATCGCCAGCACGAGCCGCGCGATGAGCGGCATTATCCGTCGAGCAGAGTCGGATCGAAGGTCACGCCATGATCCAGCGGGCCGTGGCCGCCGCCATAGCCCGGCGCCCGCTCCATGGCGCGCCGCACATAGGCCCGCCCCCGGAGGACCGCGTCACGCAGGCTCATGCCCTGCGCGAGACCCGTGGCGATGGCGCTCGCGAGCGTGCAGCCGGTGCCATGGGTGTGCCGGGTGTCGATGCGCGGCGCGCTGAAGGCCTCGATGCCCTCCTCGGTTGCCAGCAGGTCGACCACCTCGTCCCCCGGCAGATGTCCGCCCTTCAGCAGCACCGCGGGCGCCCCGAGGGTGAGCAGCTGGCGGGCGACGTCATGCATCTCGGCCAGGCTGTGGATCTTGCGTCCGGCCAGCACCTCGGCTTCCGGCAGGTTCGGCGTCAGCAGGGTGGCGAGCGGCACCAGGCTGCGCTTGAGGCTGGCCACCGCATCCTCCGGCATGAACCAGTCGCCGCTGGTGGTCACCATCACCGGATCCAGCACGAACGGCAGGCCGGGCCGGTCCGCGATGCGCTCGGCGACCATCGCGATGACCTCGGCGCGGTCGAGCAAGCCGCTCTTGAAGGCGTCCGCGCCGAGATCGTCCAGCACGCAATCGATCTGCAGGCGCACGAAATCCACCGGCACCGGCAGCACGCCATGCACCTTTAGCGTGTCCTGCGCCGTCAGGGCCGAGATCGCGGTCATCGCATAGCCGCCGAGAGCGGTAATGGTCTTGATGTCGGCCTGTATGCCGGCGCCCCCGCCGGAATCGCTGCCGGCGATGACCAGCACGCGCCCCTTTGTTTGCATCAAGCCGCCACCGACACGTGACCGATGGCGACGCAGAGCTGGTCCACGACCCGGTCGACCAGGGCGGCATCCTCCGCCTCGGCCATCACCCGGACCAGCGGCTCGGTGCCGCTCTCGCGCAACAGCAGGCGGCCTGATCTGCCGAGCAGGTCCTCGGCCCAGAGGCGCGCCTCGATCACGCCGGCGTCATGCAATGGGGAACGGCCGCTGAAGCGCACGTTGCGCAGTTTCTGCGGGAAGGGCTCGAACATGCGGCAGACCTCGCTGGCCGGACGGCCGCGCTCGACCAGCACCGACAGCACCTGAAGGGCGGCGATCAGCCCGTCCCCGGTGGTCGCGAAGTCCGACAGCACCATGTGGCCGGACTGCTCGCCGCCCAGGTTCATGCCCACCTCGCGCATGCGCTCGACCACGTAGCGGTCGCCGACGGCGGTGCGCTCCAGCGACAGGCCCATGCCCTCCAGCAGCCGCTCCAACCCCATGTTGGACATCACCGTCGCCACCACGCCGCCACCGGCCAGCCGGCCGCTCTCGTTCCAGGATTGCGCGATCAGGGCGAGGATCTGGTCGCCGTCGATCAGCAAGCCACGCTCGTCGGCGATCACCAGCCGGTCGGCATCCCCGTCCAGCGCGATGCCTAGATCGGCGCGATGCTCCAGCACCGATGCACTCAGCGCGGCCGGCTGGGTCGAACCGCAGCCCTGGTTGATGTTCAGCCCGTCCGGCGCGCAGCCGAGCTGGACCACTTCCGCGCCCAGTTCCCACAGGGCCGTGGGCGCCACGCGATAGGCGGCGCCATTGGCACAATCGACGACGATGCGCAGGCCGTCGAGCCGGCGCCCGCGCGAGAAGGAGGACTTGGCACTCTCGACATAGCGTCCGGCGGCATCGTTCAGGCGCGAGGCACGGCCGATCGCATCCGGTGCGGCAAGCTGGCCGGCGAGATCGGCGCGCATCAGCAGCTCGATCTCGACCTCGGCCTCGTCGGACAGCTTGAACCCGTCGGGGCCGAACAACTTGATGCCATTATCCTCGTACGGGTTGTGCGACGCGGAGATCATGACGCCCAGATCGGCACGCAGGCTGCGCGTCAGCATGGCAATGGCGGGCGTCGGCAGCGGCCCGACCAGGGTCACGTCCACGCCGGACGAAAGAAAACCCGACACCAGCGCGCATTCGATCATGTAGCCCGACAGGCGGGTGTCCTTGCCGAGCACGACGCGATGCCGGTGCGTGCCGCGGCGGAAGCGCAGCCCGGCCGCCTGACCGAGCTTCTGCGCGATCTCGACCGTCATGGGCTCGCTGTTGGCAGTCCCGCGGATGCCGTCCGTTCCGAATAGTTTTCTGGTCATGGTCATCCCGGCTACCTCCACGGCTCCGCTCTTCTTGTAACGGCCCAACCGACTTGCAGGCGGCCAGACCTTGTAAGCGGCCAGACCTTGCAAGCGGCCAGACCTAGCTCAGCCCTGCATGGCCTGCCAGAGCCGAGACGCCTGCATCATGGCCGGCACGTCATGCACACGCAGGATGCATCCTGGCAATGCCAACGCCGGCAGACCCGATACGATGCTTCCGGGATCGCGATCGGCAGCAGATGGAACGCCGGCAACCTGTCCGATAAAGCCTTTCCGCGAGGTCCCGAGCAGGACGCGGCAGCCGAGATTGGCGAGCATCGGCAGGCGTCGCAGCAGTTCCAGGTTCTGCGCCGCGTTCTTGGCGAAACCGATCCCCGGATCGACGATGAGGCGCGAGCGGGCGATGCCGGACTGCACGGCATGGGCGATCCGCCATTCCAGCTCCTGCACGACCTCGGCGGCGACATCGTCATACTGCGCGAGGCCGGCCATCGTGGCCGGGGTGCCGCGGCTATGCGTCAGCACCACCGGGCAGTCATAGGCCGCCAGCAGCGCCGCCGCGGCCGGATCATGCGACAGCGCCGAGACATCGTTGATCAGGTCGGCACCGGCGTCGAGTGCTACGCGCATGGTCGAGCCGTTGCGGGTGTCTATCGAGATCAGCGCGCCCTGGTGCCGGAGTCCGACCAGGACCTGCAGGATCCGCGCCTGCTCCTGCTCCGGGTCGACCGGCGTGGCGCCCGGACGCGTGCTCTCGCCGCCGACATCGAGGATCGTTGCCCCGGCGGCGATCATCGCCAGCCCGGCAGCAACCGCGTCCGATACCGCCAGATGCCGGCCGCCGTCGCTGAAACTGTCCGGTGTCGCGTTCAGGATGCCCATCACCAGCGGCCCGGGTGGCAATCCGGCAGTGGGAGGAGCCTCGACCAGGCGACGTAACCCGTCCTGCAATGCTTCGGGAATGCGGGTCGCTGGAAGGACGGTGCCATCGGCCGTCCGAACCAGGCAGAAAGCCGAGCTACCGCCTTGTAGCGCGAGTGCGGCGCCCTCGCGGATGGCATCGCGCGCCTGAGTGCCATGCAGCAGCCCAATTGGTTCGAGCAATTGCAATGCCTCATACCAGAAATACCAGGGCTCTGCCCTGGACCCGCTCAAGGCGAAGCCTTGAGAATCCAATCATATGAATAAATTGGTTTCCAAAGGCCAAGGCCTTTGGCGGGTCTGGGCAGAGCCCAGCCTGGCCTTACGGCGGAGCCAAAGCCCCGCCGTTCATATTCCGGATCAGCCCGGCTGCGGCGCCGGACCAAGCCCACCCGGAGGTGGCGCCGGATCGGGTCGGAAGCCGCCGGTGGTCGGCACCGAGGCGCGGCGGTTGTCCGGCATCGGGTCGTCGACCACAGCGCGGGTAATCTTCTCGCCACGCAGGATCTGCCGCACTTCGGATCCGGACAGGGTCTCGTATTCCAGCAGGCCAGCCGCCAGCAGATGCAGCTCGTCGATATGCTCGACCAGTATCTCCTTGGCGCGGTAGTAGCCGGCGTCGATCATCCCCTTGACCTCGGCCTCGATCTCGCGCGCCGTGGTCTCGGAGACATTCTTGTTCTGCGTCACGGAGTGGCCGAGGAACACCTCCTGGCTGTTGTCGCCATAGGCGATCATGCCGAGCTTGTCGCTCATGCCGAGTTCGGTGACCATCATCCGCGCGATGCGTGTGGCCTGCTTGATATCGCCCGAGGCACCGCCGGTGACCTTGTCCGCACCGAGGATCAGTTCCTCGGCGACGCGCCCGCCCATGATCTTGACCAGCAGGCCCTTCAGATAGGCGCGGCTCTCGGACAGGCGGTCATTCTCCGGCAAGCTGAAGGTGACGCCCAGGGCACGGCCGCGCGGGATGATGGTGACCTTGTGCAGCGGGTCGCTCTCCGGCTCGTACAGCGAGCAGAGCGCATGGCCGCTCTCATGATAGGCGGTGAGGCGCTTCTCCTCCTCGCTCATGACCAGCGAGCGGCGCTCGGCGCCCATCATCACCTTGTCCTTGGCGTTCTCGAACTCGAGCATCGCCACCGTGCGCTTGCCGAGACGGGCCGCGAGCAGCGCCGCCTCGTTGACCAGGTTGGCGAGATCCGCACCGGAGAAACCCGGCGTGCCGCGCGCGATCACCTTGGGCTCGACGTCGCTGGCAAGAGGCACCTTGCGCATATGCACGCGCAGGATCTTCTCGCGTCCGTTCACGTCGGGATTCGGCACTACCACCTGGCGGTCAAAGCGGCCCGGACGCAGCAACGCGGGGTCGAGCACGTCGGGACGGTTGGTCGCGGCGATCAGGATCACGCCCTCGTTGCTCTCGAAGCCGTCCATCTCGACGAGCATCTGGTTCAGCGTCTGCTCGCGCTCGTCATTGCCGCCGCCGAGGCCGGCGCCGCGATGGCGGCCGACCGCGTCGATCTCGTCGATGAAGATGATGCACGGCGCCGACTTCTTGCCCTGCTCGAACATGTCACGCACGCGGGATGCGCCGACGCCGACGAACATCTCGACGAAGTCCGAGCCCGAGATGGTGAAGAACGGCACGTTGGCCTCGCCGGCGATGGCACGCGCGAGCAGGGTCTTGCCGGTGCCCGGGGGTCCGATCAGCAGCACGCCCTTGGGGATCTTGCCGCCGAGACGCTGGAACTTCTGCGGGTCCTTGAGGAATTCCACGACTTCCTGCAGCTCGCCCTTGGCCTCGTCGATGCCTGCGACGTCATCGAAGGTCATGCGGCCCTGCTTCTCGGTCAGCATGCGCGCCCTGGACTTGCCGAAGCCCATGGCACGGCCGCCGCCGGACTGCATCTGGCGCATCACGAAGAACCAGGCGCCGATCAGCAGCAGCATCGGCAGCCACTGCAGCAGGTAGCGCAGCAGCGGATTGACGTCGCTGTCTTCCGGCTTGGCGACGACCTCGACGCCCTTCTCGGTCAGGCGGGAGACCAGGTTCGGGTCTTCCGGCAGATAGGTCTCGAAGCTGGTGCCATCGGTCAGCGTGCCGGTGACATTATGCTGCTGGATCACGACGGACCGCACGCGGCCACCGTTCACGTCGCCGATAAAGTCGGAATAGGCGAGCTGCTGCGAGGCATGCTGACTGCTGCCAGGCTGAAAGACGTTGAACAGCAGCACGAGCATCACCGCGATGATGACCCAGAGCGCCAAGTTCCGGCCGAAATTGCTCATCTTCACTTGTTTTTCCAAACCCGCGGGAGGTTCCCCGTCCTTTGGAGGGCGGGGCTATAATCCGAACTTGACCCTACATAGTATGCTGCGTATCACCGCACACCCCCGATCATGCAGCCTATTAATCTCGAAACCGTTACCTCCTGGTAACCGAGCACGCAAAAATCGGCTGCTGGGTGGCAGGCTGGGCCGGCTCGAAGCTGAACCACCCGCGCTCGTGGCCCTGGCCAGCCCGCGCGCCGTCCGGACCACGCAGCGTCGGCATCACCGCCAGGACAGCGGATGGCAATCCCGTGCGCGATCGTTCGGCCGCGGCATCTTCGCCCAGCCGCCCGATCATCAGGCCCCCAGGCAAAGCGTTGGCGTCGGCATGCAAGCGGAACCGTCCATCCCACAGCGCGCCAGGCGCCGCCGCGACCGGATCCCCTACCTGCGCCGCCTCACGCAGCAGCAGCCAGCCCGGACCCAGCTTGCCCGCCGGCATCAACTGGGTGCCTGCCAGGGTCGCCGGCCGCGGATTGCGGATCAGGGCGGCCACGCGCTCGAGCATCGGCGGATAGGCAGCCCCGGCGATGGTGCGTATGAGTGCCGCCAGCGCGCGCGCCGGCACCAATCCAGGCGGCAATATGGCGAAGCCTTCCGGACGCAGCATCGCCGCCAGGCCAAGCTGCCCGGCCTGCTCGATGTCGCGAGCCATCCGACGCTCCCCCTCGTGGGCCGCCTCGTCCAGCAGGCCTGCCGCCAAGCCTGGCTGCCCATCCGGATCGGCCAGTTCGTGACGCAGGCGAGTGCGCAGGGCACGCACATCCTGGTTCGACGGGTCTTCCACCCATTTCAGGCCAAGTGCGGACAGCGTTCCGCGCAGCCGGTCGGGTGCGATGGCCAGCAGCGGGCGCAGCAGCCGCAGGTCGTTGGTCTCGGCCAGGTCCGCCATGCCGGCCAACCCGTCCGGGCCGCTGCCCGCGCGCCTGCGCATCAGCACCGTCTCCGCCTGATCCCCGGCATGATGACCCACCAGCAGATCGACGATGCCGGCGTCCCGGCAACAGGCCGTCAGCGCCGCGTAGCGTGCCGTCCTTGCCCGCTCGGCCAGGGCGGCGCCAGGATACAGGGCGTCCAGCGTCAGGATATGCGAGCCTATGCCGCGCGCGGCCAGACGTTCGGCGGTCAGCTCCGCCTCGGGCGTGGAGGACGCGCGCAGGCCGTGGTCGACCACCAGTCCGAGTGTCTCGATGCCGCGCCCTGCCGCCCATCGGGCCGCCAATATGGCCAGGCAGAACGAGTCCGCTCCCCCGGAGACGGCAACCGCGATCCGGCCGGTGCCGGCCCAGGGACCCAGGGGATCCATGAGGGCGGCAAACTCGGCCTCGGAGACCAGTGTCAGCGGCAGCCGGCGCGGCTGTGCAGGGCCGCCGCCGCGCTATGCACCCGCGGCGCCGGCGCCGGGAACTCGACATGCAGCTTCTGCAGCGCCTGGCAGGTATCGGTCTTGTCACCCAGCGCAAGCAGCGAACTGGCTGTGCCGAGGAGCGCTTCCGGCGCGCGCCCCGAGCGCGGCGCGCGGTTATAGACGTCGTAATAGGCCGTCGCCGCCTGCTGATACTGACGCTGCCCGGCGAGCGATTGCGCCAGCAGGAACTGCGCGTCCAGCTGCCGTGGACCACGCGGACCGGCCAGGACCTCTCGCGCGGCTGCCTGGGCGCCGGCGTAATCCCGCCGTCCCAACGCGGCGTTGCCCTGCTGCAGCGTCAGCTCCGGCGTGCGGCGCGGCGGCGGCGCTACGGCCGGTGCGGCAGCGGCAACAGCCGGATGACCTTGCTGGATGGCAAAGTTCAGGTCGCCGATCTGCTTGGTGAGGGCCGCATTCTGCTGCTGCACCTGGTTGTTGAGCTGGTCGATCTGCCCACGCAGGTCACGCACCTGCTCTTCCAGGGTCGAGACACGGTCCAGCAACTGCGGCGTCAGCCCGGCGGCCGATGCCGCATCAGCAGCCTGGGGGCCGCCGGCCGGTGGGCTGGAAGTGAATGGCGGTGCGGTCGGGGCGTTGCCACTGCCGCCGCCTTGCTGCATCTCGTGACGCAGTTCCAGTATCTGGTTCTGCAGCGAGATCGCCTCGCGACTGTCGATCTGCGCGTGGGCCGGGCAAGTGGCAAGCAGCGCCGCGATGACGCCGGTAGTCGCAAGCCGCATGAACTAGGGTCTCCCTGATTGCGGCGACCTTAGCATGGCACGGGAGCAAGGGTAGGCGAGGGTGCCCTCAACCCACCAGGGCTAACGCACCATCGTGATGGCGTTGCGGTTCTGCTGCCAGGACTGGTCGTCGTCGCCCGTGGCCGTGGGACGATCCTTGCCGTAGGAGATGGTCGAGATACGGGCGGCGGATACACCCTTGGCGACCAGATAGTCGCGTGCGGCGTTGGCGCGGCGCTCGCCCAGGGCGATGTTGTATTCCTCGGTGCCACGGTCGTCGCAATTGCCGGCGAGCTGGATGCTCGCCTGCGGATAGCGCGCGAGCCAGCTGGTCTGGCGATCCAGCGTCGACTTGGCGTCGGACGACAGCGTGTTCTCCGCCAGGGCGAAATAGACGCGGTCGCCGACATTGGCGACCAGGTCGGCCTCGCTGCCCGGAGCCGCGGTACCGGTCGGCGCCGCCGAGGCACCCATGCCGGAGGCGGCACCCGTGTTCGCATTCGGGGAACCCGAGCAGGCAGCCAGCATCGCCGCCAGGCCGAACGCGCTGATAAGCTTCATCTTCATGGTCGGTAATCCTGGGACGGTGCAAGAAAGGAAAGGCTCGGGCACTCATCCGGTCTCGACCGATCCATATGCGAGGATCACCAAGCCGCGAGTACGTACCGGGGGATTACCTTCTCGTTTCGGTGCCGGTCAAGTCGGCAACGCATCGGAACGCTTTACGTTGTAACTTTTTTTGGGTGCTGTG
The DNA here is from genome assembly GCA_964235615.1 of uncultured Acetobacteraceae bacterium. Taxonomy (GTDB): domain Bacteria; phylum Pseudomonadota; class Alphaproteobacteria; order Acetobacterales; family Acetobacteraceae; genus Lichenicoccus. The sequence continues at coordinate 7,402 of CAXSEE010000023.1, read as the reverse complement.
GCGCCGTGACAATGAGTTAGCGGATCCTCTAGCCGTTCAGCGGCGACCAGGCCGGGTCGGAGGCACCCCCTGGCGTGCGCAGCAGATGATCGTTGAAACCTGCCGTGTCGATCACGCCGAGGCTGGAGGCGAAACCCGCACCCCCTGCCCCGGCGGCACTCTGCCGGCAATAGGCCATGACGCGGCCGTTGGGACAGAAGGTCGGGCTCTCGACGGTAAAGCCCTGGGTCAGGATGCGCTCGCCGGAACCGTCCGGCTGCATCACGCCGACCGAGAAGCCGCCGCCGCCGATGCGGGTAAAGGCGATCACGTCGCCGCGCGGCGACCAGACCGGCGAGCCATACTGGCCGGCGCCGAAGCTGATCCGCCTGGCCGCTCCACCGGATGCACCCATGACATAGAGCTGCGGCGAGCCGCCTCGATCCGAGTTGAACACGATCTGCGCGCCGTCCGGGCTGAAGCATGGGCTGGTGTCGATCGAGCCGGAGTTGGTGAGCTGGTGCGCGCTCCGGCTGCCGAGGTCGACCCGGTAGATGTCGGACCCGCCGCCGCGCGTGGCCGACAGCACCACCGAACCGCCGTCCGGTGCGAAGCGGGGGGCGAAACTGATGCCCTCGAACGCGCCCAGCACCTCCTCGCGACCGCTGCCGAGATCCAGCAGATAGACCCGCGGCCGGTCGTCGGCATAGCTCATGAAGGCGATCTGGTCGCGGACGGGGTGGAAGCGCGGGGTCAGCACCAGCCAGCGTCCGCTGGTCAGGTATCGCGTGTTGGCGCCGTCCTGGTCCATGATCGCCAGGCGCGTCGCCTGGTGGCCGCGGCTGCCGGAACGGGCGACGTAGCAGATGCGCGTGTCGAAATAGCCCTTCTCGCCAAGCATCCGGCTGTAGATCACGTCGGCGATCTTGTGCGCGATACGCCGCCAGTTGGCTCCGGAGGCGGTGTAGGCGGTGCCCTGGATCTGCTGGCCGGTGGGCACGTCCCACAGCCGGAACTCGACACGCAGCGCGCCGGAGCCGGAGACGTTGCCGCTGGCCACCGCCTGTGCCCCGAGGCTCTTGTAGCTGGCGAAATCGGGCGTCGCACCCGTGCCGGCCGAAGCGGCGACGCCCAGCACGCGGAACAGGCCGCAACCGGAGAGGTCGTCGCTGACCACCTGGCTGATCTGGTCGCCGAGGCCCGGTCCGAACGACGGGATCGCGATCGGGATCGGTGCGGTATGCGCCTGGTCGACGGTGATCTCGGCCGCACCCGGCCCATTCGTGGCGGACGCCGGAGCCGTGGCCTGGGCGAAGGCCGACAGCGGTGCGGCAGTGACGGCAGCGCCAAGGGAGCCGCCGATCAGGTGGCGGCGGCTCAGGCCACGCTCGGTGATTATGGAGTTCATGGGCGGTTCTCCCTTGTCCGGGCCAGTCAGGGCCGGAAGACGAATTTGAGCTGATGGACCTGTCCGAGCTGCGAGGGCGGCAGCGGCAGCTTGGCGCAAAGCGGGCTCATCACCGCCGCGCGCGCCCTGTCCGCCAGCGCTCGGAAGGATGGGTCGGCCGCCATCCGCTGCGCATCCGCGTCCGAGAATGCAACCGCGCGGGCTTCTCCGGCCGCATCCACGGTCACGGTCATATGGGCCTGGAACCGGGCGTAGTTGCGCGCCTCGGTATCCTCGGAATAGCAGCGCCGGACCGAAGCGCCGATCGCATGCTGCTCCCCCGCGCTGAGCGAGGCGGTGATGTCGCGTCCCATGGCCGGCGCGCCGCCCTGGTCCGGGTTGGACCGCGAGTGCTGCGGGTGGGTCTGCTTCTGGTCGGCCTTGAATTTCTCCAACGTCGCCAGCAGCGAGTGCGTGTCCGGCACGGCATTTTTGGTTTGGTTCGGCTGCGTGAGGTGCGACGGCAACGTCATCCGCGGCAAAGCCGGCACCGGCGTGGGCGTCGGCGGACTGACGGTGTGGGACGGCACTGGCGGGCTTGGCAGCGGCGGCGCCGCGCGCACCGGCTCGGGCAACGGTGATGGAGCCTGCAGCTTTGGCGGCAGCGGCAGCGGCGGGATCACGGTCGGCGGTGCTTCCGGCGGCGGCGGGGCGGGCGGCGGCGGTGGGGGTGGCGGAGGCGGCTCCTCGATCGGCAGATGTTCCGGAGGCACCGGACTGGGCGGCGCCGGTTTGGGCACCGGCGCCACCGGACGCGGGTTCGGTGTCGCATGGCTGGCCTTTTGCGAGGCGGCCGGCGGCCCGGTGAACTCCATCTCTATTGCGGGCTGCTCGGGCGGCTCCGGCGGCTTACTCACCGGCATCACCAGGATCAGCGACAGCAGCGCCAGCAGATGCAGCCCGCCGGAGACGAACGCGCCCTGGCGCAGCAGCGGATCGGCGTGGTGATGGCGCGCAGGGGCCATGCGGACGGGCTAATGCCCGGCCGGTTGCGCGCCGGCAGGTTGTTCGGCCAGCAGGGCGACGTGGGTGAAGCCACCCGAGGTGATGCGGCCCATCACCTCCATCACCCGGCCGTAGTCGATATGCTCGTCGCCGCGAACGAAGATGCGGTGCGAGGGATCATTCTGCGAGGCCGCCTGCAGCTTGGCGACCAGCTCGTCGGTGGTCAGCGCATCGTCGCCCAGATACAGCGAGCCGTCCGCCTTGATGGTCACGGTGATCGGCTTGGTGTCGTTGCTGACCTGCTGCGCGCTGGTCTTGGGCAGGTCGACATTGACGCCGCTGGTCATCAGCGGCGCCGTGACCATGAAGATGATCAGCAGCACCAGCATGACGTCGACCATCGGTGTTACGTTGATCTCCGACATCGGCTTGTAGCGGCCACGGCCCTGGCCGCGACGCCCCGATCCCCCAGATCCCATAGAGAAGGCCATGGCTCAGAGCCTCTCTTCGGACTGGCGCGACAGGATTGCGCCGAACTCGGTGCCGAACGCCTCCAGCCGGGCGGCAAAACGCGACAGGTCCGAGTTGATCTTGTTGTATGCCAGCACCGCCGGGATGGCCGCGACCAGGCCGATCGCGGTGGCCAGCAGAGCCTCCGCGATACCGGGAGCGACCACGCTCAGGTTGGTGTTGTGCATCGCCGCGATCGCCGAGAAGGCGTGCATGATGCCCCAGACGGTGCCGAACAGGCCGACGAACGGCGCCACCGACCCCACCGAGGCAAGGAAGATCATCCAGCGCTCCAGCCGTTCCATCTCCCGGGTGACGGTGATCGCCATGGCCCGGTCGACCCGCTCCTGCACGCTGCCACGGCTCAGGTCGATGCCCTTGACCCGCGCCGAGCGCCGCCACTCGCCCATCGCGGCGCCGAACACGGCGGCGATCGGATGCGCGGGCTTGGCACCCTCGGTCTCGTACAGGTCGTCGAGGCTGCCGCCGGACCAGAACCGGTCCTCGAAGGCGCCGGCCTGCCTGTTGGCGCGGCGCATCGACATGGTCTTCTCGAAGATGATCGCCCAGACCCAGACGCTGGCCGCGATCAGCCCGATCATCACCAGCTTGACGACGAACGAGGCCTGGATGAACAGGCTCCACAGCGAAAGATCCCCGGCGGCCTGAGCCCCAAGATTAACGGCGTCAACCGCGCGATCCAAATGCGCCTCCCTGCAATCCCAAGAAATCCGGTCCCGCTCGTTTCACTGAACCGGCGGCACTTCCTTAGAGGGTTCGCTGCCAAAGCAGAAGTGCGACTCCGGGTCCCATCATGAAACGAATTGTTCGGACTCCGCGCTGACCAGGCAGCCGAGCACGTCGCGCCAGAGCTGCGGAATGCGGGCCGGCCGCTGGTCCGCCACCCGTATGCAGGCGAGCTCCACCTCGAGGTCGGCGGCGACGGCACCCCTGGCGGTGATGGATTGCCGCATGCGCAGGCGCGCGCCGCTCAGCTTGCGCAGCCAGGTCGTCACCGTCACCAGGTCGTCCAGGCGGACCGGGTTGCGGTAGCGGATCTGCAGGTCGCGGACGAAGAAGCCCAACCCGAAATCGGCCTGCAGGTCGGATACCGGCGCCCCCAGCGAGCGCATCGCCTCGGTGCGTCCGCGCTCGGCGAATGCAAGGTATTTCGCGTGATACACCACGCCGCCGGCGTCGGTGTCCTCGTAATAGATCCGGAACGCAATGTCATGGCGCGGCATCGATCATCCCTCATCCAGCAAATCGAGTTGGCCGGGCTGGCGTGCAGGGGGCACCAGCCCGAGATGCTTCCAGCCGCGCTCGCCCAGCATCCGGCCGCGGCTCGTGCGCAGCACCAGTCCCTCCTGGATCAGGAATGGCTCGACCACGTCCTCCAGCGTGTCACGCGCCTCGGCCAGGGCGGCGGCCAGCGTCTCGACGCCGACCGGACCGCCATGGTGATGCTCGGCGATGCGCTTCAGGTAGCGCCGGTCCATCGCGTCCAGCCCCAGATTATCCACTTCGAGCCGGGACAGGGCGGCATCCGCCAGCGCGCGGTCGACCGGTGTCGCGGCACTCCGCCCGACGGTGGCGAAATCGCGCACCCGGCGCAGCAGCCTGCCCGCGATGCGCGGCGTGCCGCGGGACCGGTGCGCGATCTCCTCGGCGCCGTCATGGGTCAGCGCGAAGTGCAGCTTCTCCGCACCACGCGAGACGATCAGCCGCAGCTCCTCCGGGGTGTAGAAGATCAGCCGCAGCGGAATGCCGAAGCGGTCGCGCAGCGGCGTCGCCAGCAGCCCGGCCCGGGTGGTCGCCGCGACCAGGGTGAAGGGCGACAGGTCGATACGCACCGAGCGTGCCGCCGGGCCTTCGCCGATGATCAGGTCGAGCTGGAAATCCTCCATCGCCGGATAGAGGATCTCCTCGATGGCCGGCTGCAGGCGATGGATCTCGTCGATGAACAGCACGTCGCGCGGCTGCAGGTTGGTCAGGATCGCCGCGAGGTCGCCCGAACGCTGGATGACCGGACCCGACGTCGCACGGAACCCGACCCCCAACTCGCGCGCGACGATCTGGGCCAGCGTGGTCTTGCCCAGCCCGGGCGGGCCGTGCAGCAGGACATGATCGAGCGCCTCCCCGCGTCCCCTGGCCGCCTGGATGAAGACCGAGAGGTTCTCACGGGTGGCTTTCTGGCCGATGAATTCGCCGAGATGCTGCGGCCGCAGGCTGGCCTCGCCCGCATCCTCCTCGGCGCGACGCGCATCGATAGTCCGTTCCGACCCCGCGTCGCTCATTTCGCCAGCTCCCGCAGGCTGTCCCGGATCACGTTGTTCAGTGCAGCACCATCACCCAGGCGTTCGAGGATACGCAGCACCACGGGTGCGGCCTCCTGCCGGCGGAAGCCAAGACCGGACAAGGCGGTCAGCGCGTCCGCCTCGATGCCGCCGCCCATCGCCGGGGCAACCATGACAGCACCTGTGCCGGTCGGCATGCCACCGGCCTTGTCGCGCAACTCGCTGAGCAGCCGGTCGGCAATGCGCGCACCCACGCCAGGCAGCCGGGTCAGGCTGGACCGGTCGCCGGTGGCGATCACCCCCACCAGGTCACGCGGCGACAGGCCGGACAGCACCGACAACGCGAGCTTGGCACCAACCCCCTGCACTGTCGTCAGCAGGCGGAACCAGTCGCGCTCGGCGGGGTCGGCGAAGCCATAGAGCAAAATCGCATCCTCGCGCACCACCGTCTCGACCAGCACGCGCGACACTTCCGGAGGGCGCGGCAACGCGGCGATGGTCCGCGTGCTGGCCTGCACCAGATAGCCGACGCCACTTACATCGATGACGCAGCGGTCGGCTTCGACCTGGACCAGCAGACCGGTGAGCTGGGCGATCATGGAAGGCCAGGGCTCTGCCCTGGACCCGCTGGGGCCTTAGGCCCCAGACCCCGATTCGAAAGGGTTCCAAGGGCCGCGCCCTTGGTGGGGTCGAGGGGCAAAGCCCCTTGCCTTGGCTCATGCCTCATGCCATCCGCGTCCCGGCGAGGATGCGCATGTTGCTGGCGCGATGGTGGGCGTGGCAGATCGCCACCGCCAGGGCGTCGGACGCATCGCTGCGGCGGATCACCGCGGCCGGCAGCAGGCGGCGCACCATCATCTCGACCTGGTCCTTGGTCGCGGCCCCGGTGCCGACGACCGAGCGCTTGACGATCATCGCGCCGTATTCCGCGACCTTGATGCCGGCCAGGGCGGGCGCGAGCAAAGCGACACCCCGCGCGTAGCCGAGCTTGAGCGTGGTGGCGCCGTTGCGGGTGACGTAGGTCTCCTCGACCGCTGCCTCCCGCGGGGCGAAGCTGGTGAACAGCTCCTGCAACTGGTCATGCAGCATCTTGAGCCGGTCCGGCACGCTGTCGTCGCTGTCGGTCGCGATCACCCCGTCGGCGACATAGACCAGCCGGTTGTCCATCGCGTCCAGCACGCCCCAGCCGGTGAAGCGCAGGCCGGGATCGATGCCGATGATCCGTGTCAGGCGGAGAGCTTCTCGGCCACGGCGTCGGGCAGGTCGAAGTTGGCATAGACCGCCTGGACGTCGTCATTCTCTTCGAGGGCGTCGATCAGCTTCAGGATGGTCGTGCCGCGATCCTCGTCGAGCGTCACCATGGTCGCCGGGCGCCAGTCGATCCTGGCCGCCTCCGCAGGCCCGAAGCGCGCTTCCAGCGCGTCGCGCACGGCAAAGAAGCTATCGACCTCGCAGGTCACCTCATGCCGCTCGGCGCTGCTCTCGACATTCGCCGCACCGGCGTCGATCGCCGCTTCCAGCATGTCGTCCTCGGAAGCCGCCGCGGCGGGGTAGTCCACCACCCCGAGACGGCTGAACAGGAACGACACCGAATTGGTCTCGCCCAGCGAGCCGCCATGCTTGGAAAAGGCGGCGCGCACGTCGGAGGCCGAGCGGTTGCGGTTGTCGGTCAGCGTCTCGACGATGACCGCGACGCCGAACGGCCCGTAGCCCTCGTAGCGGACCTCGACGTAATCGTCACCGGCCCCGGCGCCGGCCGCCTTCTTGACGGCACGGTCGATGGTGTCCTTGGGCATGTTGATCCCGCGCGCCGCCGCTACCGCCGTGCGCAGGCGCGGGTTGGATGCCAGTTCCGGCAGGCCGGAGCGGGCCGCGACGGTGATCTCGCGGATGACCTTGGCGAACTGGCGCGCCCGCCGGGCGTCCTGCGCGCCCTTGCGGTGCATGATGTTCTTGAACTGGGAATGTCCGGCCATGTCCGCCTGCTCCCTGTCAGCCCGCCCTGCCGTGGCAATGCTTGAACTTGCGTCCCGACCCGCACGGGCACATGGCGTTACGCGGGGTGTCGGCCAGACCGGCGAGATGGGTTTCCGACGGCTCGCTCACCTCCTGCAGGAGCGCCTCGCCATGGCCTTCCAGCATCATGACCGGAGCCCCGACTGGCGCGAAGCCGGCGGCCTGGGGGAACGGGTCCGGCACGAAGGAGGCAGCCTCGAACGAGACC